>REDM01000155.1 GCA_007693485.1 Spirochaetaceae bacterium
TGGGCCCGTTTTTCAACTTGGAAGTGACAAAGACCGCGACGACCGCTACCTTGAACGCCGATACAACGGTTCATGGTGACCTCTCCGTAACCTCCGGCACGCTGGTTCTTGCGGGGAATGATCTTCTGCTTCCAACGATTGACGGCAGCGCAGGGAGCATCGCCGTCGTTGGAATTGGAACGATCGACGCTTCGGCCGCCGGATCGAACATCTCGCTGGGGGGCAGCTGGACCAATACCGGCACCTTCATTTCCGGCGGCGGCACCAACGAAGTCATCTTCACGCGGGCGTCCGGCGGGACTGCGGTCCTAGACGGTGATACCACCTTCCAGCGATTGCGATACGAGGTGCCCGGAGGCACGTTGGCGATTACCGCCGGAACCGAGATCACCATCAACCCCACCGGGCGGTTTCGGGCGAATGGTTCGCCAGGTAACGACGTTACGTTGACCGCCTCACCCGATCCCGGAGGCCCACCGGATCCTCCCGGTCCACCGCCGTTTCCCGACGCGATAGGTTCGACTGCTGACCCGAGACAATGGACACTGATTCTCCAACCCGGCGCGCTGCTCGAAATCGATGATATTGTGGTCCGCTGGAGTTTCGCAGAGTTCGTGATTGTTCTGCCGCCGGGAACAATCGCGCTGTACGCCACCACGAACTGGCGCTCCGATCTTCCGGTCTTCTCCGCCCGCACGCTGGACACGGATGGGACCGGAAAGATCAATCGGATCGCGGTTGTGACCGCGGGCCCGTTGAACTACAATTTCGGCACACCTCCCAACGAGTTTCGCGTGGTGGTTCAAGGCTACACCGTCGTGGGGTATACCACCGACGGGCCGCCTGACGAGTTTCACGTGGTCCTTGAACCACAGCCTTTTCTGGATACCGACGCCAGGCCACTTTGGAGGATCGAACAGAACGACACCCTCGCCGACTCCGCAACGAGTACCCGCATCGTGTTGATCGACGAGTCGGTTCCTGGCTTGAACACCGTAGAGATCGACGGCGAGTTCTGGGTGCTGCCTGACGACGCGGCTCCACCGGTGATCGGATACACCCTGGCGGTTCCCGGGAGGAATCAGGTATACGTGCATCTCTCGGAACCGGTCCCCGGAGCCGCTTTTCAGTACAACGCCGTTCCGGTTGCCGCAGCGAACGCTGCCGGAGGCGTTGCCGATCAGGATGTCGTGCTCACACTTCCGGTCCCACTCACCACCGCCGATATTCTGGGCGGCCCCGGTATTTCGGTTACCGGGAATGACGTCGAGGGAAACCCCGTTTTGCCGGCGCGGGCTACCCACCGCGTTTCCGACCTCTTTCTGGTGCCTCCCGACGCCCAGGAGCTGACCCCCGTCTTCGCCCGCGAGATCGACCTCGAACGCGACGCCACACGCGGAGGCATAGGCCTCATTCGCGACTTCGACGGGACTGCATACCTGCAGCCACGGGAGATTCTGTTGCAGCTCTTCGCGCAGACGCCTGCTCTGGTTCCTGATAGCATAGTGTACGACTCCGACGTCCCCGCGTCCTTTGTGAACAACGGTCTCTGGTTGCCGACCTTTGCCGAGACCGACTTCAGCGGAATCGTACCGTTCCCGCGCACCGCGGGGCCGGTCACATCGGGTGCCCCGGTGGTAGCCGGGAATCTCGCCGAGTTCACCATTCCGCCGACCGGTCCCGTGCGCAACGGCGTCACGCTCGGCTTCTTTCCGCGAATCCAGCCTGGACCTCCCCCGCTCTACGCCGCGCGCGTCTTCAGCCCCAACTCGCCCACCTGGTTCCGCAACGTGCGCCCCTTCTCGTTCGGGGTGGCCGAGGTCTTCCGCCAGCGCGGGTCGGTGAGCATTCTGAACAACGTGATCAATCCGGAGAACGGCGAGCGCGTCTTCCTGCACTACGAACTCGCGCGCGCGGGAACCGTCAGCATCAACGTTTTCAACCTCGCCGGTGATCTCATCGACGTGATCCACCGCGGCCGCCAGGAGGCCGGCGAACACTCCACCAGCTGGGACGGCACCAACCGCCAGGGCCGTATTGTCGCCCGTGGCATATACTTCATCCGCGTCCGAGGCCCGGACATCGACGAGTACCGCAAAGTGATGGTGGTGAAATGACCGGTCGCAGCGAGTTCCGCCTCCTCACCGTCGCGCTCGTGACGTTGCTGTTCCTCGTCGCCTGCGATTTCGACGCCCCGATCAAGGAGCTGCGCTACCAGATTACCGTTCGGGTGGAGGGGGAGTTTGTGCCGGGTTCTCCGATGGCGGAGATCGAAGGCGTTGGTGATCTCGATGCCGCGCCGGAAATCGCTCCGGGGTTGGCAGTATTTGTCTCCGCAGAGTTCGACTACGACACGCCGTATCGGCTTGATGATCCGGCGGTGCTGCTGGTTGCAGCCGCGCGCGCGGTCGACACCGACACCTTCACACTGACCGTCATCCAGACGGATCTGCACACCACTCCGCGGATCGTCCGCGTTCTGTACCAGCGCACGCTCGGTCCGTCAGACAACCCGACGCTTGAGCTGAACGCCATGGTTCCGTTCCCGCAGTAGCCGCCGCCGCGTTCCCGCCCCCAGGCGCACCGCAATTTGGTCAGGTGCCCGCCGCCTAAAGCACCGCCAGCACCTCTTCCCCGTGTTTCGCCGGGCTCACCTTGGGGAAGACCTTCATCACCGTGCCCGTCTCGTCAATCACAACCGTGGAGCGCAGGATGCCCTCGAAGAGCTTGCCGTACATGCTGCGCGTGCCCCAGGCGTTGTATGCTCTGATCACGGTCCTCTCCGGGTCGCTCAGCAGGTCGAAGGGAAGGCTGTACTTCTCGCGGAACTTGGTGTGGGACGATTCCTTGTCTGCGCTGACGCCCAGAATCACCGCGCCCTTGTCCAGGATGGCCTGGTGGTTGTCGCGGAAGCTGCACGCTTCCTTTGTGCAGCCGGGGGTGTCGTCCTTGGGATAGAAGTAGATCACCACCTTCTTTCCGGCAAAATCGGACAGCGAAACGTCGTTTCCGTCCTGGTTCTTCAGGGTGAAGGCGGGAGCCCTGGTTCCTTCTTCGATCATGTTTTGGTCCTCCTGTGCGCCGTGGGGCGCGGGTGTATGCGCAGAAGATACTATCTTCCGGTGCACCGGGCGACATCCTTTCTGCGGTCCCCTGTTCTGCTGTTCCCAAGCCTGTGCATTTCTGGCGATACTGTGCGCGCATGAAGCAGCCCGGTGTTTCCGTGATTATTCCCGTCTACAACCGCTATTCTCTGCTGTGCGAAGCAGTGCAGAGCGTTCTCGCGCAATCCCGGCCGGCGCTCGAGGTGATTGTGGTCGACGACGGCTCCACCGACATTGGCCCGGCCGAGGTGGCGGCGCTCACCGCGATGACGCCGTCACCGCCGGTTCGTTACCATCGCATCGACCACTGTGGCATGCCGGGGGCGGTGCGGAACGCGGGGGTGGCGCGTGCCGCGGGCGAGTGGATCGCCTTCCTGGACTCCGACGATCTCTGGTACCCCCATAAGCTCGCCCGGCAGCTCGAGTGTGCGCGCCGGTTTCCCGACCGGCCGCTGGTGCACACGCGCGAGCGGTGGCTTCGAAACGGACGAGAGGTCTCGCAGGCCGGGCAGCGGCATGCGCGCGAAGGCTGGGTCTTCGCCGACGCGCTGCACAAATGCACCATCGGCCCCTCCACCGTGCTGATGCGTCGCGAGTTGTTCGAGGAGCTCGGCGGCTTCCGTCCCGACCTCGAGGTGGCCGAGGACTACGAGTTCTGGCTTCGCCTCACCGCCCGGCATCAGGTGGCATACGTGGATGAGCCCCTCATCGACAAGCGCGCGGGCCACGGCGACCAGCTCTCCGAGAAGTACGGCCAGATCGAACGATTCCGGATCGATGCGCTGCAGCGGTTGGTGGATGAGGGATATTTTGCTTTGGTGGACGCGGAACCGGGCCGGGACGGGCAGTCAAACAACGAGATGGCGCGGGCAGAGTTGGCGCGGGCGGAACTGGCGCGCAAGTGCTCCATCTATGCTCGTGGGGCTGCGAAACGCGGCCGCGCCGAAGAGGCCCGCCGCTACGAGGAGCTCGCGGTGCGGTACGGCACGGACTGAGGCGCGACCAACATCGGTCAGACCGGCATCTGGTAGATGCGGTGGGTCTTGTAGACCCGGCCGCCAAGGTCGTGCATCGCGGCGAGCATCAGCTCGGTGGTCTCGGCGATCTGCGTCATCTCGGCGGTGATTACGCCGCGGTCTCGCAGCGCCGTCTCGATGGTGGAGAAGAGGAGGGCGGTGCCGCCCTGGTTTCGGTACTCGGGCAGGATGCCCACCCCGTTGATGATGAAGGTCCGCGTGCGCCGCTTCTCGCGGAGGATGTCCAGCAGTTGCAGGGGGCCGAGTCGGCCGCCGGCGCGCTGCAGGGCTCGGGTCAGGTCGGGGAAGGCGAGGATGAACCCCACCAGGGCGTCGTCGCGCCTGATCACCTTGACCAGTCCGGGATCGCTCACCAGCATCAGGTCTTCCACCAGTTCGGAAAGCTCCGTCTCGGTCATGGGGACGAACTCTTCGTGATCTTCCCACGACTCGTTGTAGATCCGGCCCACCTCGCGCGCCACCTCCCGCAGCTGCTGCTTGGAGGTAAGGTCCGGAACGGTGAAGCGGTTGCGGCGCCGGACCAGGTCCATCACCCGCTGCTGCTTCTCTGACGGCGTGAAGGCTGCTGCCACCAGCTCCGCCGAGACAAAGTCCTTGTACTTGGTAAAGCCAACCGATTCTATCAGGCTGCGGTAGTAGGGATGGTGATAGTTCATCATCGTCATGGCAGCAGACCGGTCGTAGCCGTCGATCAGAATCCCCGCTCCGGTGAAACCGGAGAACCCCTGCGGCCCAATCAGCCGCGTGAGCCCCCGATTTGCCGCCCAGCTGCGTGCGTGCGCGATGAAAGCGCTCACCGCCGCGGCGTCATCCTCTACGTCAAAGAAATAGAAGCGCGCGTCGCGGGTGCCGCGGTACTCGTTGAAGCGTTTCGGCTCCAGAAGGGCAAAGCGGCCAACCGTCTCTGCGCCCCTCCGGATCAGAAAACAGTCGCCGTCGGAGTGGGTAAAAAAGCTGTGCCGCCGCGCGATCACCTTCTTCAGTCCGCGGTCAAACCACGGAACCCAGTGCTGCGAACCCGCGTAGATCCGTTTGGAGACCGCACAGAACTCCCGGATGGCGGTCCGGTCGGCGGGGGAGACGGGATGGATTGTGTACGCCGTCGATGCGGCCGGCGGGTTGAGTGGTATCACGCGGCGAAGTGTAGTCCATGGATTCGCCCAACGCAATACCGCGCGTTTACGTACCGTGTGGGTACGAACGCCCTTGCAATCCACTTGAAATTTAGCAGTAGCGCTGCTAAATTTCAGGCGAAACGCAAGTGAATTCGCCGTTTCGTCAGGTGATCCCTGCAGGGGCGATCGGTCCCGCGCCGAAGCCCGTGGTATTTCGCACCGCCCTGCGATACACTCTCATCTCATGAGCGCATACCAGAACCAATCGACCCAACCGCGAACGCAAACGCAAACCGCATCCAAATCCCAACCCCCAACCCAATCAGCCCGGCCGCGCAACTTGCGGTCTGTCGCGCGTCGGGGCGCGCCGGTTGCTGCACTGCTCGCCCTTCTATCCCTTCTGCTCGCACTTTCGGCCTGTTCCGTGCGGCAGGAGATGACCCTCTCTCGAACGGGGGCGGGCGAGGCGACCATTACCGTTGAGATGCATCGGGTGCTCATGGAGTACCTCGCCGACCTTTCGGGGTTTGCCGGAGGGGCCGATATGCCGGTATTCGACCTTGCCGCACTGGAGGCACGGTTTGCCGCTGAGCCCGGCCTGGAGTTATTGTCTGCGCGGACGCCGGTTCCCAACCGGCTCGAGCTTCGGTTTCGTTACGCCGATATTGCGCGGGTCTTCGATGCACAGGACGCCGCGGTCCGGGACGTCTTTCGCTTCTCGCAGCGCGGTGAAGAGCGCACTCTGCACCTCCGTCTGACGCCGCAGAGCGTTCGCGCGCTGATCGCCTTTTCCCCCGCCGCCGACTCGATGGTCGCGGACATCCTGCTGCCCCCTCCCGAGCAGCCCGTTACGGAACCCGACTACGTTGCCTTTCTCAGCTGGGCGTTTGAGGAATACGAGCGGGAAACTCCCGTGGCCGACATCATCCGTGGCGCGATGATCGAGTTGATCATCCGCCCTGATGGACGTGTTGTGTCCCAGCAGGGCGGCAGAATCAACGGAGATACAGTGCACTTCTCCATCCCCATAGTTCGCCTCCTTACCCTCAGCGACCGCCTCGAGTACTCGCTTACCTTCCGGTAGGGCTGCGACCGCCATCTCTCCCGGCCGGTCATTCTTCGTTGACAGCGCTGCCGGGGCGCTTCTATACTCGCGGAAGAATGGCTGAATCCGCTGGGCTGCTGATCCGTCCCGAATCGCTCTTTCACATTCTCGCGCTCCCCGACCTTGTGGTGCTGGATTCGCGTGGCGAACAGGACTACCAGCGAGGGCACATCGTTGGTGCCGTTCATCTTTCCCCTTCAGCGCTCGAGCGCGATATCATTCTGGACAACGGCGAGACTGTCTCCAACATGCTCTCCACTCCAGAGGACTCCACCCGCGTGCTGCGGCGGGCGGGCATCAATGCCGACAGCCGCGTGGTGGTCTACGACGCGGGCGGAGGCTGTTCCGCGGCACGGCTTTTCTGGGCACTGGAGGCGCTGGGCGTCTCCCGGGTGCAGCTCCTGGACGGCGGGTACGACGGCTGGCGTGACGAAATTGGGATTGTGACCCGCGAAGAGCCCGCTCCCACCCTCGGAACCGTGGTGGCCCGCATTGACGATCGCCGCGTAGCAGATTTCTCGGAAGTGCTGACCGGCATCGGGCAGGGCTCCAAGTCGCTTTGCAACACCCTCTCAGCGGATGATTTTGCCGGCGGCGCCATTCCCACCAGCGTCAACGTCCCCTACTACCGCACCTACACCGGAGGCCGGTATCCGGTACTGCAAACCGCCGAAGCGCTTCGCGAACTCTTTCTGGGGGTAGGCGGAACCCTCGAGCGGGAGATGGTCTTCTACTGCCGCATCGGCTACTTCGCGGCACAGTGCTACTTTGCCGCACGTGTGGCCGGGTTCCAGCGGGTGAGCCTCTACGACGGATCGATGCAGGACTGGGTGCAGCGTGGAGGGCGTCTCCTGCCGTCCGGTCGCGGCGCGTGAGCCGCCAAACCTCCGGGAATTCCAAGGAATCGCTTATGTATTACCGATTTACCTTGCAAAGATGATTTTTTCGCCCTACAATACTGCCACACCCGGTGCATTTCGCACGTCCGGGGCGAAAAGCTCATGACCGAACGAATTCCGCTTCATCCCGATGAAGCGCTGTCGATAGTGCACTCCCTCTCCGTTGCGGCTCCGCGCGAAGAAACCGTCCCGTTGCCCGATGCCGCCGGTCGAGCGTTGCCTCGCGCGGTTCCCGCGCCCATGGACTCGCCACCCTTCGATAAAGCTGCCATGGACGGGTTCGCCGTTCGTGCCGATGATGCGAGCGAGCGCTTCCGCATCGTGGAGACCATCGCCGCCGGCGACGTACCCGGCGCCGCCGCACCTGGCCCCACCGGCGCAACCGGGGAGCTGCAGCCCGGGGAGTGTGCCCGCATCATGACCGGCGCTCGGGTGCCCGTCGGCACCGGCAAGGTCGTGCGGGTGGAGTTCACCGAGGTGAACGAGGGCTGGATGCGGCTCACCGAGCCCGAACCGTTGGGCAACGTCATTCGCCGCGGCGAGAACGCCCGCGCGGGCAGCGACCTTTTGACTCCGCGCGTTCTGGGGCCGGCCGATCTCGCAGTGCTCGCCGCGATGGGCATTGGCTCGGTCTCGGTGGCGGTGCGCCCGATGGTGGGCATCATTGCAACGGGAAGCGAGCTCCGCCTGCCCGGCGAGCCGCTGTCCGACGGGCAGATCTACAACAGCAACAGTTTCAGCCTTTCCGCGCAGGCACGCCGGGCAGGCGCCCTCACCACCGACTACGGCATCGTCCGCGACGACCGCGCGGTCATGACCCAAACTATCGCGCGAGCCCTCGCCGAGAGCGACGTGCTGCTGCTCTCCGGCGGTGTCTCCATGGGCGACTACGACTACGTGCCCGAGGTTCTCGCCGAGTGCGGCGTGACGGTGCGTTTCCACAAGCTTCGGATCAAACCCGGCAAACCCACCCTCTTTGGTACCACCGATCGCGGGTTTGTCTTTGGGCTTCCCGGCAACCCCGCGAGCACCTACGTGCTCTTCGAGCTCTTCGTCGCGCCGCTGATCCATCGACTGATGGGACTCACCCACCAGCCCATCGTCCACCGGGGCGAGTTGGCTACGCAACTCTCGCGGCGGAGCGCTGATCGCGTCGAGTATCTTCCGGCCCGTATCGCAGACGGAGTGGTGGAACCGTGCGCCTATCGAGGCTCCAACCATATCAACGGCGTGGCCGACGCAAACTGTCTGATACGAATGGAACTGGACCAGACCCACATCGCACAAGGGAGTGTCGTTCATGTTAGACAGATTTGACCGCGAGATCACCTATCTCAGGATCTCGGTGACCGACCACTGCAACGTGCGCTGCACCTACTGCATGCCCGCCGAGGGGGTGCCGCTGAAGCACCACAAGGACATGCTGAGCTTTGAGGACATCACTGAGGTGACCCGCGCCGCCGTTGCGCTCGGAATCACCAAGGTTCGACTCACCGGCGGAGAACCCCTGGTGCGCCGCGACATCGTCACGCTGGTACGGATGCTCGCCGAAATCGAGGGCCTCGAGCACCTCGCCATGACCACCAACGGCTCGCTTCTGCACCGCTACGCCGTGCCGCTTCGCGAGGCGGGGCTTCACAGCCTCAACATCTCCGTAGACACCCTGGACCCGGAGCGCTACCGCCGCATCACCCGCGTGGGAGATCTGGCCGCCGCCCTGCGTGGCGTGGACGCCGCCATTGCCGCGGGCTTTCCCATCAAGATCAACATGGTGGTGAGCGACGATACCAGCGACGAGGAAGTCCGTCGGATGGAAGCGTTCTGTGACCAAAAGGGGCTACGCCTGCAGCTCATCAACCACTATTCGCTGGACGGCTCCAAGCGCGACGACTACGAGTTTTCGCGGCCGCCCAAGTGCGACAGCTGCAACCGCATCCGCCTCCTGGCCGACGGGACTCTCAAGCCCTGCCTCCACACCAACAACGAAATGAAGGTCGACCTTGAGCACGCTCAGGCGAGCCTGATGCAGACCATCCTCGCCAAGCCGCGCCGTGGTGCGGCGTGTACCAACCGTTCCATGATGGAGATCGGCGGATGAGTGCGGCACTGAGCCACGTGGACGATTCGGGCAAGGCCCGCATGGTGGACGTCTCGGCCAAGCCGAAGGTTCGCCGGACCGCGCGGGCATCGGGACGGGTCAGCCTCGCTCCGGCCACCGTTGCGCTGATCCGCGAGAACAGCATCGCCAAGGGAGACGTGCTCGCCACCGCGCGCATCGCCGGCATCACGGCCGCAAAGCGCACCGCAGAGCTCATCCCCCTCTGCCACAACATCTCCATTGACGCGGTCTCGGTTGACCTCGAGCTGCAGGCCGAAGGGGTTGCCGTCAGCGCCACCGCGGTCTGCACCGACAAGACCGGCATCGAGATGGAGGCCCTCACCGCGGTGAGCGTTGCCGCCCTGACCGTCTACGACATGTGCAAGGCGGTGGACAAGTCGATGGTGATCTCGGACATCCGGCTGGACGAAAAGAGCAAGGAATCGCTCGGCTGAACGGGTGCGCCGCCCGGTAGACTACCGCAGCGGCGCAATCTGCGCGCGCCAGGCGCGCTCGATGCGCGACAGCTCCTCACCCGAAAGCTCCCACTCGCCCGCCGCAGCGTTCTCGCGCGCCTGAGCCGCGGTGCGCGCCCCCACCAGGGCGCAGGTAACGCCACCGCGGGCCGGAGCAACGGCGCCGCCGCCTGCCACCGGAACGCGACGAGCCCAGTTGATCGCCACCTGGGAGACCGGCCGGGTGCGCTCGTGGGCAATGGCCCGCAGCGTCTCGAGCAGCCGGCCCGCGGCGCTCCAGACCGGCTCGCAGAAGAAGCGATAAAACTCGCCGCGCGCGTCGCCGGGACCAAAGTGGGGAAGTTCGCGGTACTTGCCGGTGAGGATGCCGCCCGCGAGCGAGCCGTAGCCCATTGTTCCCACGCCGTGTTTGGCGCACCCGGGAAGGGTGTGTGACTCCGCGGAGCGGTTCAGCAGTGAGTAGTGCAGCTGCAGGCAGGTGAGGGGGAAGACGGCGCGGGCGCGCTCCAGGAGGGCGGGCTTGAAGTTGGAGACGCCGAGGAAGCGAAATTTCCCCGCCTCGTGCAGTCGCGCGAGCGCTCCCACGGTCTCTTCGATGGGCGTTTTCTTGTCCGGCCAGTGAATCTGGTAGAGATCGATGGTATCCACGTTGAGGCGTCGCAGCGACTCATCAATTTCACGGCGGACCGCCTGGGGGCTGAGGTCCACCACGTGATGGGGACCGTGACGCCGGATTCCCACCTTGGTGGCAAGTACCACCTCATCGCGGCGCCCGGCGATCGCACGCCCCACCACTTCCTCGGCGCGGCCGTCGCCGTAGGCGGGCGCGGTGTCAATGAGGGTCACGCCCGCGTCGATTGCGGCGCGGATTGCGTCTTCGGACTCCCCGTCGTGCGCCGGGCCCCAGGCGTCACCGCCGAGGGCCCAGGTGCCAAGCCCCACCACCGAGACGGTGGGGCCGTTGCCACCGAGTGACCGGTACTGCATGCCGCGAGCTCCTTCCGTAGCCGGGCCCCATCACTCCTACTTGGTGGTCAGGTTGAATGCGCCGTCCCAGTCGGCGGGTGGAGTCTTCTTGATGAACTCGGCGCACCGTTTGAGGTAGACCTGAGCGGGGCCGTCTTCGGGGCGTGCCTTCAGCGCCTCCTTGAAGCGCTTCTGCGCGGCGGTCCATTCGCGCTGCTCGAAGGATGAGAGCCCGTCGTGGAAGATCTCGAGCACCTCTTTCATCGTCGCGTCGAGATGGCCCTTTTCTTCCACCAGCTCGAAGAGGCGTACCGGCTCCTTCACCCCCACCACGCGTACCCGGTCCATCATGCGGAAGATCAGGCTGTCGCCGGCTTCCTTGCGGGTTGATTCGCTGACCAGGAGCCAGGTGCCGTACTGTTTGTTCACACCCTCGAGGCGGGCGGCGAGGTTCACCGCGTGGCCCATCATGGTGTAATCCATCTTCTGCGCGGTGCCCATGTTGCCCACCACCATCTCGCCGGTGTTGATGCCGATCCGGGTGAGCAGCGGGGCGGGGCTCAGGTTCTGCGCCAGCACCTGTTCGTTGAGCTTTGCCTCGGCGCGCTTCATCAGCACCGCGGCGCGGCACGCCCGCTCGGCGTGATCAGGATAGGAGACCGGAGCGCCAAAGAACGAGATGATGGCGTCCCCTTCATACTTGTCGATGGTGCCGCGGAGGTCCAGTACGATGTTGCTCATCTCGGTGAGGTAGTTGTTCAGCAGGCGCACCAGGTCGGTTGGGTCAAGCTGCTCCGAAATGCCGGAAAAGCCCTTTACGTCGGTGAAGAAGGCGGTGAGATGCTTCTTCTCGCCGCCGAGCTTGAGCTTGCTTGGATCGTCGAGGAGCTCGTTGATGACGTCCCCCGAGAGGTAGTGACCAAAGGCACTGCGGATGAAGCTGCGTTCGTGTGCCGTCTGCAGAAACTTGATCAGCGTCAGAACCAGGAAGCTCAGGAAGACGGTAAGCGCCGGGGTGATGAGGGGCAGGTAGGCGCCGGTTGTGATGAAGAAGATGGCGCCCGCCGCGGTGATGGCCACCAGAATGACCACGCCCGTGATGATGGCCCCGAGCGGTTCCAGCCTGCGAACAAAGAAGGTGACCAGAAGGGCAAACAAAAAGGCGGAGACCACCGAGTACCACGACGGCAACAGTCGCAAAAACTGGCGCTGCAGGATGGTGTTGGCCACCGATGCGTGCGTTCCGACGTTCATGTACTGTGACTCAAACGGGTTGACCCCGATATCGGTGGTGCCCGTCCCGGTATACCCAATGAAGGCAAACGAGCCGGGAATCTCGCGGGCGATGGTCTCGCGCGAGGCTACCACCGCATCGTAGATTTCGCGCGTTGCCGCAAAGAGGGCCGGCACCTCGTCGAGCAGCGGCTCGTACTCCGCGCGCAGGTCATCGGGCAGTTCGGGAACCTGCAGGATGCGCGTGACCTCATCGACGATGGCCGCTTCGGCGTCGCCGTGCAGAAAGCGTCCGGTTTCTTCATAAAACATCCTGCGCACTTCGCGATAGTCGTCGATCAGATCGCGGTCGCCGCCGGCCATCACCTCTTCCCTCACCTCCTCAGCAAAGTCAAAGGCGGAGATGATGTCAAACTCGGCGTCGTAGAAGGAGAGATACCCAAGGTCGGCCATCTCGCGCAGGTTGTGCAGCAGATTGTCTTCCAGGCGCTTGTTGCGGGTCAGCTCCCAGAACGAGAAGTGGCGGAAACTGTCGTCAAAGGTGGCGCGGGGCCAGTTGATGAGCAGTCGACCCTCGTCCACCATGGGGATGCGAACCGTGTGTATCTCGCCGTCGGGAAAGCGGGCGTCCACCATGGTGAGGGTTCGGTCGGTCACTTCCAGGCGTGGAAAGTCGAGCCAGTGCAGCAGCGGCGCCATGGCCAGCTGCTTGTAATACACTCCGTCGTGCTCTACCAGGATGTCAACGCGGCGACGCACGCCGTCACCGTCGATGACCACGTTGGGGAAGCCGGCACCGGCGCCGTGCCGGATCATCGGCAAGATGGCCGGGCGGATGCCGCCGGCGCTGCGAAAGGGCGAGCGGGCAATGAACTGCTCGTCGGCGTTGGGAAGCGAAAAGTGGTCCGCGGTGAAATCGATGAGTTCCTGCGATATCACCGGGTCGGTCTCGGGAAGCATGTTTACCGTAAAGAAGGTGAGTCCGTGAAACCGCGCCGCCCGCCCGAAGTACTCGTCGTTGTCGCGGGCAATCTGCCGTACAGTGTCGAGCAGGCGCTCGCTGGATTCCTCGGTAATGTCCACCAGATCAAAGACAAAGTCTTCCGCCTCGGCGAGACCGATCGCGCCGCTTGCCAGCGCACCGAAGAGGTCCAGAATGCTTTGCCGAATGCCGGAGAACTCCCGGGTAAACAACACGGGGATCTCTTCACGCAGCAGCGGTCCGTCGACGCCGAGTGGACTCCGCTCGACGTACTCGATATCAAGAATCGCGTAGCCCGAGTCAAACTCACGCATCAGGATGAGGCCGTCGGCAACGATATCGCGACTCCACGGCCAGACGCCCACGTTGGCGATGGCGTCGTCATCGATATTAAGCAGCACGATGGACTCGTGCTCGGGGAGCGGAGGTTTGACGTGAAGAAGGGCATCGTAGAGGCGAAGCTCAAGCACGTCCAGAGCACCCACCACGTTCAGCAGCGTGAACAGCGCGGCAAACGCCAGTGGAATTACAAAGAGAACCAAATTGCCTTTCTTCATCTCCTTCCCCTTTGGCGGTACAACTATGCACCGACCGTGCATAGTCTGCCAAATTTTGGTGAGTTATGCCATTGGTTGATTGCAGCAGCACCAAAAGCGCGATATATTCACACCGAAAGCCAGAGATGCGTCGGTGCCCGCAGTGCGGGGTCGCTCGCTATCTTGGGGCGCTCGACAAGGAGATGCCGATGCGTACGCTGTTCCGGGTTCTCGCGGCTGTAATGGTGTTGGCTCTGGGTGCGGCATCGCCGCTGTTCGCGCAGTCCAATGAAGCTGTAGACCGGCTGCTGGATCAGGAACGGGTGGCGTTTGCCGACGCTGCGTACTTCATCCTGCTCGCCGCAGGAATGGCGGATGAGACGGAGTCTCCGGCGGAGCTCTTCGCGCGAACCGACTGGTCGCAGTGGGGCCTTCAGCCAACGGCCGCCGACGAGCCGATTCGCTTCGGGCAGTTCTCCTACCTGCTGATGCAGGCGTTTGAGCTTCCCGGCGGGGTCATGTATCGACTGGCCCCCGGTCCGCGGTACGCCGCGCGCGAGGTGGTCTACCGTGGGCACACCCGCGGTTCTCAGGCCTCCGGGCGGCTGATGACCGGTGATGAGGTGTTGCGCATTGTGGGCAGCGTCCGCCGCTCGACCGGAACCTGAACGCAGCTGAAGCGGGTCGTTTCCTCAATTCACATATCTGTTCCCCAACTCACTCCGTTGTGGTAGCATGCAACCGCATGCGAGTCCGATCCCGACTGCGTAACGTATGTATCCGGGCTCTCTCCCAATCCATGGACATCAAGACCATGGTGGCGTTGGCG
Source organism: Spirochaetaceae bacterium (assembly GCA_007693485.1). Taxonomy (GTDB): domain Bacteria; phylum Spirochaetota; class Spirochaetia; order DSM-27196; family PWMO01; genus PWMO01. The sequence goes on from REDM01000155.1 coordinate 14,381, forward strand.
CGGCGGGTGGTTGGATCGTACGACCTGCACGAGCGGTGTGGATTTCCTCACGGGGTCGCCGTTCCCAACCGCGACGCCGCCGCCCAGATCGTCGAAGACATGATCGCTTCCTCCAACTTTCTGGTCTTTGTTTCGCTGCTGATCGAGGTGAACCAGCACGGCTTTGTCGGACGGAAAATCCCCATTCGCGGACTTGATCAGATTGTGTCGGAGGTGATGGACGCGGGCATGGTCTACGACGCGGAGACCCACGCCTTTGTCGAGGTGTCAGGTCGGCGGCAGACCAGCAACTGGGGCGTCATCCGGGACGGGGACGTGCACACCTTCGGCTTCCTGCGCTTCGACATCGTGGGAAACTCGCGGCTGGTGCGCGAGTACGATGAATCGGTGGTCATGAAAGCGTACGGCGATCTTCGCGAAATCATCCATGCCGTGATCGAGCGGCGCAATGGACGACTCTGGTCGTGGGAGGGTGACGGTGGTCTGGCGGCGTTCTTCACCGACGAGGTAGACAGCGCAGCGGTGCTCTCCGGGATGGAAATACTCAGCGAGCTGGTGCTCTACAACGCGCTTCAGTGTCCTCTGGATGAGCCGCTGCGGCTTCGTCTTGCGGTCCACAGCGGTACCAGCGAGTATCGAAGCAACGTTTCAGACATCCAGAGCGCCACCATAAAGAAGGTGTATCAGATCGAGGCACATCATACTCAACCAAACTCCCTGACCGTCTCCGACACGGTCTTCTATTCGCTCGATCCATTGATCGAGCCGTGGTTTGTCTCCGTTGGTTCCGACGGCGACACAGCCTGCTTCCGCTACGCGGTGACGTTCGAGACATAAGGCGAAGGGAAACGAGAAACCATGGAGATCGTTGTCTACACCAACAGCGCGCGGACTCGAACCTGTTTTGATGCCATCGAGCGAAGCCGAAAATATGCGCTCGCCTTTGAGCCGCTTGACGGCCTCGACGGTTGGCTCAAGAACGGACGCAACGGCACGCCGAGCCTTGTTTACGTTGACCTGACCGGGTCGAACGACGCCGCAGCCGTTGTCAAGCGCCTGTCGCGGGCAAACGGGAAACCGTTCTGTATCATCGATGCGCGAAACAGCGTAGAGGACCCCGCCGGTCTGTTTCGTTCCGGTGCGGTAGACTACGTCGGGCGATCGGTGTTTGTCGCGGGCATCACGGTGAAGCGGATCGACGAGGTCGTGTCGTTTGTTCGGAACGCCTACCCGGAACCCGCACCTGGCCATGACGAACCGTCCCGTGACGGTTCGCGCAACGAGAAGCGCCCTGCCTCCACCACGCGCTTCAAGCTCTCCGGAGATACGTGGGATTCGGTGCAGCTCGACCGCGAGTACACCTTTGCGATGCTCTTCGCGGAGCTGGACAACGTGGTTGATTACGAGGCGAAGACGAGCCTTGGATTCACCGCATCGCTGTCGGAGGCGTTCTCACGGCTGGTAGAGCGGGAAGTGGCTCCATACCAGGGCAGGCTCTGGATGTGGCGCGACTACGGCGGCTTGGTGCTCTTCCCGTTCAACGGCAAGAGTTGTCCGGCGCTGGTCTCCTGTATCCGGTTGGTGCTGAACCGGCCGATCGAGAACGTGCAGTCGTTTCATCTCAACACCCCGCTCTCGTTCCGCCTTGCGCTGCATCTGGGGAACACCGTCTATCGGCACAAGGGTGAGACCGGACACATCGTCTCCGACTCGGTGAACTTCATCCACCACCTGGGGCAGAAGTTCACCCCGCCGTCGGCGTTCACGATCACCTCGGAAGTGCACCGGCTGGTACCGCCGGGGCTCGCCGACCTCTTCGTACCGCTCGGGAATTTCGAGCATCGCTCGATCTACCGAATGCGACTTCCGGTCAAGCCTCGCTGACCTTCCACGCGGCGCGACCGGTGGGGGCAACCACCTCGTAACTCTCGCTCTCCCGGGGGCGGGCCATCATTTCAGCGACCGTTTCTTTCCATACCGCGTAGTGCGAGGTCTGCTTGTGGGTCTCGGTGGCAGCATGATTGGCGTAGACCTCGTAGAGCAGGTACTCCCCTCGTCCCTCGGGGTTCCGCAGCACGTCGAATCGGAGCACGCCCTCCTCGCTGAGCGAACCCTCGTGGTTTGCGCGCGTCGCGGTTTCAAACTGCTCGATGTATTCCGGCTTCACGTGAACTCGAATCACTCGGACGATCATGGCCATACCTCCTGCGTCATTATACCTCGATATCACAATACCGCGATATCACACACAGCTACACCGCGTTGCGGCTCGCATTTACCGCCGGCGCGAGCGACTTGATCACCAGCTTCTCCAGGACCGCTGCGACCTCGGCGGACTGCTTCTCGCGTAGCATCGCGAGCGCATACTGCTGGATGACGACAACCGGGAGGATCATCTGCTCCCGCGTGCGAATTGAATCGAGGGCCGACGGGTTGGCTGTTGGATGGGGCCCCCCTTCGCTCAGGCGTGCAAATGCCGCCCCGGTTCGACTCGCTTCATCGCACAGTCTGCCCCAGAACTCGCCGAAGCGGGGATGCGCGCCGAGAAAGGCGGTGAGATCGAAGTTGGTCTTACTCAGACTCTGCATTGCGTTTTCGACCATGGTCCGAAAGAAAAGAGACTGGGCGAAGAGCCGGCGCAGCCGTTCCTCCTCTCCTTCGGCGAAGAGCTCGTCGAGGCCGCTTCCAAATCCAAAGTAGCCCGGTACGTTCTGCTTCATCTGGCTCCACGCGCCCACAAAGGGAATCGCGCGAAGGTTGTCGAGCGTGATGGGAGCACCGGCGTTGCGACTGGTTGGCCGGCTTCCGATATTGGTCAGCCCGTAGAACCGCAGTGGTGTCATCTGCTCGAGGTAGGGCAGAAAGTCCGGGTGGCGGCGCAGATCCATGTAGGCGGCGCGGCTTCGGTCTGAGAGGTGATCGAGTAACGCCACGCCGTCGGGCGAGAGTTGGGGGCCGTCGGCACTGAAGAGGGCGTTCTCGATGCCTGCGCTGATCAGCTGCTCAAGGTTGTAGCGCGCTACGTCCTCGGTGCCAAACTTGGAGCTGATGGTCTGCCCCTGGATGGTGAGCTGGATCTCCCGCGACTCGATCTCTCGACCGAGCGCACGGTAGTAGAGATGGGTGTTGCCGCCCCCCCGGGCGGGAGGACCGCCTCGTCCGTCAAAAAAGACCACGCGGATGCCGGCGCTGCGGGCGATCTGGGTGAGTCGCTGCTTGGCGCGGAAGATCTCCCAGTTTGCGGTGACGTACCCGCCGTCCTTGGTGCCGTCGGAAAAGCCCACCATGATGGTCTGGGTGTCTCCGCGGTTGGCAAGATGCGCGCGGTAGATGGGGTCGCGGTAGAGACGGTCCATGATGCGCGGAGCGTTCTGCAGATCGACGATGCTCTCAAAGAGCGGTACGATGTCAAGCTTCAGATCCCCGCCCCCGTTTCCCGTGCACTGGGCGAGCAGCCACACCTCGAGCACGTCGGCGGCCGTCATAGTGTGGCTGATGATGTAACGGTGCACCCCTCGCTCACCGTTACGCCGCTGAATCTCTGCGGCCGCCTCAAGCGAGCGCAGCGTATCCCTGCTGATGCCCTCGGGAAGCGCAGCGGTGATGCCGGCCTTCAGCGGAAAGAGCTTTGCCAGTTGGTGCACCAGCAGGCAGCGCTCCTCGTCTGAGGCCGCCTCGTAGTCGGTGATTGTCGGCGGGGTGTCCAGCATGGGGGAGAGGATGGGCACAATCTCGGCAACCAGGCGGCGGTGAACGCTCGAGTCCTGACGGATGTCCATGGAGGCAAAGTGAAAACCAAAGGTTCGCACCTTCACGAGGATCTGCTCAACCTGCTCTGCGTAGAGCCCGTGGTGGCGGGTGATGATGCGGTTGAGCACGGCGTCGAGGTCGGCGGCAAACTCATCGGCGCTTCGGTAGACGAGCGCGTCGGTCTCGACGGGGTGGGAACTGATTTCGCCCGCGGGCAGTGATGGCGCCGGCAGAATGGTTCGCTCGAGTCGCTGTTGGATCTGATGAACCTGCTCGGCGACCCCGGCGAAGGTGAGCCGGGGAGCCAGGGCACGAAGGTCGCTCAGGTAGAGCGAGAGAATGGTGCTGCGCAGCAGGGCACCGATCTCGAGCGTGAGGTCGGAGGTGACAAAGGGATTGCCGTCACGATCGCCACCCGGCCAGAAGCCGAGCTCGACGCGTGGAGCGATGCGGACCCGTTCACGCGGATCGGCTACCAGGTTTCCCAACACCCGGCGGTGAACCTGCGGAGCAACCGGGTAGAAGATATGCTCCAGGTACCAGAGCAGACTGCGCGCCTCGTCGAGAGGGGTGGGTTTCTCGGGGTTTTTGAATCGAGTGCCACCCATCTGCAGCAGAATCTCGTAGATCCGGGTGAGGTTGTTCTCCTGCAGCGCCTGCGCGAGGTCGGTGATGATGGAGAGCACCGCATCGGGGTAGAACTGGGTAGGGTGGGCGGTGAGCACCACGCGGATCCGGTAGTCCTCCAGCAGCGCGAGGTACTCCGCCGTGCGGTTTTCACTCTCGACGCGGTCCACCGTCTCTTTCAGTGTTCCCGGGCCGTTGAGATCTCGCACGTCGGGGAAGGCAGCGTCCTCAACCGCATCAAAGAGCACCACCTGCCGCTCGACCAGGCGCAGAAAATGGAAGAGACGGTCAACGATCTGCGGGAACTCGCCGCTTCCCGCGTGAGCCGAGAAGAAACCTTCCACGATGCGTCGGGGCGGCATTCCCTCTGCAAGGCGCTCACGGCAGTAGGACTCAAAGAGCGGCAACAGCATGCCCGAGGATTCCACCTCCGCGAAGGGCAGGCCCATGAAGAGTGCGTTGTAGATCCGGTATTTCAGCGTCACCTTCTCATGAAACGCCGAATGGTTTCTGATCACCTGTTCCTCCTGCTTGCCCTGCACCCCCCGATATCGGGTATACTCTTGGGCATGGCGCAACGATCATCGCGCCGCAACCGGTCCCGCGGGGGGAAGCAGGGACGGGGGCGGCGAACCGCAAAACTTCAGATTGATCCCAACAAAGCGTGGATGCCCGATCCTCCCCCCCATCGTGAGTATCCGCCGTGTCCGCTCTCCGGCGAGCCCATCGATGATATCTACTCAGCTGTGGCCGATCCGCGCACCGGCAACCCGGTGCGCATCGAGAGCGTGGTCGCCAAGTTTACCGAACAGGAGTCACTTGGACCAGACGAGCGCATCTGCTACGTCGGCGAGGGACAGTTTGGCGTGGTCCGTGAGACCGTGCAGAACGGAAAAAGTGTACTCGAGATTGTGAAGCGCATCCCCTACGAGGATCACCACGAGAAGCAGCCCTGGCGCAAGGAACTGAGCCCCGGCATCAGCAGGGACTACGTACCGCAGCCGTCGCCCATTCACGAACTCTACACTTCCGAGGAGCAGCGCACCTTTCCGCGGTTTGGACGGATCAGCACCGGCTCTTCCCCGTCGCGCTGATCGGTGCCCTGATTCACTGCTGCCCTGATTCACTCCTTCATTCGCGTGCGAAATCGTACTTTGGCGATATCGCACGCCATGCGGACCTGCTCCTCCATGTCGCGTTTTGCGCGAATCTCCACCGTTCCCCGATTAGGGTGGACAGCCACTCCAGAGATGTCCGGCAGTGCCCGCAGGCTCTTGGCGATGACCTCTGCGCTCTCGGAGTCCAGCATGTCTATGACATAGCGAAAGAGTTTTGGCTTTCCGATCACCGTTGTCCCCCTGAGTTGTCCGTGGATGCGAGCATACCACGTGGCCACTCGGTGATTCCAGCGCCTTTCCCTGAAATCGCAGGCGGCGTGATGGCTGCCAGTTTCGATACGATCGCACCTGTCCGATACGATCACACTTGACAGAGTGGTAGTGCGGTCGTAGCTTACAGGAGAAGGATGCGAGCAGGGTACAAATGAGACGACTTTTCCCAATTTCTGGTGTACGGCGGGCGGTTGCGGTGGTTCTGTGGACGCTGCTGCTGATCTCGTCGCTCCCGGCGCAAGAAGCCGAGACCCGCGCAGTGGAGCCGGCTGCGCAGGCGGTGGTGGTTCCCATTCATGGCGATATCGATCCACCACTGGTGGTATTTCTGCGGCGCAGCATCGACCGGGCGCGGGAGCTTGGCGCAGGAACAGTCATTTTTGACATCGATACCTTTGGGGGCCGCGTCGACTCCGCTCTGCAGATTGCCAACCTGATCGGGTCCCAGTCCGATCTTCACACCGTTGCCTACGTAAGGTTACGTCCGGAGGGAACCGGGGTAAGCTGGTCTGCCGGCGCCCTCATCGCCATGGCTACCGATCAGATCTTCATGGCGCCAGGCACCTCGATTGGAGCAGCCGCTCCTGTACTGCAATCGCCCGGCGGCGCGGAGGCAGCGGACGAGAAAACCGTGAGCGCCGTACGTACCCAGATGGCGGCCCTCGCGGAGAAGAACGGCTACCCCGTGGCCGTTGCTGTCGCCATGGTTGATTCTTCGGCCGAGGTGATCGAGATCTTTGTTGACGGCGAGTTGCAGGTAGTGAGCGTAAGCGACGCCGAAGACATCGAGCGCCGCGCCACGCAGGACGGCGTAACCACCGAGCGGGGCCGGGTCATCTCGGAGGCGGGCAAGCTCTTGTCGCTCACCGCCGGCGAGATGGCGCGCCTGGGGATCTCATCGGGCACCCCCGAGGGGTTCGATGCACTCTACGAAAAACTCTCGCTCGACGCCGGGCAGGTGGTGTTTCTTGAACGCGACACCGCGGATCGGCTGGTTGCGTTTCTTACCGGTGGCGCCTTTACCAGTCTGCTAATCATCGTCGGACTTGGCGCACTGTTCTTTGAGGTGACCAGTCCCGGGTTTGGATTGCCGGGCACGGTGGCAATCTTCTGCTTCAGCGTTCTGTTTACCGGCAACTTCCTGCTTGGGCAGGTTGGCTCCGTAGAGCTGATTCTCTTCCTGGTCGGGCTGGTTCTGCTGCTGCTTGAGGTGCTGGTCATTCCCGGCTTTGGCGTGGCCGGCATCTCGGGGATTGTACTGGTGATCTCGTCGCTGGTGCTGTCGCAGCAGGACTTCATCATCCCTGATTTTGACTGGCAGTGGGCGATGCTGCAGCGAAACGTGCTCATGGTGCTCGCGAGCACGGTGGGCGCCTTTGTGGCGTTTGGGGTCGCGGCGTACGCCCTGAAGCGTTCGATTGCGTTTACGCGACTGTCGCTTCAGACTACGGCGGACGCTTCGCTTGGATACACGGTGCAGGGCGCCGACGTCTCTACGCTCTATCTGGGCAAGGGCGGAATCGCGGTGACAACGCTTCGCCCCTCGGGTACCGCAGAGATCGACGGCGAGCTGGTGACGGTGGAGGCCGACGGAGAGTTTCTCGATCGCGGAACCGCGGTGGAGGTGATTCGCATCGACGGCAACCGCATCGTGGTGAGGAGGACGTAGCATGGCGCTCTGGGTTCCCTACGCGCTGATCCTGCTGGGAGTGGTTGCCATTCTGGTAGAAACCATCGTGCCGGCCTTTGGCCTGGTTGGCATTCTGGGCGGCGGCGGAAGCATTCTTACGGCGATTATTCTGACCTTTGTACATCGGGGTCCGTTTGACGGGACCCTCGTGCTGTTCTCGGCGATGATCATTGTCCCGATTGCGGTCGCTGCTGGATTCAAGCTCTTCCCGCGGACGCCCGTAGGTCGGCGACTCATTCTCTCCACGGGGCAGAGCACAGAGGGTGGGTACACCTCCTACACCGGGCAGGAGTATGAGGGGCTGGTCGGAACCGAGGGGCTGGCACTGACCACACTGCGACCTTCCGGGGTGGCGCGCTTTAACGGAAAGAAGTACAGTGTGGTAAGCGCCGGAGAGTATATTGAGGCAAACGCCGCAGTGCGGGTGATCCGAGTTGAGGGCAGTCGCGTTGTGGTACGAAGGGCGGTGGTAGTGCCGCCGCAAACCGAGGATCAGAGGGGTTAACATGGAAATTCTCATTCTCTACGTTGTCGTTGGAATTGTCGGACTCAGTCTGCTGTTCCTCTTCATGAAGTTTTTTGGACTCTGGTTTCGGGCCCTGCTCTCCGGAGCACCGGTGGGTCCCGCGCGCCTCATTGGTATGTGGCTGCGGAAGGTAAACGCAGGCGTCATCGTGGACTCGCGGATCATGCTGGTGAAGGCCGGGATTCCCGTGGACACCGAAGCGCTGGAAACGCACTACCTCGCCCTTGGAAACGTCAAGCGGGTGAGCATGGCGCTTGTCGCCGCCAACAAGGCGAATATCCCCCTGGGATTTCAGCGCGCAGCCGCCATCGACCTCGCCGGGCGCGATGTGCTTGATGCAGTCAAGACCAGCGTCAACCCCAAGGTGATCGACTGCCCTGACCCGGAGAAGGGGAAGAGCGCGATCGAGGCTGTGGCCAAAGACGGAATCCAGCTCAGCGTCAAGGCGCGGGTCACCGTGCGGGCAAACCTGGAACGGCTGGTTGGTGGCGCGCGTGAAGAAACCATTATCGCTCGCGTGGGCGAAGGCATTGTCACCACCATCGGTTCGTCGGAGACCTACAAGGTCGTGATGGAGAACCCCGACAACATCTCCAAGGGTGTTCTCGCGAAGGGGCTGGACGCCGGCACCGCGTTCGAGATTCTTTCCATCGACATCGCCGACATCGACGTCGGTGAGAATATTGGCGCGAAGCTGCAGGCCGACCAGGCCGAAGCTGACAAGCGCCGCTTCCAGGCAGAGGCCGAGAAGCGTCGTGCGGCAGCGCAGGCGTTTGAGCAGGAAATGAAGGCACAGGTTCAGGAGAACCGCGCCAAGGTGGTTCTGGCCGAGGCTGAGATTCCCAAGGCGATCGCAGAAGCGTTCCGCAGCGGCAACCTGGGCATCATGGACTACTACCGGCTGCGTAACATCCAGGCCGACACCGATATGCGAAACAGCATCAGTGGCGAAGATCAGGGTGCACCCAACAAGGGTGAGTAGGACGACGAACAGGATAACCGGTCGAAGTCGACTTCGACCGGATGAAGGCGGTCGAGATGGCGGCGATTGAAGAGCTGATTAACCTGATTATCACGTTTGCGTTTGTGGCGGCGCCCCTGTGGATCCTGCTGTCGCGGCGCAAGCGCGCGCAGGAACAGCGCCGAGGCACAACTCCGCAACAACCGTCCCGCACCTCGACCGTGCAGCGGCCGGCGCGCGCATCGCAGGGTGCGCGCAGCGCGGCGGAAACCGCACCTGCGGAGACTGACGAGCTCGACGAGCACCTTGACGGACGTCGGGAAGCGGCAGCAGAGGTTGCTCGACGGCGCAGCGAGCGCGATCTGAGCGTTCGCCAGGCGCCGACCCGGATTCACCGCGGTGATGACGGCGGCTACACAGATCGGCGCCAGGAGCAGGCGCAGCAGATGCTCAAGAAGACGGGTACGCGGGAAGATGGTCGTTCTTCAGCCGGGGATCCCGCAGCAGTCCGCAAGCCAAGCCGCATCGAGGCGGTTCTGCGAGAGTTGCTCGGCCTGCCCGACGAAGCCGAGCAGCGCGCCCGGGAGCAGGAGCGACAGGCGGAACAGGCGAAACTCCGCGCAGAAAAAGCTGCGAAGAAGCGTCCGGTTCGACCTTCTCCTTCTGCGGAACCATTTGTGGCGCGGGCACCCGACGTGGTCGTTCGATCCGTGATGCCGGCGAGTGGGTCTCTTTCGCTCTCACCGGGAGGCATGGGTTCGCAGCAGATGCGAACGGCCGCGGGAAATCTCGGCGCATCAAGCAGCGCAGAAAAGACCCCACCGGTCCCGCACCAGCTTGGCCGCGGGTGGCGACGAATCGGGACTCTTCCCGAGTTCAAACGGGCAATCCTGCTGTCGGAAGTTCTCGGAAAACCTCATTCACTGAAGGATCTTGACGCGTAGTGGCTTCTGGGATGACGCCTCAGCGGCGACGCCATCTCGCGATGGTAATGGTGGCTCTGGTCGCAGGGCTCTTTGCAGTTCTTGTTCTGGTTTTCGCCGGCCGCGAGGATCCGCCGGACTTTCTGCGTGCAGGGCCTTTTGATTCTCATCGCAGTTACGCGCGGGCACTGACCCTGCACGGCCTTGATCGCTCGGCTGTTGGTGCACGTTGGCTCGACGCATCGACACGGCCCTTTGTGGACGGGAAACGGACCCTCGCACCATTCACCGAGACCGTCTATCTTGATGCATTGCTCGCTCCCGCGGTGGGATACGAGTTTGCCGTTACGTTGGGGCAACGAATCGACGTCACCATTGATACCGATCTGCGCGGATACTTTGTTGATCTTTTTCTTGTTGAGGGCGAATCGGGTGATCGGCTGATACGCACCAATCCGCGTCTCCCTGACCCGATTCTCTCGTGGATTGTCGAAGACCAAGAGGTGATCTCGTTCGAGCCGCGTGAGACCGGCTGGTATCTGCTGCGCATTCAGCCGCGCCTCATGGAGGGCGGCGAGCTCACCGTCACCGTTGCCGCAGATGCTTCGCTCGCGTGGCCGGTGGTTGGAACCGACCGCCGACGGATCTGGAGTTTCTTTGGTGACTCGCGGGCGGGCGGTGCGCGTGTTCATCACGGCGTCGACATCTTTGCCCCGCGCGGTACGCCGCTGGTGGCCATTTCACCTTCAACCGTGATGCGGGTGGGCGAGCGAAACCTGGGTGGCAACATCATTACGCTCCACGATCGCGATCGCGAACTGATGATCTACTATGCCCATCTGGACGAGCAGCTGGCGAACCAGGGTGATCTGGTTGGCCCCGGTGATGTGATTGGAACGGTGGGGAACACCGGAAACGCGATCACCACTCCTCCGCACCTGCACCTCGGAATCTACCAGACGCACTGGCGTCGGCCGGTGGATCCGTGGTATTTCATCGTCCCTCCGGACCGAACGCCCGAACCTGTCTGGCGTATTGAGTATCCGATCGGCAGTTGGGTAGAGGTTGCCGGGGCTCCGGTTGCGCTGATGCGGTATCCGGCTGCGCGGTCGGGGGTGGTTCAGTCTCCCGCGCGGTTTGATGCGGTGGGAGCGCCGATTCGGGCCGAGGAGATCGCACCGAGCCGTATCGGAGCCGGTGAACCGACCACCGCTGAAATAGGACGGGGAACTCCCGTTCGCGTGATCGGGGCGACGCGCAGCTTCTATCTGGTAGAGGTTCCAACCGGTGAGCGCGGGTACCTGTCGCGCACCGCGGTATCGCGGATTGTGCACCCGACGACTCAGCTGACAGCGGGAGAGCCGATTGAGGTCTTTGCCCGTCCCGATCGGACGGGTGACGTGGTTGCGGTGCTGCAACCGGGGGCGGCCGTCGCGGTACACGCCCGATGGCAGGGGCGCTACGGACTGGTGTTTCGGGAGAACGGACGGGCGGGATGGATCGCTCTGCCGACGGACGGTCTGTCGTCGCTCAGCCGCGATCGATCGACTGGTGGATCTCCTGCATCGCCGCAAAGATCCGGGCCGGCGTCACCGAGCCAATCTCCCGGATAACCGGTTTCCCGTTGTAGTACACCAGTACTGACGGCGTCTCAAAGATCAGATAGCGGCTGGCACCGGTAGGGTCGTGATCGAGATCGAGGGTAAACCCGGGTACGTCGGTGAACTTGCGCAGCATCAGGGAGACCCGCCGAACGGCGGTCTCTCCCACGGCGCTGTTTCCGCGTGTAAAAACGATGCAGGCCCACGTGTTAGCAAGAACCGCGTTCTCCATATCCCGGACCGAGGCTACCGCGTCCAAGGGTCAGGACCCCGCCAGGAGCGTGAACAGGGCCTGCGTTCCCAAATCACCCTTGCCGTCCGCCGCAAGCTGCTCATAGAGCGACTTGGCCAATGAGAGAGCCGGGAGCGACAGTCCCATCTCTTCGGCTGATTCAATGGCGATCCCCATATCCTTGATGAAGTGCTTGATGAAGAAGCCGGGAGCAAAGTCTCCGGAGAGGATCCGCGGGGACAATACCGAGAGCGCCCAGCTGGCGGCTGCGCCGTGTTCGATGCTCTGCAGCACGGTCTTGGGATCGAGGCCCGATCGGACCGCGTAGGCCAGTGACTCGCAGACGCCCAGCATGGTACCCGCCACGGCAATCTGGTTGCACATCTTGGTGTGCTGTCCGCTTCCCGCGGGGCCCTGGTAGACAGGATTCCCCATCAGCGACAGAACCGGTTGGGAAGACTCAAAGTCCACGCGATCACCCCCCACCATGATGGAAAGCTTGGCCTCGCGTGCCCCGCGATCCCCACCGGAAACCGGCGCGTCGAGTGCTCCCACGCCCCGTGCCCGTGCCGTATCGGCCAGCCGCTGCGCGAGCATCGGCTTGGATGTGGTGAGGTCGATCACGATCGAGCCGGATGCAATGTTTTCCAGGATGCCATTGGGACCAAGGTAGACTTCTTCGACATCCGAGGGAAAACCGACAATGGTACACACTACCGTCGAGGCACGGGCAACCTCGGCGACGGTGTCGTGCCATATTGCGCCCTTGGCGACCAGGTCGTCGGCCTTGCTGCGGGTTCGATTATAGACGTGCAGCGGGTGGCCCGCCGCCAGAAGATGGTCCGCCATGCTCTTTCCCATGACGCCGAGTCCAATGAAGCCTATCGGGGAGCTGCGATTGATCATTCTTCTCTCCTCTCTACCGTACAGCGATCCCGCCCTTCCGCCTTGGAGCGATAGAGCGCCTTGTCCGCCCGTCGAAGACCGGGGTCGATATTGTATTCGTGTTCGAGGTCAAGATCGGAGATTCCGATGCTCACCGTGACCGAGACCGTATGATCGGGATGGCGGGTATTACTGGACACTGGGACAGCGAGGCCCTTGATCGCCAGCCGGATTCGCTCGGAGATTCCTTCAGCCACATCGATGTCCGTTTCGGGAAGCAGGGCAACCAGTTCCTCTCCGCCGTATCGACAGAGCACGTCGACGCCTCGCAGGGTGGTCTTGACCGCCTTCGCAACGAGTTGGAGTACCCGGTCGCCCAGCTCGTGACCGTGTTCGTCGTTAAACCGTTTGAAATGATCCAGGTCCATGATGAGGATGGACAGTGGGTGATTGTATCGGCGAGCGAGCTTTACGAGTCGGTCGGCCTGCTCCAGAAGCGCGTGGCGTGATGCCAGACCGGTGAGGTTGTCGGTCATGGCCATTGTTCGCGTCTGCTCGAACCGTTGTGAGTTGGCGATGGCGACCGCCACGTGGTCGGCAAACGCCGTCGCCAGGCGAAGGTGCGCATCGGTGAAGAAGTCGCGTTGCCGCTTGTCGAAGGCAAGCAGTCCCACTACCTCGCCGCGAACCACCAGCGGCGCTCCGACCCAGGAGTGAATGGTTCCCGAGGAAGAGGCGGAGAACACCGGGTACCGCTCCGACACGTTTCCGATCCGCATGGTGGTGCGCCGTTGGATAACTTCGCTGTTTGGATTGTCTCCGGGGATGGGAAAGCGGATGCCTACTACTTCTCCGATATTGGCCCATCCGTTTCCGCCGACGATTTCCAGATAGTCCTCACGCAGGAGCTGAACCGTTGCCGTATCGTACGGAACAACGTCGATTGCCTGGTCGAGCACCACCTGGACGATCTCGTCAAACTTGAGCGTTGACGCAACGATGGCCCCCGCCTGTCGCAGCGTCTCGGCCTCGCGTGCGGCCATTTCTGCGTCGGCTTTTGCCCGGTTGAGCTCGCCCTCGGCTCGCTTTCGATCCGTGATATCGGTCTCGGTTCCCAGGAAACGCAGTGGGCGCCCCGATGCATCGCGCGCAATCACTCGCCCTGCGACCATCACCCATCGCCACCCATTGCCTGGCGTCAGAAGCCGGTACTCCTCGGCAAACTGTTTCGAGTGCCCGGAGAGAACCGATGAGTACCCACGCGCTACGCGGGTGACATCCTGAGGGTGGATCAGGAGGAGCCAGAGGCCGGATTCGTGATCCGCTTCGGTGTAACCCCACGACCGCCAGAGATCGTTGGGATAACCGGGAGACCCGTTGTAGCTGCGCTCAAAGACGCCGAGGGCAGAGAGCGCTCGAATGCGCTCGTTCTGCACGACAGGATCCACGGTCAGCGACTCTTGCTGTTGCTTCTTCATCGGATGCACCAGTCTATCATGATTGTGTGTGACAGTGAATCAGTTTGCGGGAGTCCGGGCGGTTACGGCTCGAGCTGTCCCACGGTACGACGGCGTCCAAAGCTCGTTCCGCCACCGAGCGCCATCCGCCAGTCAGCCCCATCGGAGTCAAACAACACCCGTGGCGCCAGGGAGAGATAGCTGGATTGTCCGATCCGTTGCCTGAAGTCCAGCGATACCTGGAAGGAGCTGGCGTGGTCACCGTCGCGCGCTTGGCCGTCGTAGGGGGTACTGTACACGTCCACCCCGGTATTGCGGTTGAGAAAGAGCAGATCCATCTGTGCGGTGAGTCCACCGTCGGTTGCCAGCCGTGCCCCCGTCTGCGCCCAGATCACACCGGGCCCGTAGGGTGAGGTGAGCGGCATGGCTCGGTTGGGACCCTGTGTGTCCATTCGATAGATGGCGCGACTCAGGCGGTGGTCTTCCTTGCCGATGTCGAAGTTGCCCCAGAGGTCGTGCGTAACGCCCACCTCTGCGGTGGCGGTGAGACGGTGCTCGCCAACGCGGGTACGGTAGATCGTTCCCGCCACGTAGGCGCCGATGGTGGGGATGTCGTCATCGCCGTATCCGATCTTTCCGGCATCCATGTCGTCGAGACCGAAGATCACGTAGGTTTCCAGCCCCGGCATCACCAGGAAGGTCACATCGCCCACCACGCTCAGGTTGTTGGGAACGATATTACCGTTGTGTCGGCTGAACACGGGAAAGAAATCGCCAAGGTGAAACTCGTTCATGTCGCGCGCGATAATGGTGCGCCCGCCGATACCCGCCCGTGTCCGCCCGTAGTGCCACTCGAAGCGGGCGATGCTGAGAAGGATGGTGTTCCGCTGCCAGTTGTAGAAGTCATCGCCGTTCCCTCCGCGGATCGGGCCGAGGGACCCGTCCGGGACTGCCGCCAAGGCTTCCTCCAGGGTCTGGCGGTTCTCCAGGGTGGCCCAGAGCGCCGTCATGGTCAGGGGGCCCAGCGGCAGCTTTACGCGTAAGGCATCCACGAAGGGGATCTGCCGGCTCACCATGAGCGAGGTATCCGGTGCCGGGCCGATGTGAATGCGCTGTCGGCCGAAGACGGTCTCCATCGGGCCGAAGAAGTACTGGATGTAGCCCTCAGTCACGAAGTTGTATTCTGCCGCCACCGGGCGGCTCGCCGTAGACGGCGGCAGGTTGGTGTAGCCGCTGCGGTTGTACTCTGCGATTACGTCTCCACGGATGTAGATCGACGCCACGGCATCATGATGGAAGCCGAGTCGCAACGCCAGAAAGGGGTCGACGTCGCGCTCGCGCTCGAAGAACTCACCGCGCGGGTAGTTGTCGATTGCGGTCTTATAGGTGAACAGTTGCAGCCGCAGGTCTACGTCGTTGGTAACCACGATGTCACGGTCGTTGTAACCGAGTCGTTGGAGGTACTCGTCAATTTCCGCAGCGAGGTTACCGGTGCGAGGGAACGTGCCGAGTTCGAGAGCACGGCGGTGGAGATCGCGCCGCGATACGGGAAACGAGGTTTCCGGAAAGGCGAGGCGCGCCCGCGCGTAGAGCTCTCGCAGCTCCTCCACCTCCGGAGTATCCGGCAGGAAGACATTCTGCGCGAAGACGGAAGGGGACATAACACAGAAGAGGCAGGCGAATATGAGTGCGACCGTCGCCTTGGGTTTGTGGGTCATTTTGTTATAATACCGGCGATCATCCTTCATCGCAACCGAGATGAAGTGGTGCGAAATTTGTGCTCTGTCGCGGTAACGCGCTGCTGGAGACACAGTTCCGGCCACAAGAGTCTGTTCTGCGGGTGACCTATGCCGCGAGATGAGCCGGCATCGCCCCCGCCGGGAGCGCTACAACGGTCTTGCTCCGGTCTCCGGTGCGAAAATCCACCGGGGGCGGGTTCTCGTGCTCGTGCTGCCAGATCGTTCGCATCCA
>REDM01000202.1 GCA_007693485.1 Spirochaetaceae bacterium
CTGACATGTGCAACCTCTCCTTCTCCGTGCTTCGATAGCCCGGGGCGACGCCCCGTAATATTCGGCATATTGTATCGTATGTGCCCAGATTATCAAGGGGGGGGGTATTCACCAAGCTTCGTGACACTTACCATTTCATGCGTAACCGGGCGATAATTCCGCATGCCGCGTCGGTAGCGGAGCTGTGGCCGTGATCGAGGTGATGGCCGGCAAGCGCCCGACCCTCAACCGTTGCCTGTATCAAGGCCAGAAGATAGGCGGGAAAGCGGCCCTCCAGGGCAGCAGCGAGCAGGGTACGCCCTGCCGCTGTTGTTCCCTCCAGCCTGCCCGCGACCGCCCTTCGGTCGATTGCACCGTGCCACCCTGCTGCCCCACCGGGAACAACGCGACGGGCATCCAGAAGAGCCTCAGCCAACAGCGCCCCGGTCAGGAAGTCGTCGCCGGACGGGGTGAGCCCGATGCCGAGCCCAACGAGCCGAGACCAGTCGGGCCCACCGGGAATCTCCAGCGCCTCGCGGGCGAAGCGTGTCACGGGCGTATCCGTCGCGTCGGCAACCAGGGCCAGCAGGCCTCCGTCGCGTCCGTGGCCTGCAACCAGCGCTTGCAGGCGCCCCACTACGGCGGTGAGTCCATCCACGTCAAGCGGCGCCCCGAGCAGCCTTCCCTCCCAGCGTGTGGATCCCTCACACGCGACGCGCACCGAGAACCCCTCCCCGGCCTTGGCGGCCGCTGAATGACCGGACCCCGTCGGCACCCCAATCATCACCGGTTCACCAACCACGGGACCGTCGAATAGGTGATCCACGAGCACGGCGGTGGCGGCCATATCCTCAGGCCGGACGACGAGGGACACGAGGAGTCCCGTGGAGGCACCCTCAAGGTTGATCGCCCGGTCGAACACCGAGTGCACGCGGAGCACCACTCCAGCCGGAACCATTGCGCCGACCATGAGGGCGTGCGCAGGCCCGACGGAAGAACGACGCCTGAAGGACTGACGGGAACATCGACTGGTCATCGGCCTGATTCTACCCATCCCGGGCGGCAGGGACTACCGCACCAGATACCCCAGGCGCGCGCCTGGGTGCAGATGTGTGGTCCCGGCTACCCGACACGGGGGGAAACATGATAGTGTCGCGGAACCGTATGAAAACCCTGTCGGAATCAACCGTGGGAACGCTCTACGCCGCAGGAGCGTTCGCGTTCTGGGGAGTCCTTCCCATCTACTGGAGGCTCCTCGGAGCAGCACCGGCTTACGAGATCCTCGCGCATCGAACCTTCTGGTCCTTCGCCATGGCGTCGCTGATCCTGATGGCGACCCGGCGACGGCGGTTCCTCGGGGTACTTCGCGATCGGCGCTGTCGACGAGCGCTCATTCTGTCCGGACTGCTCCTGGGCACCAACTGGTTCACCTTCATTGTTGCGGTGAACGCCGGTCGGGTACTTGACGCCAGTCTCGGCTATTACATCAACCCACTGTTTTCGGTATTCCTCGGAACCGTGTTTCTGAAGGAGCGTCTCTCTGCGCTGCAGAAGATCGCCGTCGGGTTTGCCGCGTCCGGTGTTATCGTCCTGACGATTGGCTCCGGGGTCATCCCGTGGGTTGCGTTGATTCTGATGACGACGTTTGGTCTCTACGGGCTGGTAAAGAAAACCGTCGCGGTGGAACCGCTGACGGCGCTGGCCGTCGAAACGCTGGTGCTGGTGCCGGTGGCGGCCATCATCATCGGCGCCGGGATCGTCCGTGGCACCGGAGCGCTGGGTCGCTTGGGGGTGGCAACCGACGCGCTCCTGGTAATGGCGGGCGTAGTGACAACAGTGCCGCTCTACTGGTTTGCACAAGGAGCCCGCCGTATTCCGTTGTCTCGCCTGGGCTTCATCCAGTACATTGCGCCCACGCTGATGCTGCTGGTGGGCGCCGTGCTCTTCGGCGAGCCGTTCACTCCGGTGCACGCAGTGAGTTTCTCGCTCATCTGGACTGGACTTGCGCTGTACTCCTTCTCTCACGCCCGCCCGCGTCGGCTCGAACTGACCGTTACCGCGGCGGGCAGGTGACCATGCAGCACCGCCAGAACTACTGCGTACTCCCCCACAGCTGCGCGAGCCGCGCATCGCGCCCACAGCTCGTCCGATAGAGCAGATAGCGCAGCGGATTCTTCAGGTAGTAGTCCTGATGATACTCTTCGGCGGGATAGAACGCCTCGAGCGGTGTAATCTGCGTGACGGTGTGCCCCGGTAACACCCCAGAGGCGTTGATGCGGTCCCGGCTCGCCTCAGCGGCTGCCTGCTGCTCGGGAGTGTGAAAGAAGATCTCGCTGCGGTATTCGGTTCCACGGTCGCAGAACTGTCCACCGGCATCCAGCGGATCGATATTTACCCAGAACACGTCGAGCAGCTGCTCATAGGTCACCACGGTGGGGTCAAATACAATCTGCACCACTTCGGCGTGGCCGGTTGTTCCGGTGATCACCTCTTCGTAGCGCGGATTGACTACGTGACCACCCGAGTATCCCGAGGTGGTGGAAATCACCCCATCAAGCTTGTCATAGGGCGGCTCCATGCACCAGAAACAGCCGCCCGCGAAGGTCGCAACCGCGAGACCCCGCCGCAACGCCTGCTCCTCGGTGATGAAGTCCACCTCGAGCGGAGGATTCACCGCAGCAGCGGCGCCGTCGGACGTGGCTCCGCCCGATTCACTGGAAGCACCCGCTGCTCCGCCGGCGGGAGCAGACCGCTCGCTGGAACCTCCCCCAAACAGGGTAGCCGCAGCAACAAGAAACAGCGCAAACCCCACCAAGAACAGACCAGGCCGTAGCCCGTGAGACGATCGTCGTGTCATGCTGACCTCCGCGGTTAAGATACTGCCGTGAAGCGAGTACCATCAATCATTGTGTTCGGCCGGGTTTATGCGGGAAATCGGCAGCGGCAGCGGGTACCGTCTTCGTGGGAGTACTCGATGCTCCCCTGCAACTGTTCGGTGAGCGCCTGCACCAGCTGAGTTCCCAGGCCGACGCGGTTGGACGTGCGCCCGTTCACGCGTCCGTTATCCGCCACCAGAAGCTCAAGCGCGTTGCGATCGCATCGAGTCAGACGCACCACGATGCGCCCAGGCTCCTCGAAGGGGGTATCACCTGAGACGAAGGCGTGTTTGCAACTGTTGCTGACGAGTTCGTTCACGATGAGCGCCAACGGCACGGCCCGGTCGAGGGAGAGATGCACGGGGTCGGAGTGGACGTCAATCTCGATCTCCGAGGACGAATCGACGTTGGACGAGTGAATGGATTGAACCACCGTTACCAGGTACTTCTGAAAGTCGATATCTGCGGTGGATTCGCTCTGATAGAGCGACTCGTGAATCAACGCCATGGATCGGATCCGGTTCTCGGCGTCGCGAAATTTTGCCCGCACAACTTTATCGTCAAACCCTTCAGACTGCATCCGAAGCAGGCTGGAGACAATCTGGAAGTTGTTCTTCACGCGATGATGCACTTCCTGAAGAAGAACCTCTTTTTCGGTGAGAGCGGCGCTGATGGTCTGCTCGGCGATGTCGTGCGCATCCTCACGCGCCTGAAGCGCTTCGGCCATGGCGTCAAACGCAGCTGCCACCGCACCAATCTCACCGCGATCATGCGCTACACCGCTTCGCACGGAGAGGTCGCCGCACGCGATTGCGTCGGAGGCTGCCACCAGAAGATTCAGGCGCCGGATGATGGTGCGACGCCCAAGAACCGTGGTCACAATGCCGGCAAACACGAGTGACAGGACCGCAAGGATCAACAGGTTCCACACGATCCCCCGGCCGGGGCGAAACACCGTTTCAGCGGGGGTACGCACCATCAGATAGAGGTCGGTATGATCCGAGGTCGGGTCTGCGGAGATCGCCGCCGACACGATATACTCTTCTCTCCCCTCCGGATCGGTCCACATTCCACGCACGCGGGGGCTCGAACGGATCAGGGCGAGCAGCGACGGCTGCACGGAAATACCAAGGGGAGTGGCGGCGTAGAGCGGGTACCGAAACAGATAGACGCCGTTTCGGTCGATGATCTCCGCGGTCCAGCCCGGGGGAACAAACCCACCTGAGAACAGTGCGTTATAGTCGTCAATCAGGTGGGACGCGATGATGATGGAATCGATCGCACCGGCATCGTCAAAGACCGGCAGCGCAAACGGAACCACCGGCGATCCCGTGGTACGGCTGGAAACCAGCGACCCCACCGAGAATCGGCCGGTCTCCATCGCCCGCTGGAAGTAGTCCCGATCGGCAACGCTGAACCCGGTGGTCCCTGGATGAGCCGACGCAAACGATAGCCCATTGCGGTCGGCCATGAGAATGGTGGCGTACGTTTCATGCACCGCGAGCTGATCCGCCAGCAGAGCGTTCAGCCGCTCGGTGTTCCGCTCAAAAATCGACGGCCATAACGACAGGCTCACCAGCAGCTGGCGCGACGAATGAAAGACCAGTCGCTGCTGATTCTCGATCGAGGTCAGCGCCCGAACCGCCTTGTCGATCTCCTGCTCATGCGCAATGCGCTGCAGTTGAAATCCAGTCCAGAGCACAACACCGAGCACCGGCGTGACCGCGCACAGTACGATCAGAAGCAGCCGCAGGAGGAGGGATCGAGGACGGGTAGCAAGGGGCCGCACCGAACTACTCGGCACGATCAGCCGACTTCCATGGGAGATGAACCTGGTTGTCGAAGCGGGCAACAACGCGCATAGTAGCAGCATATCACGCGTCGGATTTCATTCCCAATTCGCCCGGAGGGTTTTTCCCAATGAAGTACATCGGAGCTCACGTCAGCGCGTCGGGGGGTGTCGAAAACGCGCCGCTGAACGCACGCAAGATTGGCGCCCGCGCCTTCGCCCTTTTCACCAAGAACCAGCGCCAATGGAGCGCAAAACCGCTGACCGACGAGAGCATTACCGCGTTTCGCACACATATGGACGAATGTGGCTTTGCGGCCCGCCACGTCCTGCCCCACGACAGTTATCTCATCAACATCGGGTCGCCCAACGACGAAACCCGGACCAAGAGTCTGGCGGCGCTTGAAGATGAAGTGCTGCGGGCCGGACAGCTCGGGCTTGCCGCGGTGAACTTTCACCCGGGCGCCCATCTGAATCAGGTTACTGAGGACGAGTGTATCGCCACAATCGCCGCGGGGATCAACACAATTCACCGCGCCACCGACAAGGGTGCTGCTTCCCTTTTGCGACTCGTCATCGAAACCACCGCCGGGCAGGGATCCAACATCGGCTACCGATTTGAACAGATTGCGGCCATCATCGAACAGGTGGTCTTCAAAGCGCGGGTGGGGGTCTGCATCGACACCTGCCACGTATTTGCCGCAGGGTACGACATCCGCACCGCCAAAGGCTGGAACGAAATGATGGACGAGTACGAGCGAATCATCGGCCTGGACTACCTGTGCGGAGTCCACGTGAACGACGCGAAGGTGGAGCTGGGAAGCCGAAAGGACCGCCACCACAGCCTCGGCGAAGGGACCATCGGGCTCGACTGTTTCCGGGCGATGATGCAGGACTCTCGCCTGGATGACATGCCGCTGGTGCTGGAGACCGTCGATCCCGACCGGTGGGCCGATGAGATCGCCCTGCTGTACGAGTTTGCCGGGGTTACCCGATGAGCGTGAGCCCGGCGCGGATCAGCAGATAGTAGATGACGATGCGCGGTGCCCTCGAAAGGGCGCCGAGGGCGTAGAGGCCCGGCGGCATGCGAACCATTCCAGCAATCCATGAGACGGTAGAAAATGGAATGGGAGTAAGTCCCGCGAGTACGACCGCCCAGATGCCGTAGCGCTCGATAATGTGCTCACCGCGCGCGCGGTACGCGGCAACCGTCCGCGCGACGTAGCGCCACCGACTGAACCCCCTCGCGATCCAGTACCCGGCGAAGCCGCCGAGAATCGAGGCAACGCTCATCACCAACAGCAGGGGTACCGGCGGCCAGTCGATGGTCACCGGAAAGAGCAGGTCAAGCGAGGCAGGCACCACAAAGGTATCCACCAGAAACACGAAGGCAAACACCCCCGCGAGTCCGCCCCGAGCCACCGCGCGTCGGCCAAACTCTTCAATCGGCACATCGAGAAGCCGAACTGCCACTGTTGCGCCGAAGACAAGGCCCAGCAGCACAACCGAGCGAACGATCAGTTTCCACGGTTCCACAACGGGGCGGACGGTCATAGGCGAGTACGAACAAACTCCCGGACCGCCTCACGGATCTGATCGCGAATCGGCTCAACCGCCTTCACCTTTTCTTCGAAGCTCCCGGTTACTGCCGACGGATCGGGAAACGGCCAGTGCAGGCGCTCTTTTTCAGCGGGGAAGATCGGGCACTGTTCCTTGGCTTCGGGACTGCAGACGGCAATGACGTAGTCGTACTGCTTTCCCGCGGCGTGCAGATCGAACACGCTTTGGGTTGCCTTGCCGGAGATATCGATGCCGTCGCGCTTCAAGAGCTCAACCACCACCGGATTGAGGCTTCCCGGCTCGATACCGGCGCTTTCTACCACTACCCGGTCGCCGCCGTACTTGCGCAGATACTCCTCAGCCATCTGGCTGCGGGAACTGTTATGAACGCAGATTACCAGTACTCGTGTTGGAATCATGGTGTTTCAATACTCCTTGCACGTTAGAAATAATGAGCTCGTGATCCTCGCCGGGCAACCGCCTGGTTCCTCGACCACGCACGTTTTCTTGACAGCACCAGTCTATTCCCTTAGACTACACCATAACAACCACACACGGTGAATCCATACCGAAGGAGCGTATGATGAAAGTAAAGATTGATGCAGACCTCTGTACCGCGTGCGAACTCTGCACGAGCCAGGTGCCCGAAGTCTTTGAGATGGGCGACGATGTCGCTGAAGTAATCACCCCCGATGTCCCCGCCGAGTTTACCGACGCGGTGAGCGAAGCCGCTCGAGACTGCCCGGTTGAGGCGATTATCGTCAGCTGATCGACGACATAAGAACATCGACGACATAAGAAAACAGACGCCGCCCGGGCTTTCCCGAGCGGCGTTTTTTTTTGCGGGTGGTGCGAAAATTGTGCTCCCCTGCGTGGTGCGAAAATTGTGCATTTTCGCCCGGCCGGGCGAATCCAACCGATCAGCCTGCCTGGCTCGAGGCCGCCCAGAGATTGATGCCGGATTCGGTGGCGTAGCGGTCGATCTCGGCAAGCTCCTCGGACGTGAACTTCAGGTTTTCCAGCGCTTTCAGGTTCTCTTCAACCTGTTCTACCCGGCTCGCGCCGATGAGGGCTGAGGTCACCCGACTGTCGCGCAGCACCCACGCAATCGCCATCTGCGACAGCGACTGCCCTCGCTTTCGAGCGATCTCGTTGAGCGCACGCACCTTGGCGAGGTTCTCGTCGTTTACGAAGTCGGGACGGAAGAACTGGGAAGCGGTGTGGATCCGCGCGTCTTCCGGTACCTCTCCGAGATACTTGTTGGTGAGCAGCCCCTGCGCGAGCGGCGAAAACGCGATACAGCCGATGCCCTGCTTCTCGAGCTCGTCGAGGAGATCGGCTTCAATCCAGCGATTGAGCATGGAGTAGGAGGGCTGATGGATGAGGCACCGGACGCCCATATCGCGAAGAATCGCCGCCGCCTCGGCGGTTTTTTTCGCGGAGTAGGACGAAATTCCCACGTAGAGCGCCTTTCCCTGCTGCACGGCGGAGGCGAGGGCACCCATGGTCTCCTCCAGCGGCGTATCGGGATCAAACCGATGCGAGTAGAAGATATCCACGTACTCAAGGCCCATGCGCTGCAGGCTCTGGTCCAGGCTCGCAAGCAGATACTTGCGCGACCCGAAATTTCCGTAGGGGCCCTCCCACATGTCGTACCCGGCCTTTGTTGAGATGATGAGCTCATCGCGATAGGATGCGAGGTCCTGCTTCATCATCTTGCCGAAGTTCTCTTCCGCGGCCCCGGGAGGCGGACCGTAGTTGTTGGCGAGGTCAAAGTGGGTCACCCCCAGGTCGAAGGCGCGAAGCACCATCCGACGCCCGTTCTCGTAGGCCCGATCGCCTCCAAAGTTGTTCCAGAGACCCAGCGACACGGGCGGGAGCTTGAGGCCGCTTCGGCCACAGCGGTTGTACGGGATCTTCTCGTAGCGGGTTTTGTCTGCGCGATACATGGCGATTCTCCTGTGTTTTATTGCATTCTATTGTACGCCCGATCGGTTGTAGGAACAAGCGCCCACCTGTGGTAAAATCGCGCCCATGCAGCCATCGATTGTCGCGGTTCTGGTTCGGGTCGGGCCCGTGGTGGTACTCATCGCGGCCGGCATGGTCGTTCGTCGGGGGGGACTGGTCTCTTCGAGCTCCATGGAAGAGCTCAAGAAGCTGGTCGTGAACCTTGCGCTTCCGGCGGTGCTGTTCCGCGCCTTTTTTGACATGGACCTCGACTGGTCGTACCTGTCGATCTTTGCAACAATTCTGATAGTCTGCGTGGTGCTCTGGTTCTACGGGGTGTGGAGCGGGCGTACCGTGTGGCGCGGGAGACCGTATCACCCCTTTCTGACCACCGGGTTCGAGTTCGGGATGCTTGGGATTCCCCTCTTTGCCGCGGCGTACGGCATGCAGTATGTGGGGTACATCGCCATCGTGGACTTGAGTCACGAGCTGTTCATCTGGTTTGTGTTTGTCACCCTGCTGCTGCGACGCCGGGACGGAGCGGCCAGCCTCGCCCAGACCGCCGGAAGCTTCATCCGGTCTCCGGTCATTCTGGGAATTCTGGCCGGCCTCCTGTTGAACGCCCTGGGAGCTCGCGACGCGGTTCGCGCGACAGCCGCCGGCCAGGTAGCGCTGGAGACTTTCTCTTTGCTGGGTGGTATGCTCGTCCCTGCCATCCTTTTGATCATCGGATACGGTCTGCGCTTCTCGGGCCTGGTGCTGCGCGAGGCAATCGGCGGCATCGCGCTGCGGCTCGCCGCCCTGATCCCGATTGCAGCCTTTGTGGTGCTTGTGCTGGTCCGCCGCGTCTTTGCGCTGCCGCTACCCTTTGAGCGGGCGGTGGTGACCTTTCTCCTGCTCCCACCGCCCTACATCATCCCGCTGTTCATGCCCGAATCCGCGCACAATGAGCGGGACTACGTGCACTCGGTGCTCTCGCTCTATACCGCGCTCACGGTCGTACTCTTTGTGGTCTACGTCGTCCTGAACCCGACGATCTGAGCGGTGTTCAGGGGCGAAGCGACCGGGCGAGTGCGACGGCCTCTTTCACCAGCGCGCCAACCGCGGCAAAATCGCCGGCCTTGATCTTGTCGCCGGGAACCATCCAGCTTCCGCCCACCGCCACGACCGACTTCAGGGCAAGGTATTCGCCGAGGTTGTCCGGGCCAACGCCCCCGGTGGGCATGAAGCGAACATCCCCGTAGGGTGCCGACATCGCCTTGAGCATCTTCGTACCGCCGGAGGCTTCCGCGGGAAAGAATTTGACCACCGAGAGGCCGTACGAGAGCGCCGCCTCGATCCCGGTGGGGTTGTTGATCCCGGGCGTAATGGGGATTCCGTTGGACACGCAGTACTCCACGACCTTTGGGTTGAACCCCGGGGTTACGATGAACTGCGCACCGGCGTCAACCGCTTCTTTGATCTGGTCCACGGTAAGCACGGTTCCCGCACCAAGCAGAACCTTCGGCACCTCGCGCGCAATGCGCCGGATGCTCTCGCCCGCCGCGGCGGTGCGAAAGGTGATCTCCGCCACCGGGAGACCGGACTCGCCAAGGGCCTGCGCGAGGGGGACCGCGGCGTCGGCGGATTCAAGCTTGATCACCGGGACCAGGCGGCAGTCGGCAATCCGGGAAATAACTTCTGTTGCGGTCATTCGGTTCTCCTATCGGTCAACCCGGGCGCTCGCGCCCGCGACCAGTTTTTCTACTTCCTTGAGAGAGGCCATCGAGGTATCCCCCGGGGTGGTCATGGCGAGCGCCCCGTGGGCCGCCCCGTACTCCACGCACTGCTGTGCATCTTTTCCGGAGAGAAAGCCGTAGATCAGCCCGGAGGCAAAACTGTCTCCTCCACCGACCCGGTCGAGGATTTCCAGGCGAGCCCGGTTCTGCGATTCGTAGAATTCGCCGCCATGATAGAGCACCGCTCCCCAGTCGTTTACCGTGGCGCTGTGCACGTCGCGCAGGGTGGTGGCCACCGCCTGAAAGTTGGGAAACTCCGCCACCACACGGCGGATCATATTTTTGAACTTGTCGATTTCAATGCCGGTGACGTCTGCGCCCATGCCCTCGACCTCAAACCCCAGCGCGGCGGTGAAGTCTTCTTCGTTGCCGATCATGACGTCCACGTACTGCGCGATCTCGCGGTTGATTTCCATGGCGCGTTTTGTGCCGCCAACCGCCTTCCAGAGTGAAGGACGATAGTTGAGGTCGTAACTGATGATAGTCCCCGCTGCCCGGGCCGCCTCCATCGCTTCCAGAACCACGTCCGGGGTGGTGGTCGAGAGAGCGGCAAAGATGCCCCCACAGTGAAACCAGCGGGCGCCCTCATCCTGGAAGATCTTTTTCCAGTCGATGTCCCCGCGCTTCAGTTTGCTCGCAGCGCTGTTCGCGCGGTCCGATACTCCCACGGCACCACGAACCCCAAAACCGCGCTCGGTGAAGTTGAGTCCCAACCGTACATCGCGACCGATCCCGTCGAACGGAAACCACTTCACGTGAGAGGTGTCAACGCCGCCCTGATAGAGCAGGTCCAGCAGCAGATACCCAACGTCGTTGTCAGGGATACCGGTTACCACCGCGGTGTCGAGACCAAAACAGCGTTTCAGCCCGCGCGTCACGTTGTACTCGCCGCCCCCTTCCCATACGGTGAAGCTGCGGGCGGTTCGGACCCGGCCTTCGCCCGGATCCAACCGGAGCATGATCTCTCCCAGCGAAACCGCGTCCCAGCGGCACTCGCTCTTCGGCCGTATTGTCATCCCGTTTCCTCCACTCATTTTGCTGCCTCCTCGTGATTCCCTTGCGTTCGCACGGCAGCGCCCGCGAGCGTGCGCCAGCCGATGCGATGCGATATGGTAGCGGCGGCGGCCGCTACCGCGGCGCCCGTCTCAGCGATATACAATTCGTCAAAGCGATCAGCCCGTCCGGAGACGCTGACCGCGGCAATGGGGCGCCCTCGATAGTCGATGATGGGGGCGGCAACGCAGCGAACCTCCGGCTCGTTCTCCCGGTCATCCACCGAGTAGCCGCGCACGCGGCACCGAGCCAGATCTTCCAGAAGGGAATCGACGGTGCGATGCGTCTGCGGTGTGCGCTCAGAAAAGCACAATTTTCGCACCACCTGCTGCTGCTCACCCTCGGGAAGGGCCATGAGGGCAGCCTTCCCCAGCGCCGTACTGTGCAGCGGCGCCTGCGTCCCGATGATGGAGTAGCGGCGCAGGCTGTTGTACGCTTCGGTCTTCTCGACGTAGACCATGTGGTCTTCTTTCAAGATAGCCAGAAAGGCGGTCTGACCGGTCGTTGCCGACAGCTCGTACATCGCCGGCTTGGCCTCTACCTTGAGCTCGAGGTGATCGAGTTGAGAGCCCGCCAGATCAACGCACTTGAGACCAATCCGATAGGTGGAGGTGGCGGGGTCTTTCTCGAGGTAGCCGCGCTCGCGCAGCGCGATCAACAGCCGCCCGGCGGTGCTCTTGTGCAGACCAATCGCGGTCGCGACGTCGGTGACACCAAGCCCGTTCGGCCGATCGGCGAGAAGCTCAAGAATGTCGAGCGCGCGATCGAGCGATTGAACGCTCACCGGAAGCCTCTCATCCGGGCACCCATGCACCACCCTGCGGTTCAATGCGTCCCATATTATAAGACGCTATCTTGTATCGTGATTCTTTTATCGTACCACGCTCCGGTATCGCTGTCAACGGAATTGGGCTGGTTACTCCGTTGACACCTCCTGTGCCGGGGCCGCCGACCCGGATTGGAGCGTCGAGTTGATCGGTTTTCACGCGTGGCGTGGTTCGCTACTATGGCGCCATGACCGAGAAGATCTATTACGCCGACCCGCTTGCCCGTGACTTCGACGCGGAGGTGGTGTTGGTATCCACAGAGAAAGACGGGTGCTCGCTGGTGCTCAGCCGGACCTGCTTCTATCCCGAGGGGGGTGGGCAACCGGCTGACCGAGGATCCATCGCGGGATTTCCGGTACGGGACGTGCAGAAAGAGGGCGATACCGTGGTTCACCTGCTTGAAGCCGGGACGGAAGGTCTGCCCGGCGTGGGAGAAACGGTCCACGGAGCACTCGACTGGGACCATCGGTTTGACTATATGCAGCAGCACACGGGACAGCACATCATCTCGGCATCCATGATTCACGTGGGCGGATACAACACCGTCGCGGTGCACCAGGGCGAGCGCTACACAACGGTGGAGTGCGACGTGGCCGATATCCCCGACGGCGATCTCTCTGCGATTGAAGAGCTCGCCAACGCCACCGTCTGCCGAAACCGTTCCGTCCGCGCCTTCTCAGCAATGGACACCGAGATCCCCACGCTTGGTCTGCGGCGCGCGCCCAAGGTCTCCGGCGTGATCCGGATCGTGGAGATCGAGGGGTTTGATCGGGTCGCGTGCGGCGGGGTACACACTCCGACCACAGGGGACGTTGGCATGATCAAGCTGACCGGCGTCGAGCGCATCCGGGGTAACCTTCGCACCATCTGGAAGATCGGGCGACGCGCGCTCGACGATTACCGGGAAAAGACCGATATCGTCAACGCCCTTGTGGACCGGTTCTCCGCCCAGCCGCATGAGATTGTACCCCGGGCCGAACGACTCGAGCAGGCGCTGAAACAGGCGCAATACGACCACCGCGCGGTTGTCTCACAGCTGGCCGTTCTCCGCGCGGAGCAGCTGATCGCCGAGGCCGACGGATCACAGCCGGTCCGGGTTATTTCCCGCCAGGGACGCGATGAATCGCCCGAGCTCGTGCGCGCTCTGGCCGAGCACATCACCACACAGGAGCGCATCTGTGTGCTGCTGCTGAACGAAACCGAAAACCGCCTGCACTGGCTGATTGCCTGCTCTCCCGATGTGATCCTCGATTTCGACCTGGTCCGTCGCGAGCTCTTGCCCCTCATCGAAGGCAAAGGAGGGGGGAAGCCGGGCGTCTGGCAGGGAGTTGGAAACCGGGTGGCCGCGGCGGAACCGATGGCGCAGGCGTTTCGGGCAGCGGCCCCGCGCGTTGCGGCGCCTCGCTGATTCGGGTCATTGCTGCTGATCTGGAGCATTTGTTTGGTCATTTAGCACAATTTAGGATATAGTAGGGGTATGGCCGAACGGAAGACTGCTCGCGATCTGTTACAGACCATCCGGCGCGTGCAGAAGATTTCAGACCTCACGGTACTGCTCGAAGCGGTTCTGCATGAGGCACGCACGTTTGTTGATGCGGACGCGGGTACCCTCTACCTCGCCCGCGAGGGCCGGCTCTTCTTCAGTTACATCGAGAACGATACCCTCTTCCCTGACGGCAATGCCAAAGACAAGTACGTCTACTCGAGCAACAGCATTCCCATCGACAAAACCTCCCTCGCGGGGTACGTGGCTTCGACCGGCGAGGCTCTGATGATCGACAACGTCTACGACATCAAGAGCCAGGTGTCGTACAGCTTCAACCCCGCCTACGACAAGCTCACCTCGTACAAGACGCAGTCGATTCTGGTGGTGCCTCTGATGAAGAGTGATACCATCGTTGTAGGCGTGCTCCAGCTCATCAACAAGAAAGATCGCCGTGAGGAGGTTGTACCCTTCCACGCCGACGATCGCCTCTATATCACCTACTTCGCCGAGCATGCGGCCGATGCGGTCGAGAAGGCCGACATGTCGCGACAGACCATCATGCGCATGGTCGAGATGGCGGAGCTGCGCGACCCGAGGGAGTCGGTCGAACACGCCCGTCGCGTTGGAGACTACGCACTCGAACTCTTTGACTTTTGGGCGAGCAAAAAAGGCGTGCCCTCAGCCGAGCGCAACATCAAAAAAGATATCTTCCGCGCGGCCGCCATTTTGCACGACGTGGGCAAGGTCGGCCTCTCTGATGCCATCCTGGCCAAGCAGGGAGCGTTCACCGATGCGGACAAACTCGAGATGTACCGGCATACCATCTATGGGGCGCGGCTTTTTCAGAACGGCCGCTCTATCTGGGACCGCATCGCCTACGAGGTGGTACTCAACCACCACGAACGATGGGACGGCTCCGGGTACCCCGGCAAGATCGCAGACATCAACGCCGCGATGACATCCTTCAGTCCCGGAAAGAAGGGCAAGGAGATCCCGCTCTCGGCGCGCATCGTTGCCATTGCCGACGTCTTTGACGCGCTCACCTCGGACCGACCGCACAAGCAGGCGTGGACCGAGGAGCGCACCTTTGAGTACCTGCGCGATGAGGCGGGCAAGAAGTTTGACCCGGAACTGGTGCAGCACTTCCTGGAAATTCGCGACGTGTTGCACGCAATCCGGATTCAAAAACGCGAATCGGTCAGCACCCTTCGATAACCGGGACCCGAAAGAGCGCAATCCCCTCGTCGGGAAAGACCTTCTTCAGCTCCCGCACCACGTCGGTAATCCGATCCGCGATTTCCTCTTCGCAGTACATCATCAGGAGAAAGTTTTCTTCCGGCCAGACGTGGTCTCCCTGCCGCGGCCCGGCATGGCCCGAACCA
This sequence comes from Spirochaetaceae bacterium, assembly GCA_007693485.1. GTDB lineage: Bacteria > Spirochaetota > Spirochaetia > DSM-27196 > PWMO01 > PWMO01. Next base: position 14,678 of record REDM01000202.1, read on the forward strand.
AAGACAACCGGAATCTTGGTATAAGCGACGTCCGCCAGTCCCCGCTCGGCCAGCAGGTCAAAGAAGTCCTCGTCGACCGAGCGGTTCGCAATCAGTTCCAGTCGTACCATCAGTTGTCTCCTCTCGAACCGCCGGAGCGGCGTGATTCGCGGCGGGCGCGTCGTTCATCCTGGCGCTGTTGATCGAGTTCCACCTCGCGCGTGAGGCGCTCTTCCTTGCGGGCGAGGCGCGTCGCCCGTCTCCGTGTTTGCCGCGAATGGACGGCTTCTGACCACTGGTTAAACACCGAATAGAGCGACGGCACCAGGAAGAGCGTCAGAAGAGTGGCAACCGTCAGTCCCCCGACAACGGTCTTCGCGATGGGCTGCACCAGGCTTGACCCCTCGCTCTCGATGAAGGCCACTGGCACCAGGGCGAGAATGGTAGTGAGGCTGGTCATCAGAATCGGCCGCAACCGGTTTCCGCCGGCCTCGATGCACGCCTCGATGATTCCCATGCCCCGCTTTCGCATCAGGTTGGTGTAGTCGACGAGCACGATCCCGTTGTTCACCACGATTCCAACCAGCAGCACCATACCTACCGCCGTGAAAACGTTGAGCACCTCACCGGTCAAGTAGTAGAGCGCCACTACGCCGATCAACAGGAGCGGGATGGTGAAGACGATGATGAAGGGATCGAGGAAGGACTCAAACTGACTCGCCATGACACCGTAGACCAGCAGAATCGAGATCACCACGATGATCGCAAAGGTCTGCAGCAGTCGCATGAGCTCGGCGTAGTCACCGCCAAACTCGATGACGAGGGCGTCGTCCACGGGTACTTCACTCTGGATGAGGGCGCGGATCTGCGGCTCGATGCCGGAGAGCTGGACACCCGGTGAGAGCCCCGCCCTGACGTTGACGGTTCGGCGCTGATTCTCGCGGCGGATGGTCACCGGCCCGCTCTCGCGCTCCAGCGTGGCGAAGTTGTTCAACGGCACCCGCATCCCTGCATTGTTCAGCACCGCGATCTGCTCGAGGTCGAGGGCGGTCGCGCGACTCGCCGGGTCGGCGATCACGAGAATGTCGTACTCGGCGGCGCCGGAGCGAAACCGAGACGAGTTGATTCCGTCGATGTATGCGCGGACTTCCTGGCCCACGGTCTGGACGTTGAGGCCGAAGGCGTAGGTTCGCTCGCGGTCGAGCACGATCCGCAGTTCGGGCAAGCCTTCCTCAAGCGTCACCGACGGCTCGGTTACCTGTCCGGCGAAGTTGTCGCGCAGGAGGTCGGCAATTCGGTCGGCCACCTCTTTGCCACGGGTGAGATCTTCGGTGGTCACCTTGATGTCGATGGGCGGTGCGTTGAAGGGACCACCTCCCCCACCCTGCTCAAACGAGAACCGGGCGCCGGGAAAATCATCGAAGCGCGCACGCAGCTTCTCCTGCACGTCAAAGGAGGTATCGACGCGCCGCGCGAACGGGGGCAGCGTAATTGATAGCGATCCACGGTTGGGGCGCGCGCCGCCGAGACCAAAGAAGCTCCGGTCCCCCGCCGATACGATGATGTCCTGATATCCCCGGATGTCGTTTTTGGCGATCTCTTCGAGACGGAGCAGTGTGTCGCGTGTGACGTCAAGACTGGTGCCCAGCGGCATGGTCACCTGCAACTGTACGAAGTTGTCCTCCTGCGACGGCGCAAACTCAAAGCCGATCACGCCGATCATGGCAACGCTGCCGCCGAAGAGCACGATGACAATCAGAAAGACCAGCCATCGGTGACTCAGGGCAAATCCGAGAGCCCGCTTATAACCCCGGTCGAGGGCCCCGAAGCCTGCGTCCATGAAGTTGTCAAAGACCCGCCGCATGCCCACCAGCGGTCGCTGCTTCTTGGTCTCGATGCGCATGTACCGGCTCGAGAGCACCGGGATCAGCAGCACCGCCACCAGCAGCGAAGCGGCAAGCGAGATCACAACCGTGAAGGCGAGGCCCGAGAAGAGCTCTCCCACAAACCGCAGCTGGCGGCGAAAGACCGCAACCGGCAGAAAGACACAGATGGTGGTGAGGGTACTCGCCGTGATGGCGGTGAGCATTTCCTGTGTACCGAGGATGGCACTGGTCGTCAGCTTGGAGCCCTTCTCGCGGTAACGATAGATGTTCTCCAGAATAACGATCGAGTTGTCCACCAGCATGCCGATGCCGAGCGACAGACCGGTCAGGGTCATGATATTGAGGGTGAGTCCCGCGAAGTACATCAGCATCAGGGTGATGATGAGCGAGACCGGAATGGAGACGGCAATCACGAAGGTGGTACGAAAACTGCGCAGGAAGACGAAGAGCACCAGAACCGCAAAGATGGCACCCAGAATCGCCGACGACGAAACGTCGCGTAGCGAGTCGCGAATGATCTCGGTGGTGTCGAGCACGACGCCGAGTTCCACCCCCTCGGGAAGGGCGGCGTTAATCGAGTCGAGGCGCTCGAGCACGTTGTCGGCGGTCTGCACCGAGTTGGTTCCGCTCTGACGCTGCACCGAAAGAATGACGCCCGACGAGCCGTTGATATAGACCGCGGTGTCTTCGCGACGGAAATCATCAAAAACGTTGGCCACATCGCGCAGGCGAATCGGCTGCATCCCCGCCGGCGCACCGGGGCCCGCCCCCACCGCGTTGGCCGTCTGCCGCCACGAAATGACGGTATCGCGGATCTCGTCGATGGTGCGAAACTCCCCGGCGGTCCGCACAAGGTAGTTAGTGTTGCCCTCGGTGATCCGGCCACCGGCCACCTGCACGTTCTGGGAGCGCAGCGCCTGCGAGATCTGCGTCAGGGTGAGACCGTACGCTTCGAGTCGGTCCTGCGGCACCTCAACGCGCACCGCGCGATCCCGGCCGCCGCTCACGGATGCCAGCGCCACACCGTCGATCTGTTCGAGGCGTGGCTGGATGACGTCTTCGGCGAGCTGCCGCAGCTCTTCGGCGGAGCGGTTTCCCGAGACCTGCATGGTCATGATGGGAAACTGTGACGGATCAAACTTGAAGATCTGCGGCGACCGCACACCCGTGGGAAGCACGTCGCGCACAAACTCCAGCCGGTCACGCACCTCGTTGGACGCCTCGCTCATGTCGGTCCCCCAGGCGAACTCGATGCTCACCTGGCTGAATCCCTCCGACGAAAACGAGGTGATCTGCTCGATATTGCTGACGTTACTGAGCTGGCTCTCCAGCACCCGGGTAACGCTGCGCTCGACCTCTTCGGGTCCGGCACCGTCGTAGTTAGTGAGCACCACCAGAAAGGGCGCATCGATCTCGGGAAAGAGGTCGATGGCAAGATCGGACGCGGTATAGAGGCCAAATCCAACCAGCAGCGCAAAGACAATGAACAGGGTGGTGGGCTTGCCAACCACCGTCTTGGTCAGGCTCATGAGCGGCTCCTCTCTTCGCTCGCGTCACGCCGCTCGATTACCCGAACAAGCGCTCCGTCCTCCAACAGGCTCTGTCCCTGGTAAACCGCCTCCTCACCCGCACGCAATCCTTCGACGATCTCGGCGCGACCGTCGATCTCGATTCCCACGCGCACCGAGCGTCGCTCGACGTGCTCGCCGTCATCGCGCAGTACAAAAATGAAGGTCTCCCCCATGCGTCGCACGATGGTGGTCGATGGCACCACAACCACCCCTTCGCGCTGCTGCGTGATCAGCTGTACCTTGGCAAACATTCCCGGCCTGATCCGCGCGTCGCGGCGGTTCAGCGTCAGCTTCAGACCAAGAGTGCGCGTCTGCGTGTCGAGCACCGGGCTCACCTCGGTGACCCGTGCGGCAAAGGTTTCGCCGGGAAAGGCATCAAACCGCACGGTAGCGGGCATCCCAAGGCTCATGCGGGACACAAAGCGTTCGGCCACCGCGGTACGAATTTCGAGCTCATCGGTACGGGCGATACGCGCGATCGGCGAACCGGTCCCCACCATTGATCCAACCGAGACCGGCAACGCAATTACGGTTCCCGAGATTGTTGCCCGAACGGGACTGGGTGCGAAGGTCTGGCCCGGGCGCGACCGGTCGACCTCGCCAATCACCTGGTCCACCTGCACTCGTTCTCCAATACGGACGTGAAGTCGCCGCAATTCGCCGGCCACATCGGCAAAGACATCGACGCTCGTCACGGGATGTACGTCTCCGTTCACCCGGATGTAATCGGCTATCGAGCCTTCGCGCACGACCGTGGTGTTGACCGCAAAGGCGGTCCGCGTCACCCCGTTTTCGCCGTTCGCGCCGTCTTCGGCTCCGGCTTCCGGTCGCCCACCGCAGCCGGCGAGGGCCACCGCGACCACGAGCGAAACCGCGACCGTCATCGCCGCGCCCCGGATGGATCGCATTCTCTTCTGTGTCTTCATCGATTCACTCCCTGCAACTCTTCGGTTGTCATGTTCAGGATGTACCGCAGGTCGAGCAGGGCCTGGATGTAATCCAGCTTGCCCTGCAGCACCTGCAGTTGCGCGGTCTGCAACTCCTGCTCCGCGTTTCTCAGTTCCAGCAGTTCCCGGGTTCCGGCGGCGTACGCCTGCTGCGCGAGCTCAAAGGCGCGCTGAGCGAGCCGCTCGTTTCGTTCTCGGTTGGCGATGGTTGACTGCAGCTGCTCCAGGCGGGCGACCAGGTTGCGAACCTGCAGCTCAAGCCCCCGCATGGTGGCGGTGTAGGCAACCCGCGTGTCGGCAAGGTCGGTCTCCAGATTGGCGATTCGCGTTCGCGTGGGAGACGAGGGCAGAAACCCGTCGAGCGGCTGGGTGAGCGTAATGGAGAAGACACCCCGGTCGTTCCAGTCGTTCGATACATCGGCGAAGAGCGGATCGCCGAAGGGATCGCGGGTGAACTGCGGATTCACGCTATAGCGAAACGTCAGATTGGGATAGAAACCGCGGGTCTGCGGGTCCCCGCCCGACTTCGCCAGTTGAATCAGGTTCTCGATCTGTCGCTGAGCCTCGCCGATACGGGCGATCGCCGTTGCGTGCGGAAGCCCCGCGGCCACCAGCTGCTCGACGTTCAGCGTGATTGGCTCCACCTCGATGCGCCCCTGCAGGTCGAGCACCGTGGTCAGCGGCAGGCCGAGTTCGCGATTGAAGTCGCGTCGCGCCGCGAGCTGCTGATTCACCAGCGCGTCGAGGTCGGGACGCTGGTTCTCGTAGGAGACCTCTTCGGCCAGCAGAGTAAACTCGTCCACGAGTCCGTTGCGGTAGTTGACCCGCGTCTGTTCGAGGCGTGCGGCGGCGATCTCGAGGGCACGACGTCGCAGCGCCACCTGCTCATCCAGCACCAGCAGCGCGAAGAAGGTCTTGCGCACGTCGCGCTCGATCCGGTTGCGCGCGTCGACGATATCGATCAGGCCCGACTCGTAGTCAAAGCGGGCGGCACGGATGCCGTAGATGGAGCCCAGGTTCAGGTTGAGCATCGCGGAGACCTCGGCTTGCAGGTTCCACTGCGACGCCACCTGGCCTGGGGCCGTCGGAGGTAATTCGTTCGGCCGTGCTATGGTTGTGCCCGCGCTGATCTGCGGGATGAAGCGGTTCCACGCGGTGTCCCGGGTGCGTCGCCGTTTCTCCAGGCCGAGCATCTCGGACTCAATCTCGAGGTTGCTGCGCAGAGCAATCTGCACGGCGTCTTCGACGGTCATCAGTCGCGTCTCGGCACTCACCCTCGCGGCGTTGGCTTCTCGGGTGGGCGCTTCCTGCGCTCCCATCTCAGCCGGAGTCGCGATGATCACTGCGAAGAGCAGACCGGTGAAGAGATAGATCGGTTTCATTCGTCTCCTTCCTTTTGTGAGGCACCCTGCGTCACGGGGTGCCGGTGTTCCTCGCCTTGGACGGCGGCGCCGGTTGAGGTGCCCGGGCCGATTCCGTGCGTGACGGTTTGGTAGAGGTCGCGGGTAAACGCAAGCACCTCATTCTCGTTTTCTCGCGACAGCCCGCGATCGGCGATGCCGCGATACATCAGAATGCTGAACAGCGCCACGGTCTCGATAACCTCTTTGCGCCGCTTCGGGTTCTGGCTGAGCTTCAGGCGACGGCGGACGAAGTCAACCGTCGCGAGAATCTGTTGTTCGTCGTGGACGGTATCGGGAACCCGGACCCGTTGAGCGGTGAGCCAGTCCGAGAAGACCAGCAGGCTGCGATTGTTCAAGAAGTAGGTCACCATGGTGACGAGGTAGCAGTAGAGCATCTCCGAGAACCGCGAAAGCTGCTCAACCCGGGCGGCAAAGAGGGAACGCATATGGCGTCGCTCGCGATTGAGCGCTTCCAGCAGCATCGCGTCCTTGTTTTCGAAGTAGAAGTAGAGGCTGCTTTTGGTCATGCCCAGAGCTCGGGCGATGCGATCCATGGAGGCGGCTTCGAAACCCACTTCCTGTACCACCTGCTCCACCGCGGCAAAGATCCGGTTTGGTTCCAGCATCTCCGAGGGATCAACAACGGCAACGCGCTCCACCTCCGCAAAGTCAATGGGAATGCGTGCGTGCGGAAAGTGACCGTTGAGGCAGAGCCCTACCGTGTGCGCAACCCGCCGTTCGCGGGAACGAGCCCCCGCGGGTTCACCGCGCAGCACACCCATCGGCGTCCAGAAATCGAACGCGGTCCAGACGACGATGTGTACGTGCATGAAGAGCATCAGGAGGTCGATCTGCGTCCGCGGCAGCGAAGGATCGAGATGCGGAAGCACCCGGTTACCGATCTCATTGCCAATGGCATAAAACCGGCCGGCGACCTCGGGCGGTCCGGGCAGGAGACGCATGACGAGAAAGAGATAGTAGTGAGGCGTGTCGGCGAACATGCGGTAGACGCCGTCGGCGTATCGAGTGACGATCTCGGAAAGCGATGCATCCTCCGGCAGCACACACACGCCGTCACGAATCTGCGCGTACGCTGCCAGAAAGCGCTCGGTCAGCTCGTCGAGCAGCGCCTCTTTGTTGCGAAAATGGCGATAGAGTGCCTGCTTGGTGATGCCCAGCCGCTGAGCCACAAGGTTCAAGCTTGTGCTGGTGAAATGAGTCTCGCCCCACGCAGCAAACGCCGCGGAAACGATCTCATCGCGTTTCGTTGGATTATTCAATGTTGTGCATCCTTACCAGAAACCAACCGTACCGGCTGCATAAAGTTACCGAACGATCGTTAACATGAGATTAGCAAATGAACGAACGGTCGTCAACATATTCGGTAAAAATTTCTTGAAAATTTTCGAAAATGCTCTGTGCTTTCAACCATCTTGCCGCAGAGACCACGGAAGAGTAGAGTATCCGCATTCCGTCACTACCCGAGAGGACCATCCATGAGAATGCTCGCTCCGTCGCTTCTGGTTGCGCTTGGGGCTCAGGTTGCGTGCCAGCTGTTCAAGGTTGCCTTCTACTCCGTGCGCGAGCGCCGGTTTGCGCCCCGCTACTTTGTGTCCGCCGGAGGAATACCCAGCGCTCACTCTGCCTTCGTTACGGCGCTCTCCGTGTCGGTGGGGATGCGATCGGGGTTTGCATCAGACATGTTTGCGATCAGTGCGGTGTTTTCGTTCATCGTAATGTACGATGCGTTTCGGCTGCGCGGGCAGGTGGAGGAACACGCACGCCGGATCAACGCGATGCAGCGCGACGCCGCACGCGAGCGAGATTCCGGGGATCCGCCACTCAACGAAATGGTTGGTCATTCGCTGCCGGAGATTGCCGTGGGCATTGCAACAGGAAGCGTAGTGGCGATTCTCGCCGCGGCACTGATGAGGTGAGGTCAGAACAGTTCGTAGTGGCGGATTTCGTCGACGTCCATGCGGACGTGCACGGATGCGTGGTAGGCGCCGGAGAGAATCCAGATGCGCGGAGGCGCGGCGAGTACCACCCGCCCGTGCGCTGCGGCCGGTTTGTTGGGTGACATCACGCGCAGTCGCTCCCGCACCGCCATACGGACCGCGTCCTCAACGGCGAGCTGCTTCTGCTCTACACCGGGCCAAAGAGAGACCTGCCCGGTTCCCGCGGAACGAGACACCGAGCGACTCTGCCATGCGGCATGCCGCCGCGCCTGGTGATCCACCATAACGTACTGAATCTGCGCCAGATGGCGCCCCCCCTCCTGGCGGGTCGCGAGTACCGTGAGCTCCGGGTCACCCCACGGAATGGAAGCGATGGGCTCGAGGGTGAACTGTTCCTCCACCCCGCGACGGCGATCAAACGGGGTGTAACTGAACCGGTACCCGTAGATCATGCCCGAAAAGGTCCACTGAGCCTCCGCGAGCATCTGCCGGACCACCGCCTCGCGACGGGCAGCAAAATCAGCATCAGGGCGTACCGTTGGCTGCAGTTCTGCCCAGAACTCGGCCACCAGGCGGTTCTCGGCGGTGTGGGCGAACCCCGCGCCGTACAGAGCGAACGCAATCAGAAGAACGCACCGCGCGAGGATGGAACAGAGGCGATTCTGGGTCTTCAGGAACCGGTTGGCCGACATCTGTTGAGAGTATCGGCCGATTAACGGTGAGGTTTGATCAGCGGTGGCTTGGTGAGGGGCGGAGCTATCGCCTCAGATCGTCGATGAAGACGCGAATCGGGTTGATCCCGAAACGAATCCAGAAATAGAGGAAGGCAAAGAGGAACCCCGCCAGGTGGGTAAGGTGCGCGACGTTGCCCCGTCGCCCCGATATCTGAGAAATGAGCTCCAGCACGGTGTAGCCCATGACCAGAATGGGGGCCCGAACCGGGATGATCCCGAAGATGTAAATCATGGCGGTGGGAAAGAGCGTGGCAAACGCCAGCAGTACGCCAAAGATCGCCCCCGATGCACCAACCAGAAACACCATGTAGTTTCCGCCAAACCAGTAGAACGCGAGTGAGAACAACCCGGCCAACGTTCCCACCACAAGGTAGAACATCAGAAACTCCCAGCTCCCAAGTCGCTGCTCCACCTGGGTGCCGAAGAAGAAGAGCCCGATCATGTTAAAGAAGATGTGCGACATTCCGCCGTGCACAAACATGTACGTTACGACCTGCCACCAGTAGTTCCCGTGCACCACGAAGACCGGGTTCATCGCCAGATAGCGCCAGACGTTGGGCGACAGCGTGGTGAGGAAGAACACCAGAAAGTTGATACCGATGAGAATGAAGGAGATGTTGTACTCCCGGTACCGAAGCGGCGTGCGCAAAAACGAGCGACCTGACATTCGCATAATGTACGGTCTATCGTGACCGCCGGTCAACCTTTTACCATGGTTGCACGATCGTATCACTTTCGGGGCCAAGCTTGCGAAACCGGCGCGAACTCCGTATGCTATGTCCCACTATGAGTACCGCGAAACTCTCCGTTCACGATTCCGGCGAGCCCAAAACGCCCGCGATCATCTTCCTCAACGGCTTTCTCACCAACCACTCAATGTGGACGGCAGTGATCGCCCACCTCGGCGATGCCGCCCGCTGCATCACCTACGATCTGCGCGGCTTTGGCGAGAACCAGGCGGGGGATCCGGTTGTTTCGGTGGAAGGGCATACCAGCGACCTGATGAGCGTAGTCGACCAGTGTGGTGTCGAGCGACCGCTGCTCTGCGGCCACTCCCTCGGAGGGCTGGTCGCGCTGCGGGCTGCGGCCCGCGACCGTGAGCGCTTTGCCGGCCTTGTTGTCTGCGGCGCCCACGCGAAAAGCCCATCCGACGATGAACGGTTACAGTGGGCCGGGTGGATGACCCGCGCGGACGGCCTTGGGCCCGCGCGCTTCGCCAACCAATACCTCGAGACCGCCCTGTCGCAGGATACCATCGACCAACCAGATTCTCCGTTCGATCGCCTCGTGGACGAAGCGGCTGCACAGAGCATCATCGCGAGCAAGGCGGCGCTCCTTGCGATGATGGCCCGCGTCGACGCCCTTGCCCCACTCGAACGACAACCGGTCCCGTTGCTCATCACGGGGGGTGCAGAGGACCGTTTCACGCCTCCGGAGGCGCTCCTTCGCATGGGGCTCGGCATCGAGGGCGCGCAGTTTGTGCGCGTTCCCCATGCGGGACACCTTGCGCCGGTCGATAACCCAGAGTTCTTTGCCAACGCCCTCCTTCGCTTTCTGCAGAGCGAACCGGTGACCACGCGGCTGCCGCAGATACCCCGCTCGCGGAAAAAGCGGTGAGCGGAGATCGCAGCCGCCCCGATCACTACAGTCGCCGCGCGAAGCAGGAGGGGTACCAGGCCCGCTCGGTGTACAAGCTGCAGGAGATTCAGCAGCGATTCCGCCTGATTCGTGCCGGCAACCGGGTTCTCGATCTGGGTGCCGCTCCCGGCAGCTGGAGTCGATTTCTGCTTCGTGCCGTGGGTACGGGAGGATCGGTGGTTGCCGGCGACCTCGGAGTCATTGAGCTTCCGCCCGATCCGCGACTGGAACTCCTGCAACTGGATATTCTGGGCGAGGACTTCCCCGCTGAGGTGGAGCGTCGCGGGCCATTTGACGCGGTAGTCAGTGACGCGGCTCCGGCGACCACCGGCGGGAGGGTGCTGGACACCGCGCGGTCGGCGGCGCTGGTCGAAGCGATTGTGGCGGCCCTTCCCCGCTGCCTGCGTCCCGGCGGAAATCTGGCGGTGAAGATCTTTCAGGGGGGCGAGGAACAGGAGCTGCTCCGTTCGCTTCGGCAGACGTTTGATTCGGCCCGGGCGTTCAAACCCAAGGCGTGCCGCTCTGAATCGTTCGAAACCTACCTCGTTGGAGTTGGGTTCCGGGGCGAGTCAGAGCGCGAACAACGCGATATACTCCCGGTATGAAACCGCCACCGTCCGTGAGATTTCTCCAGATTCTCTGCGTCTTCGTCATGGGCTTCCAGGCGGTTGCCGGGTGTACAACTGCCTTCGCGCTCTCCGAACCACGCGAGGGCGTCAACGGCACCCCAACCGCCGCTCCGGCCAGCTCCAAACGTCCGGAGGCGCTGGAAGAGCGCCGTCAACGCGTGGTTGAAGCTGCCGGTTCGCTCGTTGGACGTGCGCGAATTGAAGTGGAAGGACAACGATTTCCATGGGATTGCACAGGGGTTGTCCTCGCCGCCTATTCCATCGCGGGCATCGACCTGAGTGAAGAGTTTGCGAGCCGCGTTGGCAACGGAGTTGCGCGCCTCTACGAGATAGCCGTTGACCACAACGTCTTGAGCAACCGCGACGAACCGCAGCCGGGAGACTTACTCTTCTGGGATGATACCTTCGATCGAAGCCGCAACGGCCGCTGGGGCGACCAGCTCACCCACGTGGCGATTGTTGTTGGCGTTGATGAATACGGGACAATCTCGTTTGTACACCATAACTACCGCCGAGGCATTGTCATCGAGACAATGAACCTGAGGCACCCCGACGTCCACATGGCAGAAACAGACAACGGATCAGCGGTGATGAACTCCCCGATGCGAATGCGTCGCGACCGCCACATTCAACCCGAGTCGTGGCTTGCCAGTCACCTCTATCGGAACGCGGCCGAATTGTACCGCATCACCGAAGATCCCACCGATACAGTGATGGTGGTTACTGCGTCCGAGTGAGCAGTCGGTTTGTGACGTCGACAATCGCGTCGCGCACCTCACCGGAGGGAAGGCGTCGCGCCGCCGAGAGCGCCCGCTGCGTGTACGCGGTTGCCCGAGCGCGGGCGTAATCGACCCCACCGGCGTCGGTGACGGCTGCGATGATCCGCTCCAGGTTCGCGTTGTCTGCAAGATCGGCAGCGAGCAGCGGGGCAAGATCGTTGGGTCGGAACCTCAATGCGGCGATAACCGGCAGCGTCAGTATCCCGTGGCGCAGATCGTTTGCGACCGGTTTCCCAATGGACCGCTCGCTGGACGTGAGATCCAGCAGATCGTCAGTGATCTGAAACCCGATTCCCACGTTGTACCCCACCCGACGCAGCGAGTCGAGCTGACGACCGTTGACGCCGTTCTCCACCGCTCCAACGTGAAAACTGATCAGAAAGAGCAGCGCGGTCTTCTCGGCAATCCGCCGGATGTAGGTGCGCTCGCTGAGGCGCGTAGGATCACTCGGCTGCGTTTGTGCGATCTCGCCGGCGCAGATATGCGCTACTCCCGCGGCGAGTCTGCGGGCGCTCTCCATTGTCGCGTAATCGGCAACCATCGCAAAACAGCGACTGAACAGCAGATCTCCCACCAGGACCGCCGCCTTGCTGCCGATCTGCTGATGCAGGGCGGGCAGACCGCGGCGTGTTGTTGCATCGTCCAGGATGTCGTCGTGAATCAGGGTCGCCATGTGCAGCATCTCTACCGCCGCAGCGATTTTCAGGATCTTGTCCGGGATATGCCCCGTCACCGTTCCGTTCACTGCAGGGAACCGTCCCTCGCGGACATACGCGGCCAGCAGAACGAAGGCCGGCCGAAGCATCTTCCCACCACGGCCTGCGTACTCCCGCACAATACGAGAGAGCTCGCCATCTCCAGCGACTGCGTTATCGAGAACGATCTGATGGACCCTCTCGAGGTCCTTGCGGATTGCGGGGTAGTGCTCCCAGAACTGGTTCATGCGGCTTCGTTGGTTCTCCAGCGCGGCGCCCGACAATCGGACGCCGCGATGATTCGATCAGGTCGTGTGGATCAGTTATTGATTCGGGGTTCCCCGGAATAGAGGTACGTCTTGTGCGCGATTGACCGGCGGCTCCACCAGTTCTTCGCCCACGGCATGACCCAGTGATCACCTCCAAATCCACGGCCTGCCCCACCAAGCATCACGATAGCCGCCGACATGTACCACCAGAGCTCCACGTTTCCCCATCCTGCCACGATGAAGAAGACGCACATGACCAGCGAGGCCGCGGCTGCGAGGAAGGTGAAGGTACCGGTGATCAGCGCAATTCCGATGAATATCTGCGCGATCACTGCTCCGGCCTGCGCCGAGTACGCGATGATCGGGTGCATACTCAGGATCGTCTGAGCGAACCACTCGTAGATTGCGACCGGATCGGAAAGAATCGACTGCTGCCAGTAGCCGGTTTTCCCCATACCGCCCGGCGTCGCGCTGGTCGCTGCGCTGATTTCGTCGGTCAGCCCCGGCAGAAAAATGTTGTTGGGTGACGGACGAAAGATTCCGTCTGGCCCCGGATTGAGCCAACCGGTGGACACCTTGTACTGTCCCTCGGTGAGCCACTTGAATCCAAGCCAGATGCGCAACGGAACCGCCCAGTAGGTGGGAACCTTTGCCGAGAGGTGCGCGCCCACGAGCGAACGGCCGTCCTTGACCTGGAAGAACTGCTCCTGCAGGTAGGTCCAGACCGCGTTCACTCCCGCGACGCCAAACAGGTAGTGCAGGTTGATCAGGTGCTTCATCGCCAGGGCCATGAAGCCGGACATCGCGATGTTCATCACGTAGGCAACGCCGTACTTGCTTCCCAGCGATACCATCTGGCCGTGGTAGGCGGGCTTGAAGGGCTTGCGCTCCTTCTTCTCCAGCTCACGGACGATGTTTTCGGCGGCGGTTTCGGCAGACTGAATCGCCGTCTCCACGATCTGCGGTGCCGCCTTGTCGTTGATGGTGTGAAACATCACGTCACCAACCAGATAGACGTTGGGAACGTCGACCGACTGCATGAACTCGTTGACCTGGATTCGTCCGCGCTCGCCGACGATGTACCGCTCGTCCTCGTCGAAGTGACAGCCCTTCATGCCGTGCACGCCTTCGACGCTGGCCTCGGTCGAGGTTCCCCGGGAGCAGTTCCCCTTGGTCAGCTCGACCTTGGAAGTGAACTCGGAACCGGTGACACCGGCGGTCCAGATGAAGGTTTCGGTCTCGATCACCTGATCGTTGGCGACGATCACCTTGCCGGGCTCTGCGCTGGTAATGGGTGCGTTGAGCATGAGGTCGGTGCCCCGCTTCTGGAGGAAGCGCGCCGATTTTTCGCGAAGCTGCTTGGGAAGGCTGGGAAGGATATCGTCCATCATCTCGATCAGCACCACGCGCACTTCGCGTTCATTGATGTGGTACTTCGGACAGAGTACGTCTTTGCGTTCGAGCAATTCGCCACAGATTTCTACACCCGTGAAGCTACCGCCGGCCACCGCGAAGGTCAGCAGTCTGCGCCGACGCTCGGGGCTCGGCTCTTTGGCCGCTGCGCGGAACATCTCTTCGACGTGGGTGCGAATCCGGATTGCGTCTTCGAGCGACCAGCAGGTGAAGCAGTTTTGCTGCACACCGGGGATGTCGAAGAACTCGGGCTCGGCACCGGCGCCGATGATGAGATAGTCGTAGGGATAGGTGGACGATTGAGACACCAGCCTGTTATTCTCGAACTCGACCGATTTGATTTCGTCGCAGACAACGCGAACTTTGGTCCCGCTGAAAATCTTCTTGAAACTGACCTGGACCGCCTCAGGTTCCGTGCGGGAACCGGCGACCTCATGCAGCTCGGTCATCAGGGTATGGTAGGGGTTGCGATCGATGAGGGTAATCTCGACGTTTTCCTTGCGTTTGAACCGCTTGTTCAGCCGCTTTGCTGCCTCCACGCCGGCGTACCCGCCGCCCATGATGGCGATGCGAACCTTGTCTTGCATAGTTGCTCCTCCCGTGAACCGGGTAACCGACGGCACTGCCGTCCGCCTCCTTCCCGCGTGGACATCCTACCGAATCGTGGTGAATCGGTAAAGCGGTCATTCCGATGCCGCTCATTTCTTGAGTATCCGGAACGTGTGCGGAAAGAATTATCGATATAAGACTACCGCATATGTCGGGTTTCTGTCAATCATGAGCTTTCGGCGGGAACGTTCCGCACCACTTCAGAAGGTCTGCACATCGATGAACCCGTCGGCGGGGCCTTCCACCCGGATGAACACCCGGTTGGGAAGGCAGGCAATCCACTCGCCGGACATCGTGGCCCTCCCAGCTGCGATACAGATCTTGTCACGGCAGGGCGAGTCCAGCACCTCAACGCCATCGGCGGTAATCAGAATCTCGGTATCGCCGAGCGGCCCGGTGACGGTGACGTTCCGGCGCCCTTCCATGGGATAGAGGAAGGTTCCCTCTTCGGACTGGATTCGTACCGTCGCGCCTTCTTCACCGCCGCGATAGGCGTAGATCGAGAACGCCGCAACAACGGCAACGGCAACCAGCAGGGAGACGTAATCAAACGGCTTCAAGCACCCGTCCGTTGAGCAGGGCAGCGACGTCGACGGTCGGCAGACTTCGGTGGAAGTGGAACCCCTGGAAGGCGTAACATCCGGTATCCACAAAGAACTCGCGCTGTGCCGGCGTCTCGACGCCCTCAGCGATGATCTGCATGCCCAGCGAATGCCCCAGATTGATAATCGCCTGGACAATCTTCTCGTTGTTCGAGGAAAAAAGATCGCTGACAAACGAGCTGTCGATCTTGATGATGTCGGCGGGAAGGCGTGAAAGATAGCTGAGTGACGAGTAGCCGGTGCCGAAGTCATCGATTGCAATCCGCAGCCCGGGGTTGCGTTCCTTCAGTGTTTCGAGGGTTGCGATCGACCGCTCCGGCGCACTCATGACACAGGTCTCGGTCACCTCCAGCACGACGCGAGCGGGATCGATTCCCGTACGCGAGATCACTCCCTGGAGGCTTTCGGTCAAATCGGCACGATCAAACTGACGGGGAGAGAGGTTCACCGCGATGAAGGGAGGAGCGTTTCCGGCGTCGGGCCACGAAACCGCGTCGCGAAACGCCGTCTCAATCGCCCAACTCCCCAACGGTACGATCATCCCCGTTTCCTCGGCAATGGGAATGAACCGTGTTGGAGGAACCTCACCGTGGGTGGGGTGGTTCCAGCGCAGCAGCGCCTCCAGCCCGATAACCGCTCCGGCCGCGTCGACCAGGGGCTGGTAGTGCATGCGAAACTCCTGCCGCTCGAGCGAGGTGCGGATTCCCTGCTCGAGTTGCCACCGCTCATTGGCACGCTGATCCATACCACGATCGTAGAAGGCAAACCGGTTCTTGCCGCCCTCCTTCGCCGAGTACATCGCCAGGTCGGCGGCCTTCGTAGCCGGCGCAATCGAGCTTCCGTCCTCGGGGATCACGGCGATCCCGATGCTGACCCCAACGCTCACGGTGGTTGCCGACCCATTCCCCGCACCGCTCAACGAATACGGCCGGCGTATCTCGCCCAGGATGTTGTTGGCAACAACGGAGGCTCCCCGGCGATCGTGAATGAACGACAGCAGGACAACAAACTCGTCTCCCCCAAAGCGATAGACCGAGTCGGACTCACGAAGCGTTTTTCGCAGCCGGCCGGCCGTCTGCACGAGCAGCTCGTCTCCCGCGTCGTGTCCGATGGTGTCGTTCACCTGCTTGAACCCATCGAGGTCGAGAAACATCAGCGCCGCCTGCCCGTTCTTGAAAATATCCGGGGTCTCGAACAGCCGGCGCATATCCACTTCAAAAAGATCACGATTCCCCAGCCCGGTAAGCTGGTCGTGGTAGGCGAGGTGGCGCAGCCGGCGCTCGGCGTTCTTGCGCTGCGTGATGTCTCGCATGATGCAGGTCAGCGTTCTCCCCTTGATGTCTTTTGAGTTGCCGAACGACATCTCCATGGGAGCGATACCCCGGTTCTTGTGCCGCCCCAGGATCTCGACGGTGTTGCGCATACCGAGACGGCGGCGATCCTGGTCGTCCACCACAAAGTACTTGCGAAAGTCCTGCTCGCTGCGCTCGTACACGGACTCAGGAAAGAGCACCGAAAACGGACGACCGCGCAACTCGCTTGGTTCGAACCCGAAGGTCGCCTTGACCGCCGAGTTCGCAAAGACAATTTCCATCGCTTCGTTGATGCGCAGAATCGCCTCGGTGATGGTTTCGGAGAGCGCGTCGTAGTTCTCCCGGCTTTCGCGCAGCGCCTCGAGCAGATCGTGATGAATGGAGAGATCGCGCATGACCACGGCCATGTCGGCGTGGTGCTCAAACACAGGGGTATCGCCGGCGGCAAGGCCCACGGCAACAACGACCGCCTCTACCGAGAAGTGCGATCCGTCCGCGCGCTGAAGACGCAGGGCGACAATGTCGTCGATCTGCTTCGGTTGCCCCTCGACCGCCTCACTCAGGGCACGGGACATCGCGGTGGCAAGGTTCCCACGGTACCGCTCGTCGACCAAGTCAACGATTTCACGGCCAATCACCGCAGCTTTTTCACACCCGCACCGGTACGCGTACGCAGCATTGATATCGACCACCCGCCCGGCGGTATCGATAAAGCAGACGAGGTCTTCACACTCCCGAGAGAGCTCTGCAAATCGACTCAGCGAAAGATACTCGTCGGAGAGACCGCGATACCCTTGAATGATCCACTCGAGCACCGTCTCAAAAAGTGAGGCTCCGATAGAAGGTGGGGGGCGCACCGATGCAGCCGGTTCGCTGGGGAGTTGCTCCGGCTCGCGAGAGGGAGGCTCCGCTGCACTGGTGGTGCTGCGCGAACCGGTGCCCCGATGATTACCGTCGATCTCTTCGGCCCCATCACGCCGGTGCGATACCGCGTGAACCATCGCGTCGATGCGGGTCTCAAGTCGCGCGATCTTATGGTCAATGCTCGAATCACCGGCGTGCGTTGCCATCGTGATTTCAAATATAAATGAGATTGGCTGTATACGCAACGTCAGCACCGCCAACCAGGCGGCACCGCCGCAGCCGTCACTGCCGGGCCGTGATGCACAGAGATTAATTGCATGCAACTTTTTGGTTTCCCGATTCCGGAAATCGTGGTACAATTTCGACATCCTCGCATACCCATCACAAAGGAATAGTCGGTCGTGAACCAGATTCTAGCCAGAGAACAGCTATCCGAGCAGGTCTACCGGATCCGGGTTGCCGCACCCCTCATCGCAGAGGCGCGCCGGCCGGGGCAGTTTGTCATTGTGCAGCTGGACACCAACTTCGGCGAGCGCATCCCGCTCACCATAGCCGACGCCAACCCCAATGAGGGCTCCATCACGCTGATCTTCCAGGCCGTGGGGCATACCACGCAGCGGCTCGCCGCCCTCGAAGTGGGCGACTCCATCGAGAACCTGCTGGGGCCGCTGGGCCAGCCGACCCACATCGAGCGCGTTGGACACGTCGTTGCGGTCGGTGGGGGAATCGGCGCAGCCCCGCTCTACCCCATTGTGGAGGCGATGAAGGCTGCGGGTAACCGCCTCACGGTGATTGTCGGCGCGCGCACCGCCGACCTGGTGATCCTTGAGGACGAAATGCGCGCGGTGGCCGATGAGCTGATCATCTGCACCGACGACGGGTCGCGCGGTGAAAAGGCGCTGGTAACCGAGCCGCTGAAGCGGCTCTGCGAGGCTGATCCGCCGCCCGACCTGGCGGTGGCGATCGGTCCGCCGGTCATGATGAAGTTCTGCGCCGAGACCACTCGCCCCTTCGGCGTGCACACCGTGGTGTCGCTCAACACCATCATGGTGGACGGTACCGGAATGTGCGGCGGCTGCCGCGTGACGGTGGGCAGCGATACGAAGTTTGTCTGCGTGGACGGGCCCGAATTCGATGGCCATCTGGTAGACTTTGACAATATGCTGAAGCGGCTTGGCGCGTACCGGAAGCAGGAGCAACAGGCACAGGAACAGAGACCCCGCACAAAGGAACAGTGCCGCATCCCGGAGGTACGATCGTGAGTTACGTTGCACGCGAAACCCTCGCCCGTCAGGCGGATGAGATTCTGACGACCCTTGAAAACCGGGAACTGAGCAAGAAGGAGCGGATGGCCCTTCCCCAGCAGGAGATGCCGGCCCAGGATCCCGTGGCCCGCCGGGAAACGATGAGCGAGGTCACCTTCGGTTACACCGAAGCGCAGGCCCGGGTGGAGGCGATGCGCTGTCTGCAGTGCAAGAATGCGCCGTGCATCGAGGGGTGTCCGGTTCGCATCGATATCCCTGGGTTCATCAAGGCAATCGAAGATCGCCGCTACGACCACTCGATCGAGATCATCCGCCGCACCAGTCTGCTTCCGTCCATCTGCGGTCGGGTCTGTCCACAGGAGAACCAGTGCCAGGAGCGCTGTACCGTAGGCAAGGCGCTGAAGGACCCCTTTCAGTCGGTCTCGATCGGCCGCCTCGAGCGTTACGTTGCCGACCGTGCCCGCGAGGAGGCCGAAGGCGGATCACCCGAGGTGAACGCGGAGACCGGCAAGCGGGTGGCGGTAATCGGCAGCGGCCCCGCGAGCATCACCGTGGCGGCGGACCTGCGCCGCGAAGGCCACGCGGTAACCATCCTCGAGGCCTTCCACCGACCGGGCGGGGTGATGATCTACGGCATTCCCGAGTTCCGCCTGCCCAAATCAATCGTTGACGAAGAGATCGAAACGCTCAAACGCATGGGTGTGGAGGTAAAGACCAACTTTCTGGTGGGACGCACCCGCACGCTTCAGGATCTGCTGGACAAAGACGGGTACGACGCGATCTTCATCGGGACCGGAGCCGGGCTTCCCAAGTTTCTCGGAATCGATGGAGAGAACCTGGTCGGAGTCTTCTCGGCCAACGAATACCTGACCCGCAGCAACATGATGAAGGCGTACGACCGCGAGCGCGCCGACACGCCCATTTTTCAGCCGAAGGTGGTGGCGGTATTTGGCGGAGGAAACGTGGCGATGGACGCCGCCCGGACCGCGGTGCGGCTTGGTGCCGAATCGGTCAATGTGATCTACCGCCGCACCCGAACCGAAATGCCTGCCCGCGCCGAGGAGGTCGACCACGCCGAAGAGGAAGGAGTGATCTTTCACTTTTTGACGAGCCCCAAGCGCATCTTGGGCGACGACGACGATCGCGTTGTTGGAATCGAGTGCCTCTCCTACGAGCTTGGAGAACCGGACGACTCGGGTCGGCGAAGACCGATCGCGATTCCCGGCAGCGAGCACGTGATCCCGGTGGACACGGTGCTGGTCTCCATCGGCAACGACTCCAACCCGCTGATCACGCAGACCACGCCGCAACTCGAGGCCAACAAATGGGGAAATATCGTCGCCGACGAGAACGGCAAAACGTCGATGGACCGTGTCTACGCGGGCGGCGACATCGTACTCGGCGCCGCCACGGTGATCCTGGCGATGGGTGAAGGACGAAAGGCAGCGGCAGCCATCAACCGCATGCTGCGCGGAGAACCGGAGTCAACATGACGCAACTCTCAGAACTACTCGACGACCGCTGCGTCGATCTCAGCCTGAAGAAGGGGCGCAAACGCGTCATTGTGTCCCGACTCGCCGAGCTTGCCGCCCGGACCGACGCCGTCACCGACGCGACCGGCTTCGAGCGCGAGCTGCTCGAGCGCGAGGATCAGACCTCAACCGCTATCGGTGGCGGAATCGCCATCCCCCACAAGCTCTCTCCGCGCATCGCGCGGCGCGTACTGGGCATCGCCCGCTGCGATGAGGGGACAAACTACGGCGCCCCCGACGGGCAGCCGGTACAGCTCTTCTTCCTGCTGCTGGCGCCCGAGAACGCGCTCAACGATCACCTGCGGGTGCTGAGCCGCCTGGCGCGCTTTCTGCACGACGCAGCCTTCCGCGAGAAGCTGTTGACGGCGACAACCGCCGAAGAGATACGCTCGGCGTTTCGGGCGAAGGAGCAGGAGTAGGGCCTGCTCGAGTGCCCACTTCCTGGTCCGAACGTTTTACCATGTCCACCTCACGCGGATACCGATACTCGCGCCCATTGGGGCCGCGCAGCACGTACGCGGTCGCTTCGATGCGGATGAGCGCACTTTCCACCGGGACCTTCCCTCCCCCGTCGGGCAGATCGACGGCGTAGGTGGGAAGGGCCAGGCCGGACATCCGCAGCCGCAGTTCCCGCATCAGCTCAAGGCCCCGCTCGATAGTGGTGCGAAAGTGAGAGGTACCCGCCGCGAGGTCTCCCTGAAAGAGATAGTACGGCCTCACCCCAACGCGTACCAGGGTTGAAAACAGCTCCTGCAGCGTTTCGACGTGATCGTTGACTCCGCGCAACAGCACGCTCTGGTTTGCCACCGGAATCCCGGCGCGCAGCAGCCGGTTCACGGCGGTTCGAAACTCGGCGGTCAGTTCCCGCGGATGGTTGGCGTGCACCACCACCCACGCGGGGCGACGGTTTCCCAGCGCCTCCGCGAACGCCTCGGTGATCCGCGAAGGCAGCACAACGGGCAGGCGGGTGCAGACGCGGATGAGGCAGTCCGGCCGCGCCTGTCTCAACCGGTCGATGACGGCACAGAGCTCGGCGTCTCCAAGCATGAGCGGATCGCCTCCGGAGAGCAGCACCTCGGTCACCGCAGGCGTGCGCTCCAGGTAGGCGCACGCGGCATCGAGCTCGGCGGTGGTGATCCGGCCGCCGCCGTACCCCGTGAAGTGACGACGAAAGCAGTGCCGACAATAGACCGCGCACCGGTCGTTTACCAGCAACAGTGCCCGATCCGCGTAGTGGTGGATGAGGCGCGGAGCCACGGTATACCGCCGATCACCAATGGGATCGCTGTCTTCGTAGGGAAGAATCCGGTGTTCGCCTTCCTGCGGAACAAACTGCGCGGCGATTGGGTCGACGGTTGGGTCCAGGCTCTGGGCCAGGCCCTGGTAGTAGCGGCTTACGCCGAATGGGGGGTGCTCTCCGGCACCCGATGGGTTCTCTGATCGGTTCACCGGTGCCGAGTGTGCCGGATCGACGGCGCTTGGGCTACCCCCCTCACCACCGCCGTGGTATGCTCGTATTCATCGGGGGAAACCATGAATCGCACGCGTGGGTGGAATCGGTGGGTGGTGATTGGCGCGCTGACTGGTGCGGTGATCGTCGGCCTGGGGATGGCATTGAGCGCCTGCGCGCGACCCGCCGCACCGCTGCCCGTGAGCGATCCGGAACTGCGACGAAGCAGCGAAGCGCTCGCGGTTTCGCTGTCGCGACGGCGCGATCTGTCGGCCGGCCCGATCGAGTACTACCGGGCCGAGGCGTGGGACGACCAGCTCTTTGCGCCGGTTGAGAGCGACGAGCAGCTCGCGGTGGTTGCGTGGGGCCCCACCGAAACACTCCCGATCGAGATGGCCCGACCGGTAGTCTACGTGGTCTTTTCGCAGCCCATGACCGCCCTTGCCGCCGTGGAGGAGACCCGCTCGGGACCGCTGTCGATCAGCCCGGCCCTCCCGGGGCGCCTGCGGTGGCTCGGATCGCGGACGCTCAGCTTTGAGCCCGATGCCCCGATCACCGGGGCGCGCAGCTTCACGGTTACCGTACCCGCCGACGCCGCCACCCTTGGGGGCCGCTCGCTCGGCGCGGAGTTCTCCTTCCGCTTCGCAACCCCCGAACTCGACATCATTGATTTCTATCCCGGCACGCCGGATGAGGCCTACCCGTGGGGAGACAGCGAGGTACCGCCCTCCGCGGCCGAGACCCTTACCGTAGTGCTCAATCACGAGCCGGATCCGCGCGAGCTCTCGCGCCATCTGCAGCTGCGGGCCAACGGGCGACCCGTCGAGTTCACCCTGAGTGTGGCGAGCGATCGCGCCACCGGCGACCAAACGACCGGTGACCGGGCCCGCGCAGCGCTTGCATCGCGCACGGTTCTCCTGAATGTCGCAGAGCCGCTTCCGGAGGACAGCGGCATCACGGTCGGTCTCGCCGCGGGCGCCCGCGCAGCAGCCGACCAGGTGGGACGGGCCGAGGCAACCGAGCGCGCCTTCCACACCATCACGCCCTTTGTACCGGTGTCGCGCCGCGAGCCGGTGTGGGGCTTTCCGCGCCGGACCGGCCCCGACGACCGTGCCGTATTTCTCGCGTTTTCCCATCCCGTCGACCCGGACAGCGTCGCAGCGAACCTCCGGCTGCCAATTCCGGGTGCCGATCCGGCAAACCACATCGAGGTGTGGGACCGCTTCGTGCGCGTGAACGGCCTTCCGCTGGAATACGAACAAAAATACTCCTTCACGCTGGGAGCCGGACTCTCAGACGTACACGGCCGGCGCCTTAGTGAGTCGGTCACCCTCGAGATCCCGGTTCCCGCCCTCCCGCGGTTCTGGCATCTTCCCGATCAGGGCCCACGCATGCTCGAGGCGCAGTTTCCCCCAGCGGTAGCGTGGACGCACCAGAACGTTGCCGGCGGCCTCTTCCACATCGAGCGCGTCGAAGACCCCTATGAGAGCATGCCGGCATCACGGCTGCGCCCGATCGATCTCTCGGCAACGCCCCGCAATCAGCGGGCCGTAAAGCTGATCGACCTGCGGCCGTGGCTCTCCAGCGCGGGCACCGGGTTTGTGCGTATGGCGTGGAACCTCGCCGAACCCGACTCCCGAGGCGCGCGGCCGACCTGGCAGCAGCACGACACCATGCTGCAGGTGACCGACCTCGGCATCACCACCCGGATCGGGTACAACCGGGTGCTGGTCTGGGTACGCTCGCTTTCGAGCGGGCAACCGGTTGCCGGTGCGGCGGTCTCTCTCGTGGACGCGGGGATGCGCGCCCAGCGACGCGCGGCAACCGACTCGGATGGGCTGGCTGTGATCCAGCTCGCTCCCGGCGCGTACCGGGCGCTCTTCCCCATGGCCCGCGGAGAGACCGTCCGCGTCCTCGTCGAGCACCAGGGTGACCGCGCCA
This sequence comes from Spirochaetaceae bacterium, assembly GCA_007693485.1. Classification (GTDB taxonomy): domain Bacteria; phylum Spirochaetota; class Spirochaetia; order DSM-27196; family PWMO01; genus PWMO01. Next base: position 38,155 of record REDM01000202.1, read on the forward strand.
TGCTGCGACCCAACTGGTCCCACGACCCCTACGTGCACGGCGTCTGGAACAACACCGCACCCGAACAGATCGAATCCGTGCAGCGCCCGCCGTTGCTCTTCACCGACCGGGGCCTCTACCGTCCCGGTGAGGAGATCGCGATCCGTGGCGTTGATCGTACGTGGATCAGCGGCCGCTACCGCCCCTATACCGGTGCGTTTGAGCTTTCCGTGGAGGATCTCAGCGGCGGATCGGGGGAGCCAATCGAACAGGTTCGCGGGACCACGAGCGCCCAGGGCGGGTTCTGGCATCGCTTTCGGCTTCCCGAGAATGCACCTCCCGGTTACTATCAGATCAGCTACGTCCGCGACGGCATGCGCCACGCCGCGTACTTCCAGATCGCCTTTTTCCGGCCTGCCGCCTTCTCGCTCTCACTGAGCACTCAGGGCGCTTCCACTGCCGTGCGCGGTGACACCCTCGCGGTCACCGCACGCGCCGACTACCTCTCAGGAGGTCCGGTAGGGAACGCCGAGACAACCGTGGGCTGGTTCCGCCAGCCGGTGGAGATTGAGTTGAGCGCACCCGAGACCGAAGGGTATCGCTTCGGACCGGCGTTGTACTACGATTTCCGCGTGCTCGACAGCAGCGCCACCCGGCTCGACGGTGAAGGCCGTGCCGTACTCACGTGGGCAACTGCGGATGAAGCCGAGCGCGACGAGGCCACCGACCCAACCGCCGGCTTTTCCGCGTGGGGCGGCGAGACCGCGACGGGAGACGGGGCGGTGCGCCCCGGCACCGCATACCGTTACGAAACCGAGGTCCGCGTTCTCGACGCGGCCAATCAGGAGATCTCGGCGGCCACCTCGCTGCTGGTTTATCCGTCCCGGCGGCTGCTGGGGGCTCGGCTCGCATCGCGCACCGGCGACGCGACGGTCCACTTTGTGGAAGCGGGAACCGAGGCACGCGCCGATCTTGTGCTGTTCGACACGGCAAGCGGCGGCATCGCCTCCACACGCAGTGAGGTTGCCGTGGAGCTCATCCGCCACAGCTGGCGGGTGTCGCACCAGCGAAGCGCGTGGGGCAGGGTGCGCACCCAATACGAGCCGGTGGGAGAGACGGTCTGGTCGGGGACGACCGAGCTGATGAACGGTCGGGGGAGTCTTTCCATTCCGGTCACTCAGGCCGGCATGCATACGCTGCGATTCACCGGACGGGACTCAGACGGCCGCTTGATGGTCACCGATCTTTCGTTCTACGGAACTGCCGCCGAGTGGGTCAGGTGGGCTGCCGAAGACCCAACAGCCATCACCCTCGTTCCCGATCGCGAGCGCTACCATCCAGGCGATACCGCCCGGATTCTGGTGCAGTCACCCCGTCCCGAGGGCCACTACCTCCTCACCACGGAGCGCGACGGTATTCTTGATCACCGCCTGATCGGCCTCGAAGGATCCGCCAACGTGATCGAAATTCCGATTACCGACGAACACGTCCCCGTGATCTACGTTGCGCTATCGGCCAGCCGCCCGCGGATCGCCGACCCGACACCCTATGGGACCGAAGACCTCGGCAAACCGACGGGGTACTTTGGCATCGTGGCCCTGGCAGTGTCGCCCGACAAACACGTCCTGGACATCGACACCCGGTACGACAAGGAAGAGTACCGCCCCGGCGATCTTGCCACGGTCACCATCCGCGTCAGCCACAACGGCCGACCGGTTCGCGGCGCGGAACTCACCTATCTGGCCGCCGACCGTGGCGTGCTGGATCTGTTGAACCACCGGGTTCCCGACCCGGTCACGCACTTCTTCTCGCCCGACCGGTTTCCCCTCGGCGTCATTGGCTCCGACTCGCGATCGATGCTCATTGACCCGGTACTCTTCGACGTCACAAGCCTCGCCGGCGGCGATGCCGGCAAGGGAGACGAGGCGGCAACCGTCCGTGAGGACTTCAACCCCCTCGCCGTCTTTGAGCCGGCCCTCATTACCGACGCGTCGGGCACCGTCACGCTGCGGTTTGTCTTTCCCGACAACCTCACCACCTACCGCGCATCGATTCTCGCGGCTTCCGACGACCGCTTTGGACTGCGCGAAGACGAGCTGCTGGTTACCCAGCCAATTGCCGTGCGCGCCGCCGTGCCGCGGCGCATACGTGAACGCGACAGCGTTGAGGCGGGCGTCCTGATCACCAACACCACCGGCCGCGATCAGCGCGTCACCGTCCTGGTCGAGTCCGCCGGGCCGCAGCTGGTCGTGCACGGAAGCGACCGTCGCACCGTTACCGTCTCGCCGGGAGTGGGAACGACCGTGCGCTTCGGGATCGCGGCCGCCCGGGCGGGAGCCGGCACCGTGCGGTTCCGCATTGAGGCCGATGACTTCCGCGAGACGCTGGTCGCCGCAATTCCGGTCGAACGTCCCATGGTGTCGGAGGCGGTTACCGCGGTAGGCGCGGTCCGGGAAGCAGCGGCCACCGAGACGGTGGTCATTCCTGCCTTCCTGCCCGACGGTGAAGGCAGCCTGGAGCTGCAGCTCGGCACGAGCCGCGCATCCGACCTCGGCCCCGCGATTCGGGTGCTGCGGGAGGGACGGCGGGAACTGCTCGACCAACGGATGAACGCGCTGCTTCCACAGCTGCTCTTCGGGGAACGGCTCGCAGAGGATGACGACCCCGTCGTGGTGCTGACCGCCATAGCCGCGCTGCAGAACCGCGACGGTGGGGTCCCATGGAGCGACATGGGCCGGAACGAAGCCTCGTCTCCGTGGACCACCCTCCGGTTTGCCCACCTTCTTTCGCTCGCCGAGGCTCGCGGAATTGAGCGTGCAGCGATTGCTGCGCCGGGATTCGACCCGGCGGCGCTGAACCGCTTTCTGCTCGCAATCGCCAATCGGGAGCAGATGCCCTCCTTCCTTCAGGCATACGCCCTGTGGATGCTGGCCGAGCGAGAAGTGTCCGTGGCCGCACAGCACGCGGCGCGTTCGCGCGATCTGGAGCAGCAGTCCAACGCCACCGTAGCCATGCTCGCGCTCGCTGGGTACGCCCTGCTCGACGGGAAGGCCGGTGAACCTCCGGCGGCCGTCCGTACCGACGTCGAGCGGCTGGTGCGAACCCTCTCCAACCGCACGCGCATTGAAACCCGCACGATCGATCTGATCGAACCCTTCGCGCAGCGCTTTCCCTTTGACTCTCAGGTGACCGCGCTCGCGCTGATGCAGATGGTGCAGATTCGCGCCGGAGCCGATGACGAGACGGTGCAGCGCATCGCGAATACCCTCTCGGCACGCCGTCGTCATGGCCACTGGGCAGGCGGGGCCGACACCGCGTGGGCCCTGCTCGCCGGATCCGCCCTTGTTGATGCCGAGGGCGCCGCCACCGCGAACCTCTCCACAAACGTCGAGCTCGGTGGGCGATCGATTCACGAGTCACTCATCGAAGGAATGGAGACGATCACCAGACGGTTTCCGTTTCCCGAGCCCCCGCTTGCAGATCTGGCCCGCAACCAACCGCTCAGTCTGCGTTTCCAGGCCGAGGGAAGCGGCATCCTGTTTTTTGCCGCCACCCTGCGCTACGCCCTCCCTCAAGAGGCCCTCCTCGCTCGCGATCACGGTCTGTCGGTGGTGCGCGAAGTGATGGACCTGGACGGGAACCGCGTCGACCCCGAACAGCTCCTGGCCGGACGCACCTATCGTATGCGGGTCACGGTGAGCTCACCCGCGCGTCACACCATGATAGCGCTTTCGATGCCGATTCCATCGGGAGCCGAGCTGCTGGACCCGGGTTTCGCCGTCACGGGTGGGTTCCGCGAGACCGGTGGCGTGATGACCGAGCGATGGGAGCGAGAGAGCGCCTTTGGTGCGCAGGAGACGGTGGTCGCCGAGGGCGTGCTTGAGATCGGCGTGCTCGGCGCGCGCTTCTCCGCGTTCGCGCCAGTGCGGCGGGCCTACGACGGGGAGCTGGTGTTGATCTATCCAGAATTGTACGCAGGCAGGCGGACCGTGGAGTTCCTCTTCCGTGCGGTCACGCCGGGGATCTTTCCGACTCCTCCCGTCGTCGCTGCAGGAATCTACACCCCGGAGCTCTTCGGACGAAGCGCCGGCACGCTCTTCCGCATCGCGGAGCGTCGATGAGCCGCACCGGGCGTCGGTTCTTGAGTGGGAGCCTCACAGTGGTGCGTTGCGCCGTGGGACTCGTCGCCGTGGCAGTTTTTGCGGTGGTCGTACTCACCACCCCCAGCCGCGCAACACGGGACGCGGTGGACGGTTTTCGCTCCCGCCCCATGAGCCTCGATGTTCGCGACCGCCACGGCGAGCGGATTGCCCTGCTCCCGACACCGGACGGAACACGACGCGAGTTCCGGGCGCTTGCCGACACCCCACCGCTGTTGATAGAGATTCTGGTCGCCTCGGAGGACCACCGGTTTGTTCGGCACCACGGGATCGATATCGTGGCCGTCGGCCGTGCGGCGTGGGCCAACCTGCGTGCGGGCCGCCGAGTGTCGGGCGCGTCAACCATTACCATGCAACTCGCCCGCCTGATCCGTCCGCACGGCGGCGGCCGGGCCGGGAAGCGTACCGAGATGCGCACCGCCCTGCAACTGGAACGGCTCTTGAGCAAGGACGAGATTCTGGAGCTCTGGCTGAACAGCCTTCCCTTCTCCCAGGCAACCGAAGGGGTTTCCGCCGGAGCGCGGGTTGTGTTTGGCGTCTCCGTGGATCAGCTCTCCGCCGCCCAGATGGTGTTGCTTGCGGTGATGCCACGCAGCCCCGGCCGCCTCCACCCCGGGCGCAACCCCGAGCAGGCGCTCGCCGCTGCGCAACAGCTGGCGCATCGGCTCGGTCTGGCGGTACTCCCCGCCGACCTTGCCCGGGCCGCGCAGGATGCAGCCCTCATTGCGGCCCACGGGCGCCCGGACCGCGTCGTCAACCACGCCCCACACGCGGTCGCCGCTGCACGGGCGGAATATCGCTCCCTGCACGGAACCGAGCCGCTTCCGGGCCACCCACTGCTACTCACCCTCGACCTCGCGATGCAGCGACAACTCGAAGCTGCGCTTTCGGCGGCGGTGACGCGATCTCAGGACCGGCGCATCGCGCACGCAGCCGCTCTGGTCATCGATCACACAACCGGAGCGGTTCTCGCGTGGGTCGGCTCCGCCAATCCAAGCGGAAGCGCGCCGGGAGATCAAATCGACGGAGTCCGGGTACGAAAGCCCTCGGGGTCCACTCTCAAACCCTTCCTCTACGCTCTCGCGATCGACCGCGGGACGTCCGTCGACGCCGCGCTGCCCAACCATCGGGCCCAGTTTGGCGCAACGGATGAGGGGGCCTACCTTCCGGTGAACTTCTCTCGCCGGTTCTCCGAGTCGGTGCCGCTTGCCACCGCGCTCGCCTCGTCTCTCAACGTGCCCGCGGTCTTTCTTACCGAGTCACTCGGGGTCGCTACCGTTGCCGAAACGTTTGGCCGCATCGGCTTCGCGGACGCCACCGAGCGCGTCAAGCTGCTCGGCCACGGCATCGCGGTGGGAAACACCGAGGTGAGTCCGTGGGAGCTGACCCGCGCGTTCACGCTCTTTGCTCGAGGCGGTACGTTGATCGAGCCGTTTCTGCTCGCGAATCGCAATCCAGTCGTACGCCTCACGCCCATTTCGGCTCCCACCGCGACGGCGGTCGCCCGCATTCTTGCCGATCCCCACGCGCGCGCGCCGGGATTCGGCGTCTCCAATCCCCTCGCGACTCGCTACCCTGCGATCTTCAAGACCGGAACGGCCAGTCAGTTCTCGGATATCTGGGCCGTGGGGTCGACAGCTCGCCTGACCGCCGTAGTATGGATGGGGAACCATACCGGCGCAACGGTCAGCGGGGAGACGGGAAGCAGTTTGCCGGCCCGGATCCTTGCCGATTTCTTCGCGGAACACGTCCATCCTCTCGATCCCGCTCCCTGGGCCTTGCCTCCAGCGGCTACGGCAAACGTCGGGATCACCGACCGAAGCGCGCCTGCCGGCTCTCCGGCCGACGTAGGGCACGCGGGTACGGCCACCATCCGGTTTCCGGCAGACGGTTCGGTCTTTCTATTTGATCCGGGAATCCCCGCGGAAGACCAGGGCGTGCCGGTGGTGGCCGTGGGCGGCACGGGTACGATGCTCTCGCTGGTGGTGTCGGGCGCTGTTGTGGCGTACGGCGTTGAACGGGTGCGCACGGTATTGCAGCTTCCCCCGGGCGAGCATCAGGTTCAGCTTCTGGTTGACGGTACGGTCAAGCACCATATCACCGTTCGCGTTTGGTAATCTGCGGCCGAATTGATTATACTTTCTGCGAGAATAATCTATGCTTTCGGAAGATAAAAAGGCAGAAATTCGCCAACAGGCGGAACGGCTCGCTCGAGATGCACAATCCGGTTCTCCTGGTGCAGATGAGACGCTGGTGTACGAACTGCGAATCCACCAGATCGAACTGGAAATGCAGAACGATGAGCTGGTAAAGAGCGAGCGAGAGCTCACCCAGGCGCGCAACCGGTACGAATCACTCTTCGAGAATGCCCCAGTCGGCTATTTCGTCCTGAATCGGGAGGGGGTGATTCTTGCCACAAACAACAACGGTGCGGATCTCCTTGCCGCGCGACGAAAAGGGTTGGTGCGCAAACCGTTTATCGTGTTTCTCCCACAGGAGTTTCACACCGCCTTCTTCTCCCACCTGAACGCCGTTTTCTCGGAGGTGGGGCGTCACACCGCCGAGATGCGGATCAACACGCGCGAGGCCGAGCAGATCTGGTGCCGCCTGGAGAGTGTTCAGCACGTTGATGAAGAGGGAATCCCTCAGTGTCTCACCGCGGTGGTGGATATCACCGACCGTCGGCGCATCGAGGACGATTTGATCATCGCAAAGGAAGAGGCGGTTGCGGCCAGTCGGGCGAAAAGTGCCTTCCTTGCCAACATGAGCCACGAAATTCGCACGCCGATGAACGGCATTCTCGCGATGAGTGAGCTCGCAATGGAGAGCGCTCTCACGTCCGAGCAGCACGACTACATCAGCGCGATCCATGTATCGGCTCGCAGTCTGCTCTCGATCATCAACGACATTCTGGACCTCTCGCGCATCGAGGCGGACAAGATCCACATCGAGAACGCTCCGTTCTCAATCCGCGATACGGTGCAGGAGTGCCTGGCCCTTTTTCAACCGATGATCCAGGAGAAAGCCCTCACGACGAGTATCGTCACCGACCCGAGTCTTCCCGACCGCCTCATCGGAGACCGCAACCGATTTCGTCAGGTGGTGCTCAACCTCATCGGCAATGCGGTCAAGTTTACCGTGGACGGTTCGATTACTATACGGCTTGGCGGCAGTCGCCTCTCCGACCACGCGTGGGAAGTCACCTGCGAGGTATCGGACACCGGGATCGGGATTCCCGAGGAGCTCCAGGCCACGATTTTCGACAGTTTCACCCAGGCTGAGAACGCGTACGATAAACGGTATCAGGGGGCGGGGCTTGGCCTCACCATCTCACGGCGCCTCGCCCGCCTGATGAGCGGCCAGCTCTTCTTTCGCAGTACCGCCGGCGAGGGCTCAACCTTTTTTTTCACCCTGCCCCTCCTGGTTGCCGGACCGGACGATGAGACCCCAATCGACCACCTGCCCGTCCTGGATCCTGCCGAGACGCAGGGCAGGCGCCTGCTGGTCGCCGAAGACAACGCCATCAATACCCTGGTTATTCGAACCATCCTCGAGAAGGCCGGGTTCGAGGTGTGGTCTGCCACCAGCGGAGCTCAGGCGCTCGAGTACCTCGAAGCGCATCGGTTTGACCTGGTCCTCATGGATATCTCGATGCCGGAACTAGATGGGCTCGAGGCAACGCGACGCATTCGTTCCGGGAAAATCCCCGGAATTGATCCCGCCATTCCCGTGATCGCGATCACCGCGCATGCGATGAGCGGTGATCGCGAACGGTTCGCAAATGCCGGCATGAACGACTATCTGGGCAAGCCGTTTTCGCGAGCAACCGTATTGGAGACGGTACGCCGCCATCTCTCGCGAGGGGGAACCTGATGGCGGCCGACGGGGCCTTCATCACGGTGGGTATCGGCGCGTCCGCGGGAGGGCTCGAGGCGCTCGAGTTGTTTTTTGACGCAATGCCGGCGACGACCCGATTTGCCTTTGTCATCGTTCAGCATCTCTCGCCCGATTACAAAAGCCTCATGGCGGAGCTGCTGAGCAAGCACACCACCATTCCAATCCACCAGGTCGAGGACGGCACCGAGGTCGATGCCGGCAACATCTACCTGATTCCGCGCAAAAAAAACATGACCATGTTCCAGGGGAAGCTCTTTCTCACCGCCCAGGAGCAGGGGCTCAACCTCCCGATCGACATATTCCTGCAGTCGCTGGCGGAAGACCAGGGAGAACGCGCCGTCGCCGTGATTCTGTCGGGTACGGGGAGCGACGGAACCCGCGGGGTGCGTGCGGTCAAAGAGCTCGGCGGCATCGTCATGGTTCAGGACGAAGAGAGCGCGCGGTTTGACGGGATGCCGCGCAGCGCCATATCGACGGGGATTGTCGATTACGTGCTTCCGCCCGACCAGATGCCCCGGGAGCTGCAGAACTACGTGAGCGGTACGGTGACCCTGCAGAGCGAGGGGCCACAAGACCTTGGCTCGGGAAGCGCACTGTCCAAGATATGTTTGCTAATAAAGCGGAAGACCGGCGTCGACCTTTCGTTCTACAAGGAAAGCACCATCACGCGCCGGATCGAACGGCGCATGGGGATCAACCAGATCGACGACATCCGGCTGTACGTCGACTTCATGGAGATGAACCCCAGTGAGACGCTGACCCTCTTCAGGGAGATTCTGATTGGCGTCACGCGCTTTTTTCGTGATTCGGAGGCGTTTGAGCTGATCAAGAGTCACGTCATCCCCGAGATTGTGAAACAGAACGAACCCAACGCTCCGATTCGCGTCTGGGTCGCCGGTTGCTCCACCGGCGAGGAGGCATACGGGCTGGCGATTCTCTTCGCGGAGTACCTCCAGGAAAACCACCTTACTAACGAGGTGAAGATCTTCGCCACGGACATCGACAAACACGCGATTGATATCGCCTCCATGGGAATCTACCCCGAGAGCATCGCCGCCGATGCCCAACTCAGCAGATTGCAGAAGTTCTTCGTGAAGAAGGGTGAGAATTACCAGATCGTTCCGAGCATTCGCGAAATGGTCATCTTCGCCTACCACAATATCTTCAAGGATCCACCGTTCCGGCGAGTGGACCTGATCAGCTGTCGAAACCTGCTCATCTATCTGCAGCCGGTTCTGCAGAAAAAAGTGCTCTCCAACTTTCACTTCAGTCTCAACGAACACGGGTTTCTCTTCCTTGGAAGCAGCGAGACCGTGGCGGAGTTCAGCCGCTACTTCAAGAACATCGACCCGCGATGGAAGCTATTTCGCTACGTTGGTGGCGCGGCGCGCCCTGCGGTTGTTGCGACTCCGTCGAGTGAGTCACGGTTTCGCGAAGAGGTGCGCCTACCCGAGCTTCGGCGCCTTGATCAGACCGACCGTCGCGACCGGATCGACCGAATCTACGAGAATCTGGTGGAACAGTTCCTCCCGCCGTGTGTCCTGGTGGATGAGAATCAGGCGGTCCGTCACGTGTTCGGAGAAGTCAGCCCCTTTCTGAAACTTCCCGCCGGACGGCTCGACCCCAGCGTGCTCAAGATGGCACGGCGCGACCTCTCCATCCCGCTCGGGAGCGCGCTGCAGAAGGCGGTTCGCGAACGGCAGGAGGTGGTGATCGACGGCATCATCGTACGTGATCAGACTGAGCCCTTCGCCGTACGGCTGACCGTCAAACCGGTGGGGAGCGATGCCGACAGCAATTACTACGCGGTGCTTTTCCAGCAACACGAGGGAGAGAGCGCGGGGCGCGTGGTGCAGGAGCATTTTGACCTCGAACAGAGCGTTCGCAACCGCATCACCGACCTGGAAACCGAGCTGCAGCAGAACCGCGAGAATCTGCAGGCGACCATCGAAGAACTCGAGACCTCGAACGAAGAGTTGCAGGCGACCAACGAGGAGCTGCTCTCGTCAAACGAGGAGCTGCAAAGCACCAACGAAGAACTTCAGTCGGTGAACGAAGAGCTCATCACCGTCAATTCCGAGTACCAGAAAAAGATCGAAGAGCTGTCGGAACTGAACGATGACATGGACAATCTGCTCGCCAGCACCGACATCGGTACCGTGTTCCTGGATACCGAGCTGCGCATCCGCAAGTTCACCCCGGCGGCAACGCGTCACATCAACATGATCAAGAGCGATATCGGTCGCCCCTTTACCGATCTGGCTCACAACCTGAACTATCCGACCCTCAGAACCGACATTCGGTCCGTTCTGGAGTCACTTACCGCACAGACGATCGAAATCCAGAACGACGCGGGAGTGTGGCTGCAGGTCAAGCTGATACCCTATCGCTCCGACGCAAACCGTGTTGGAGGCATTGTGATGACGTTGATCGAAATCCACGACCGCAAGAGTGCCGAGCTGGCCCTGGTTCGCCAACACGATCTTCTGATGAGTATATTGGAGTCAAACCCGTCGGGAATCACGATGGTTGATCGCAACGGGATGATCGTGTACGCAAACCGGAAAGCGGAGCGGTTGCTGGGCCTGCAGAAGGATGCGTTGAGCCGCATGCGGTACGACGCAGAGGAGTTCAAGATAACCGACACCGACGGGAATCCAATTCCTTCGGCTGAGCTTCCATTCCAGCAGATTCTGCGATCCCGGGCTCCGGTGCGTGACTTCAGCCACTGGATCGAGGGCAGCGACGGCCGTCGCCTCCGCCTTCAGATCAGTGGAAACGCAATTCTGGACGAGGACAATCAGGTTGAGGGAGCGGTGTTCAACATTGAAGAGTTATGATGAACAGTCGGACGCGGCGGTCCCGCCGGTCCTGCTGGTAGAAGATAACCGGATCAACCAGATGGTTGCCATACAGCTCCTGAAGCGCGCTGGTGTGGGTGCCGATACGGCCAACAACGCCGAGGAAGCGCTGCGCAGGCTGAGCACTCACGAGTACCGGCTGGTCCTGATGGACGTACAGATGCCGGGAATGACCGGCATCGAGGCAACACAGATCATTCGCAATCCCGATTCCGACGTGCGTGACCACGCAGTTCCGATCATCGCCATGACCGCCTTCAGCTCCGAGCAGGACCGAATCGCCTGCATGAGTGCCGGGATGAACGAGTTCCTCACCAAACCGCTGCAGATCGATCGCTTCGTCGAAGTGGTCCAGCGGTTTCTCCCCGTCGCGCCTTCCACCGCAGATGGTGATTTGTCACCGAGCGTGAGCGCCGGTGCGCATGCCGGCGCGTCCGCCGGCGCAGCTGAAGGCGAGCGTGGGGCGCTGCCCGTAATCGACCACCGGGACCTTCTTTTGCGAAGTGGCTCCGACGAGGCCGTTGCTCGCGACCTGCTCCGCCGATTCTTTGAGCGCCTTCACAACGCCGGGGAGCCAATCGCGGCCGCCGTCATAGCCGGCGACCTTGACGCGCTGGCTCGCCACACCCACGGTCTCTGCGGTGCGGCTGGAAACATCGGAGCAAGGCGCCTCTACACCGTGCTGAAGCAGATGCACGCATTCGCGCGCGACGGGGACCTTGCTGCCGCGGCGCTCTTGCTCCCCGATCTGGAAGTCGAGATCAGCGCAGTGCGTACTGTTCTGAGATGATCTCCGAGAGAATCTGCCGGGTGATCGCGTAGAGGGGTGGAACCCCTTCAACCGAGGCGAGCCGTGCGGAAAGGCTCGCGGAGGCATCCATCGGGAGATCGGAAACGTAGTACGCACACCGCAGCGCGACGTGATCCGGAACGACGCCGAGCTGCTGCGACTCCACCACCTGACGGTAGTAGTGAAACCCCTCCATCTCCAGTCCAATACAGCCCCAGATGCGGCGATAAAACTGGAGCATCGTACGATTCTGCAACAGCGTCCCGTTTACCGTGAGCAGGGGACCCTGGTGAATGGCGCGCCCAGGAATCCGGGACTGCAGCTCCGCGATGCGTCTATGGGTCGGCGCGGGAACCGGCTCGAACTGATCGGTTGTCTGCGCGATAAACGCGGTTGGGACCAGCAGATCGCCCCGATTTCCGCAGAGCGCCCCCGCCTTCCCCAGAAAACTGATGCTTTGTACGTTCGTGCCGAAAAGCATGAGAAGATTTCGGATAATGTGCTGCGCCTGCTCACCAAAGGCATAGTCGATGTTGACAATCACCGACCGCAGAAACGCCCCGCCACGCAGAGCCGGGTCAATCGCTGCGGTATCAACCTGTGCCGTATCGACGAGCTGCACCTGAATTCCCGTCGAAGCGGTCTCCCGCAGGCGCACGATGCCGTTCGCCCGGGCGACGTTGAACGCTTCTTCCGCCTCGCTGGGATGCGCCAGAAAAAACTCTCGCGCCAGGGCGTACACCAGGTCACTTCGATCGTGCCACGACTCATTCACCAGCGGATGGCCGTTCTTCCCCGCCCACTCCACGATTCGCACGGCGTTTGCGCCGTACCAGGGATTCAGGCAGTTTGTTACCGAGTGAGTATTGCTGCTGATGATGTGGACCGGTAGATCGGCGGGGAACCCGGACGGATGGACGCCCATCAACTCACGGGCCGCGCTTCCGACCTGAGCGGTCCACAGCTCGCTGCGAAGACTGTTGTACGTGTTCTTCCGCCGTTGCACGGTGATGGAGAACATCTCGTTGTGGCGCACGATCTCCCAGAGCCGTTGCGGAGCCTCGTCGTGCCAGACGGCACACAGCCGCCGATACTCGGCCGGGGAGAACGGCAACCCACCGGGAGCGCCCTGGCCATCATCGCCGGTTTTCGCCGAACCCGTCGCAAGCGCCGCCAGCCGCTCGATAGTCTCGGGATCCTCCAGCCGCCGACGGATCTTTCGTGCCTCGACGCAGTAGAGACAGATGCACGTCACCAGATCAAAAAGATCAGACGCTCCGTCGCGCAGCAGTACAACGTTCTTTCCTGGAAGCAGTTCCCAGATATCGCGACGACGCGCCGCAGTCTCGACCATGGGGAAGAACGCGTCGGGACGCGGAAAGCCGCCGGGAAGCTGATCGGTCAACTGAAGCGCCAGAACACGCGTAATGTTTGCCGGCAACCTTCGCACCGCGTACTCCAGCGCCTCAAAATCGATCTCGCTGGAATGGGAGACCAGCGGATGCAGGGCCGGTTGCAGCGCTTCGTACCGCTCGATGATTCGTGCGAGGGGGATGAATCCCTGGGTAGCACTTCGCAGCAGCTCAACGGTGAAACCGTCAAAGGCGGCGAAGATGCCCTGACGGTCGCGAAGGATCACCCCGAGCGCCTGGGCAAATGCTCGACTCGTCTGCACCAGCTCCATGAACCGCTCGCCGGGAACCACGTAACAGACGCAGTGCGACAGGGTCCGCACCTCGTAGACGCGAGGCTCCTCGAACAACGGCTCCCACTCGCCCACGTAGTGTCCTGCCTCGATCACCTGCAATCGCGGACTTGGCGCTTTCGCTCGATCGAGTACCTCCACCTCCCCCTGGACGATGAGATAGACGGAACGGTCGCCGGCGGCGCCCTGTTGGATGATGGTGTGTCCCGGCGCAAACTCAACCCGCTGAAGGTGGGGAGCCAGGGCGCGCTTCTCGTCAAGGGAGAGAAACCGGAAGGGCGTTATCTGCTCAAGAATGCCAACCAGCGAATCGCCATGGGACTCGGTCATGACGCCATACTACCACCGCGAATCCACGGCGACAATGATCACGGCGTGGCCGGGCGCACGGGTACGTATCCTCATCACCGACAGGTTCTGCGACTCGCCGGTTCAGCGATCGGTCAGGATCTGGGCGCGCATGGTGAGAAACTTCGCCAGAGCCTCGGCGTACGTATCGTGAAAAGTGTAGGTGAAGAGGTTATCTTCAACCAGATGTCCGCTGCCCGAATCAAACAGGCCAATAGGGTTGCGGACGGCGCCGAGAATCTCAGTCGAAGAGATCCCGTGCTCTTTGAGGAAACAGCAGAACGAAACCTGATCCAGCGGCAGCGGAGACGCTTCTGTATCGTAGAGATACCCGAGCCCGTCAAGGATCTGCTCGAAGGGGCTTTTTGAGTAGTGAAACGCACGCCCCGCGTGAAGATGGGCGCTGATGAGACCTTCGGCAATGAGGTTCTGCCGCATCCGCTCAACCAGATCGCCGAAGTAGGCGTAGCTGGTGCGGGTGCGAAAGACCATGACCGCGATGTCGGTGCTGCGACTGTTCTTGTGCAGTAGTGCGGGGATATCGTAGTTGATGACGAAGCGGTCGCCGATGCGCTTGATGCTCTGCCCATCGACAAACAGCAGGTCCTTTTCGTCAACCCACGAATCAAAGAGTTCTTCGGGACCGAGATTCAGCGCTTTGAGCGCCTCAAACGATCCCACCACCGGCGCCGACTCAAACGGAACCTCGAACTTCCGCTCGAACTGTTCGCGCATGAAGCGCGTGCACGCTGCCTTTCCGAGCACGGCGAAGTGGAGCTTGGAAGCGTAATGATGCTCAACGATGTAGTTGGAAACGATGAACTCGCCGGGTATGTTTGCAAGGTAGACAAGCTGGATGTCGACGCGGTACTCGGGGCAGCGCTCAATGACCTTCAGGATGGTGCTCTCTCCCAGCACCCCGTTGGTCTCGGGGCGCATGTAGACAAAGATGTCCTGAATGTTGGGAGTAAAATCCGGTCCGGCGTACGGAATCAGTACCGCCGGTCGGTGCTGCTGCTCTGCCTCCATGGTTTCCCGGAAGGCGCCGTGCTTACCAACGAGCCCTCAATCTCATTATACTCCCTGAATGGTGTCGAGATCAATCTCACCGGCGCATACCGGCACCTGAATACCAAACTTCTCGAGCGTCTCGGGATGGACCTCGCCAAACCAGCCGGCGACCTTCCCGTCGACCACGATCTCCGCGCAACGCCCCGGGATGAAGCGCGCGTCGCCGGATTCACGCAGGGTGTAATCGCGACCAAGATAGTAGAACAGCGCCGAGATGTGAGAGTTGATGAGGGTAAAGCCGGCTTCTGCGTCGGCGCCGAGCATTCCAAGGCTGTTTCGGGTCAACGAACCGTAGTTGTCGGACGCATCACGACGCACCACCTTGCCCACTTCGAAGACCAGATGGGGATAGACCGCGTTCGCCGAACCCGACTCGGCGATGAGAAGATGAGGCAGAATCGATGCGCGGACAAACTCGAAGTTCTCCGACATCGGGTTAGCTACCTGGACGTGCGCCGCGTGCTGTGCATCCCACGCGGACTCCGGGTAGACCCGCTCGATGAAATCGCGCCGCGAGCCCAGATAGTTGAAGATCATCTCCTGATACCCCAACCCCACGAGGATCGACTTGACGCGACGACCGAAGAGCTCGGCGGGCGCCAGTCGTCCCACGGTGAAATCCGACGGCACTTCCGGCGGAAAGCTCTCCATGCCGAGTCCGATCATGGCGTCCTCCACCACGTCAACCGGATGGAGAAAGTCGTTTCGATAGGGCGGCGGTTCGATGGTCACGTCCGTCCCGGTGATCGTTGTGGTAACTCCCATACGACGCAACCCCACGGCGAGCTCGTCACCGGCGATGGCGCGACCGAGAAGCTTCTCGATATAGGGCACCGTTGTGCTGACCGGCGTCTGGAAGTAGCAGGGGGTTACCACTTCCCTGCCCAGCGACGTGTCGTAGGGATACTCGATCGTGACCGGCAGGATGGTGTACCCGGCATCCGCGAGGTCGCAAGCGACAATGGAGCAGGCGTGCAGGAGCGACGGCATGTCGGTACCCGTCATCTCAATGAACAGATTCGAGTCCCCCACTTCCACGGCGCCAATCCGTGCGCTGTTGATGATGGGAGGAAAACTGAGCACGTCACCGCGGTCGTCCGTCAGCAGAGGAAACACGGGTGCATCGGCCACGATGTGGCCGAACTCCTGCCCTTTGGGGTGCTTCGACAGCATGTCCCGCATCGAGAGTTCTTCGGTCAAACCCAGCGGAACAAAGCGGGTGGCATCGGGATCGGCGGCGACGTAGCGCACCGGATACTTCATGAGATCAGAACGATAGACGCCCATGGCGATGGAGCGGCGCTTTCGACCGTAGTTCCAGCAGAGCTTCTCCTGCGTCTGGATGAGATCGTTGAGCAGCGCCTCGTCAATGGCAGTCCCGGTAACGGCGAAGGCCGCGATGAAGGGTCGGACCTCTTGAAGCCCCGCGTCTACGATGACGCGTCGCGTTCCGGTGTCGACCGCTTCGCCCGGTCGAGAGACAAACCCGTAGTCGGGCATCGGGGCACCCCGATGGAGCCGCAGCTGTCGGGCGAGCCCGGCGGTGGACCAGAGATCCGGCCGGTTGGTGTCGTTGAGCTCGATCTTGACGATCCCTTCTTCGTTGACCGGCTCGTCCAGTTCCGCCTTGGCAACGGTGAGCAGCTTCTCCAACTCAACGTCGTCCATGCGGGCTTGCAGGTAGGAGAACAGTGCCTCCTGGGAGAGTTCAATCTTCGGCATGGTCAGTTCCCCCGTCGCAGTCGCACGTTTTCGATGTTGGTGGAGAAAAGCTCGCGCAGATCGTCCAGCCCCAGATTCATCAACGCCATTCGGTCGATCCCGAGCCCCCACGCGAGCACCGGCACCTTGATGCCGAGCGGCTCGGTCACCTCGGGGCGGAAGATGCCCGATCCTCCAAGCTCAAACCAGCCGAGAACCGGGTGCTTGATGTGCACCTCTACCGACGGTTCGGTAAACGGGAAGTAACCGGGAACGTACTTCACCTCGGTAGCTCCAGCGAGTTCCTCGGCAAACATCTGCAGAAATCCGAGCAGGGTGCGCAGATTCACCGACTCACCGAGCACGATGCCCTCGGTCTGGTAGAAGTCCGAGAGGTGGGTTGCGTCGACCTGGTCGTAGCGAAAACAGCGAAGCGTTCCAAAGTACTTACCGGGGATCGACGCCTTCGGCAGGGTTTTCGCCGACATGACGGTTCCCTGGCTCCGCAGAATGAGCCGCCGGGTGAAGTCGCGGTCGAAGCCGTAGTTCCACCCCGCACTGCCGGTTTTCCAGCCGTCTTCGTGGGTCGCGGCGACCTGGCTGAGATAGGGCTCTTCGATCTCGCGGGCGTGCGCGGGTTCCTTGACGTAGTAGACGTCGTGAATGTCGCGGGCCGAGTGAAACTGCGGCATGAAGAGGGCGTCGGAGTTCCAGAACTCGGTCTCAACGATCGGACCGTCAAACTCTTCGAAGCCGAGTGAGACCAGCTTGTCCTTGACGCGGTCCAGATACTCACAGTAGGGATTGCGCCGCCCGGGCACCAGCCGCGAGGGAGGAATGTTGATGTTATAGGCACGAAACTGAGCGCCTCGCCAGCTGCCGTCTTTCAGCATCCGCGAGGTGAGCGCACCGACTTCCTCACCGGTGACGCCGGCGGTCTTCAGGCTTTCCTGCGCGTCTATTCCGGCATCGGTCAGGCGGTAGGTAACCTCGTCGCGCTCGACAAGCCGGAAGGGTGAGCCCGCGCTGCCACGCTTCTTGCTGATGCCGGCCATCGCTTCGTTCTGCACGGCCGAAAGTCGATCGGCTGCCAGCTCCTTGCCGCCACGCGCCTCGTCCAGCAGGCCCCGCACCTCGCGCATGCGCTCGCTTGGCGTGCCCGACGCAACGGTCACCCGCTTCTCGGCGTCCATCGCCAGCACACCTTCCTTGGACAGACTGCCAAACGCCGATCCGACGTCGCGGTTTTCCAGGCCAAGCGCCGACGCGATCTCCGGCAGGGTGGCGGAGCCGTGCTCCTGAACGAAGGCGAGAATTCGCTCGTCGGGGGTGCCGTTCTGCGCGAACTCCTCGCCCAGCGGAGTAATTTCGTACACCGTTCGATGCACGCGTTCGTGTTCAACCAGAAACTCCTTCGCGGTCAGCCAGCTGACGGCCTGGTTGCACTGTCCGAGGTTGAATCGCAGATCTTCCTGGATCCTTGCGGTGTCGATGAGGTCGTTACTGCCGTAACGCAGAAGAACCTTCACTTCGAGCGGGTGAAGGCTCTTGAGAATGTCATTGGCGCTCATGGGTTGTGCTCCTGCGGGTTGTTGCGGCGGATGGAGGATAGGGGAGTTGAACCCCTGACCTATTGATTGCGAACCAATCGCTCTACCAACTGAGCTAATCCCCCGGAAAACAGCGGCAGTATAGCCGGTTCCCGGGAGAAATTCCAGTCCTTTTCGCATCGAAAGTCGGCTGCGACCAGATGGGGGAGCGGGCAATCGTAGTGAATACAGCCGCCGTTCGTGCTACACTTAATGGAATGAAGCTCTTTCTGCGCCTCGTTCTCATCATCTCCGCACTCTTGATCGCCGCCTGCGCCACGGCGCCGGACTCCGGAGAGTCCATCCAGCCACTCACTCTGGATACCGGGTTCCCCTACCGTCCTTCTCCCGAGGCGGTCTACGGAGAGCTTCCCGAACCCTTCGTACGGCTCGTCGACCTGAGTCGGCTTCGGGTTGGCATGACCAAGGCCGAAGTTCTGGCGATCTTTCCCGACCCTCGAACCATCAACGTGTCGCCGCGTGGTCTGGAGGTGTGGGAGTACGGGTTCGCGCAGCTTCACTTCCGAAACGGTCAGCTCGCGAACTGGTTCGAGATCGGCCGACCGAGGGGATTGTAGGCACAGCGGAAGACGCAGGGAGCACGCGGCGCGCGCCTCCGCACCGACACCCATCAGAGTTCGAGTTCGAGTCCCTCACGTGCGGCGTCGATCTGCAGCCGGCTCCGCCCGGCGATGCCACGCCGATACCCGTTAACCAGCCGCGACAGTTGCTCGTCGGTTCTCGCCGGATCATGGTGGAAGAAATAGAGTCGCTTCACATCGTTGTTGTGGCACGCCTTGATTGCGTACTCGTAGCTGGAGTGCCCCCATCCCACCTTTGACGCGCGATACTCCTCCTCGGTGTACTGCGTGTCGTAGACCACGGCATCCGCCCCGTGAATGAAGCGGAACAGCTTCTGGTTCTCCTCGTGGGCGGCTGCGCGGCCGTCCTCCGCGGCAAACTCGTCGTAATCGGGATCTTCGGGGTCTTCGGGGAATACGTTCCGAAACGGTTCGGTGTCGTAACAGGTGCAGAAACTCTTCCCCTCGCACTCAAACCGGTAGCCGAGGCAGAGCACCGGATGATTCAGAAACTTGGTGGTGACCCTCATCCCTTCTTCGAGCTCGATGGTTTCTTCTTTGAGTTCGTGGTAGGTAATCCGCGCGGCCAGCTCACTCTGGCGGATAGGGAAGAAGCGGTAGCTGAGCTGAAACCCAAAGACGCTCTCCAGTCCCTCGTCTTCGTAACTTACCGCGCTGTAGATGTCCAGCTCCGTACCCGGAATGAAAATAGGGGTGAAGAACGGAAACCCCATGATGTGGTCCCAGTGAGTGTGCGAAAGAAAGATGCGGGTTTTGATGGGGCCGTTTTTCAGCTCGGTTCGGGCGATGTGATCGCCGAGCGGCTTGATTCCCGTCCCGGCATCCACGATGATGCGCTGATTGTCACCGTACCGGATTTCGATGCAGGCGGTGTTTCCACCGTAGTGAACGGTATTCGGGCCTGGCGTCGGGATGGAACCCCGTGCGCCCCAGAAGCGGACCGTCACGCCCCGCCCCGCTCGTCGACGACCTTCAGAAAGACCTCCGCTTTGGCGATCTCGGTATCGACCGCGGTCTCCAGCTCGTCGAGGAGACTCAGCCCGATACCGAGCCGCTGATAGACTTCCTGCGACGGAGTACCGGGGAATCGGTCGCCGGCGAAGCCCACCTCAGCCAGGTTCATGAAGTAGTTTGCCACGTGCACCGTAGCCACGAGGTCGCGGTGCTCGCCTTCGTATCCACCGACATTGTGGTGAGCGGATACCGCGTCGATCACCGCGCCTCCGATATTCCACGCGGTGCCGATCTGTCGCCCCACGTCGGTATGGTCAAAACCCAGCTCCCGTCGTTCGGCATCCGCCAGGGAGATGCGCTCGCGGTCGGCACGGCTCAAGACCGCGAGATACCGCTCCTTGAAGACGTTGTTCATCGGGATCTTTCCGATGTCGTGCAGCAATCCCGCGATGAAGTATTCCTCGATCAGCCGCGGATCAACGGATCGCTTCCGGGCAATGAGCTTCGCCGTGACACCCACACCCAGGCTGTGACGCCAGAAGCCCTGCATGTTCAGCGGAGACGCCGGCTCACCCTTCCCAATCGCCCCAACCACGGCAGTGCTGAGCGCGAGATTCTTCACGGTGTTGATCCCGAGCATGATGATGGCGCGGGATAAGGAGGTAACCTTGTCTCCCAGACCGTAGTAGGCGGAGTTGATCAGCTTCATGACCCGCGCCATGAGCACCGGATCCACGCTGATTACCTTGTTCAAGTCAACCGGCGACGTACCCGGCTGATTGCAGATTTCGATCACCTTCGTCACGGTGACGGGAAGTGCGGGCATCTTTCCGATATAGGTTTGGACGCGCAACAGATCCTGCGACTCGCTCATTGCGATTCCTTCTTCGCGGTTTTAAAATCCTGCAACTTCTGCACAATGCCGTCAAGTCGACTGTTGAGCACGCTGCTGATGGACGGATCGGGAAGGAATCCAGACATCGACTGCACAAACCGCATGGCATCCGCCACCCGTTTTGCGGTGATGTGGGCTTCCTGCTCCCGATCGCGGATCGGTGCATAGCGCTCGAGGTCGCGCTTCAATCCCCGTCGACCGAGGAGCCGGTTTCGCAGCGATTCGATCTTGAGCCGCATCTCGCTGTGCAGAAACTCGCCGCGCTTCTCTTCGGGAAGCGCCTTCGCCATGCCCACCAGATAGTCGAGCAGCCGCACCCGCGGATCGATATTCTCGGGTCGCGGGCGGGGTTGCGGCACCCGGTCCGTAGCACGGCGCTGCGGTACCCCCCCGGGAAACATTGCCCCCGCGGGAACCGCGCCGGCGTCGCGCGGAGTCTCCGACTCCTCCTCCGGTCCCGCAGGCGTCGGGGCCGCGTCGTCGCCGGCTTCGGCGTCGAGCGATGGTTTGGGGACCGGCTCGTCGGCCGTTTCTTCCAGACCATATTCTTCCTGTTCATCACCGGCAATCGCTCGCAACGCCTCGGCGGCGCGCATCAGTCGAGAGAGCCCTGGATGCTCGTCACCGAGGTCATCTCCCTTCATCGCGTCAACGGTATCGATATCGGGCTCGGGATCGGACTCGGTATCGGCGTCGACCCACGGTGGGGCCGCCCACGTGGTGTGCTCGTCGGGAACCCCAGCCGGCGGGCCGGGGACAGGATCAGCGGGAGACGGCTCCCGGGAGGGCCCGATGGGCGTTTCGATGGTCTGATCACCGCGGGCGGCGAATGACCCGTCGGCGGCCACGGTTGGCGTCGCAGGGGTATCGTCGAGGTCCTCGAGTTCGTCGATTTCTTCGCCGAGTTCCTCCTCGAGTTCATGTTCAAGCCCCCCGGCAGTATCCTCGTCGGTGATCCCTGAGTAGGGGGTCGCGTAGTGCGGGTAGAATCCGCCCGACGATAGATCATCGCGGTCATCATGCTCGGGCACCCCGGACGTGCTCTCGGAGCCAGCTACCGCATCGCCGCCTGCTCCGCCGCGTTCGGGGCCGCTGCCGGGCCCGCCGGACGGTGCCGGCGGCCATCCCCCGGGTGCACCACCGCCTGGTGGGAAACCACCTCCCGGTGAAGGCTGCTGAGGTTCGGGCTCGGGACGCGGAGGCGGCTCGTGAATCTCTTCGGTGGTCTTGCGGATGATCCGGTGATGGATCTCTTCGTCTTCCTGCTCGGCAAGACGGCGAAACCCTTGCGCTTCTACCTCGCTCAGGTCGAGGAGGGAACGGCCGGGTCCCTCGGGGCGTTCCGGCCGCTGCGGCTCTTCGACCTCTTCCTGAAGGTCTGACAGGCGAAGCGGCTTCTCGTCTTCATCCGCAAAGAACTCCTGGCCCCATGAGCCGAGGATGGGAATTGACTCCGCGTCGATCTCGCCAACTTCTTCAACCTCGAGGGACTCGGCCTCTACGGCGGAAATGTCCCGGGATGCCTCGTCCATGAGAACGGCGAGCCGCTGAAGGTTTTCTTCCCAGGTATCGTTGCGAAGATCATCCACCGTCGATTCGTAGAGCTCAAGGCTTCGGCTGATCGCCTCAAGGTCTTCGACCGATGCGCGGTTGCCCTGCAGGCTGATCAGCCGATCCGTTGTCTCGAGGGCCGCTTCGACGCTGCCGAGTTCCTGCTGGGCGCGTGCCATCAGCGAGATGACACGGCTGTCGTCGGGCAAGCGCTCCCGAAGCTCTCGCAACAGCTCCAGCGCCTCTTCGGCCCGCTCCATGGCGAGCAACGACTCCGCACGAAGCAGCAGTCCGGCACGGTCCTCGGGGTGTGTCGCGAGATACGCGTCGATGCGCGACAGCGCGGCCTCGGGCTCTCCGGCCTCAGCGTACAGGCACGCCTCATCAACACGAAAATCGTCATTCTCCGGGTCGATGTCCGGAATCCGGGCGAAGCACTCATCGGCGGCGTCGCGACGGCCAAGCCGGAAGTAGACCGTTCCGAGCAGTCTCAGGGCTTCCACGTTGCCGGGCGTCATGCCCAGGACCTCTTCCAGCTGCGTCTCCGCATCGGTGAGGCGATCAACCTCCATACACGCGCCGGCAAACAGCAACCGAAGATTCGCGTCGTCGGAATTGCGCTGTACCAGCTCGCCAAGTTCATCGACCGAGTCGGGCAAGGAGGAGTGGGCCCTCAGGAGATGGGCGAGGTTTTTGACCGCACGGTGATAGGACGGGTCGATCTTCAGTGCACTCTGATAGTGGGCGCGGGCGGCTTCCAGTCGCCCAAGTTGGGCTTCAATGGTTGCGAGGTTGTTATGGGCGAGAGCACTCTGGTCGGTGATTTTCAGCAGTTCGCGAAAGACTCTCGCGGCCTCGTCGAGTTCGCCGCGCCGTTGCAGAATTACACCCAGGTTGTTGAGGGCATCCACCCAACCGGGACGGGAGTTCAGTGCCTTGCGGTACTCGTCAATCGCGGCGTCCTGCTGGGAGTCCTGCTCGTATGCTACCCCGAGGTTGTAATGAAGGCCGGGATGGTTGGGGTCATGAACCAGACCCTGCCGGAAGACCGAGATTGCCTCGTGCAGCCGCCCCTGTGACTGGAGCATCGTGCCGAGATTGTTCCACGCAACCGAGAGCTCGGGATCATGCTGCGCAGCGGCCCGATACGCCTGCTCGGCCGCTGCGGCGTCACCGCTCTGCTTGTACACGTTTCCGAGGTTGTAGTGGATGGCCGCATCGTTGGGATCAACCTTCAGCGCTGCACGAAAGGCCGAGAGTGCCTCCGTGGTGCGCCCGAGCTGCCGGCAGACGACACCGAGTCCGTTCAGCGCCTCGAGGTTCTCGGGATTCTTCTCGATCGCGGTCCGAAAGGCTGCTATCGCGTCTCCCGCCCGTCCGGTACGCACGAGAATGTTGCCGAGCAGCAGAAACGCGTCGTCGGAATCCGGATTTTCCTCGATACACTCGGTGATGTAGGTTTCGGCGCTCGCGTGATCTCCCACGCGCCACGCGCTGTATGCGCGTGCGAATCGCTCATCGGTTTTCATGGCGACGCCCCTGCACGGGACGGGCGAGCACGGGACGGGCGAGCGCTCACTTCAGGCGAGAGCGCGCCGGCATCGAGAATACCCGCTTCGCCGTACGCGGCAACCGCGAAGTAGTAAATCCGGCCGTTGGTGAGACCGTCGATCCGCACCGAGGTGACCTCCCCAACGTCAATGGGCGAGCGTCCCGCCGTGGCGGACTCTCCGAAGTAGTTGCCCGGTGACTCCCCGTAAAACACGAGGTACCCCGATACGTCGAAACCGCGAATCTGATTCCACTCGAGTTCGACGGAACCGTCTCCGGCCGTGGCAACCAACCCGTTGGGCCGCGGCACCGGAGCGGCCGGCTGGTAACGCACGGTCAGCCCGGAGAGACGGGGCACGTCGGCCGCGGTTCCGGCGGGAAGGAAATCGACACGAACCTGGAGATACCTCCCGGTGGCCGAAGCACCAAGATCCGCTCCCGGGGCAAACGGCACCCACGGGTCGTCGAGTCCTTCGGCTGCCGTAATCGCGTTACCCACACGATAAAAGTACGCCAGATCGCTGTCACCCGGTGTCTGGGCCACCGCGTCGATGGCGAGGACGCGCGCGGGGCGCGGTCCGAGCGGAATTGGCGTGGTTTCGAAACGTCCCGGCTCCTGACGCACGGGAGCGATCAACGGATCGATGCGGGGAAGGCGCGGAAGGTGGGAAATTCGAAACTCGTCCATCGCACCGGAGAACCCGGTCCCCACGCGCAACCGTCCTCGACCGAGCTCCCCGATATACGCGGCGAAGAGGTCTCCACGGGAATCCCCGGTGCTGGTCGCGTAGGTGAAGCCTTCGGGAACATCGTCTACCAGGTATTCAAGGCGACCGGTGATGCCGTCGTAGCGCAGTCGGTGGTGCTGCCAGCGACGGGGTACCAGACCGGCAAAACTGGTGATCCGGATCACCGGCTGGGAGCCCGCCGGATCGATGAAGAGGTTGGCAAACTCCCACTCCAGTCGGCGGTTCTCGACGGTGACCCGAAGCCGCTGCGACTCGATTCGTCCGGCCCGTCGGAGCGAGCCATCCCAGGCGATGAGTTCTTCCCCATCCTGCAAGAGCGAAGGGGAGAGCCAGAACGAGATGTCGAACGATTGCTGAAAGGTTCCCGGAGTGAACATCGCAGCCTGCCCCGGAACCGACAGCGGCTCAAGCTCGATGCTGCCGCGGCCGGCGCGGAACAGCGCTGACGCCGCACCGATTCGCCGCAGATTGTTGCTGATCTCCGGAGCCGAGGCGTGTACGCGGTAGCGGCCCGCTTCGTCGCGTAAGGGAAGGGAATCAAAGGTGAGCAAGAGATCGGTCGTTTCTCTCACCGGCTCCCGCGCATCGCGAAGGTAGAGATCGTGCCGGCCTCGAAACCCGGGCCGACGCACGAGATTATGCTCAACGAGGAGGCGTCCGTCCCAACCGGCCTCGCCACCAACCTGCACGCGTTCTTCGAGCGCGGAGAGTCCCGAGACGGCGAGGAGAGCGAGAGTGACCGCGATGGTTATTCCTTTTTTCTCCATTCTTCTGTACATTATCATCGGCACGTATGGAACACGGCACAACCCCGGCCTCATCGCTCCGAGACACCATCAGAAACCTTCCTACCCGAAGTGGTGTCTACCTGATGAAAGACGCCAACGACATTATTATATACGTAGGGAAGGCAAAAAATCTCAAAGCGCGCGTCTCATCGTACTTTTCGGGACGAAAAGATCCGAAGACCGCGATTCTGGTGCAGCGAGTCGACCGAATCGACTACGTCGTCACCCGTACCGAAAGTGAAGCGCTGCTGCTGGAAAACAACCTCATCAAGCGCTGGTCACCGCGCTACAACATCAACCTCAAAGACGGCAAGACCTATCCGGTGATTCGCGTTACCAACGAGCCGTATCCCCGGGTCTTCCGCACGCGAACCATCGTGCAGGACGGTTCAAACTACTACGGTCCGTTCCCCAACATTAACAGCATCGAGCGATACCTCGATCTCATCGAGCGGCTCTACCCGCTGCGTAAGTGTCGCGGCCACATCCGCACGCGCGACCACCCCTGCCTCTACCACCACATCGGACGCTGCTCGGCGCCCTGCGCAGGCAGGATCACCCGGGAGGCCTACCTCGAGCACGTTGCCGGGGTGCGCGGCCTGCTCTCCGGCGAGACCGCTGAGGTCCGCGAGCGACTGCGCCTCGATATGGAGGCGGCCTCCGGGGAACTGCGGTTTGAGAAGGCGGCCGAGTGTCGCGACCTGATTCGCGCCATCGACACCCTCGAGACCGACCAGCAGGTGGTGGACTTCGATCCCGACGTCCGAGACTACATCGCGTTCGCGTCGGAGACGGACATGTGTACCTTCGTGGTCTTTCAGATGCGGTCAGGAAAACTGCTCGCGAGCGATGTCTATCGTGCCTCGGTCTTTGGCTCGGAAGAAGAGGATCTTGAGCAGTTCGTGGTGCGCTATTACGATACCAAGCGCGCCGTGCCGGCCCGTCTCTACCTGCCCATCCCCCTGCCGGTGGACGACCTTGCTCACTATTTCCGACAGGAACACGGCGCAGAGGTCGCCATCGAGTTTCCCGACACGGGGCGCGACGCCTCGGTTCTCGGCATGGCCAGGGAGAACGCCGTGCAGGATCTCGCCCGGCGCAAACGCGAGACGGGCAACCTTCCCGCCCTGCTCGATCTTGCCGCGGTGCTCGGACTCGCCGGTCCGCCGCTGCGCGTCGAAGGTTTTGATATCGCGCACATCGGTGGCCGCTTCACCGTCGCCTCGATGGTGAGTTTCTCCAATGGGGTGCCCGACCGGGCCCAGTACCGGCGCTACCACATTCGTTCGCTCGACGGCCGGATCGACGACTTCGAGGCGATGCGCGAGGTGATCGCCCGCCGGTATCAGCGTGTGCTCAACGAGAACCTCCCCCGTCCCGACCTGATTCTGATCGACGGCGGGAAGGGACAGCTCAACGCAGCGCAGGAAATCCTCGAAGGGCTCGGCATCGGAACAACCCCGATGGTCGGCCTGGCGAAAAAACTCGAGGAGATCTTTGTCCCCGGGCGCAGCGACCCCCTCACCCTTCCCGAAGGATCGCCTCCGTTGCAGTTGCTGCAGTACGTGCGCGACGAGGCGCACCGCTTTGCCACCACGTTCCGGGCAGATCTCCAAAGCAAGGATGTATCGCGATCGCTTCTCGAGCGGGTTCCCGGCATCGGACCGAAGCGCAGCGCACAGCTGCTGCGCACCTTTGGCTCGCTGGAAGCGATCGCCGACGCGCCGGTCGACGTGGTGGTCGAACGGGGAGGCATTCCGCGGGATACGGTGGAACAGATCCGCACGCTCGCGGGGGTGCGCGCCGAAGAAGCCTCTGACGAGGCGGCTGACGAATTACCGGAGGTGGCGGCGGAAACTCCGACGGTCAGCTACCGTAGACCACCGAAGCCGGAAGATGAGCCGCCCCGCGGCGAACGATCACCGTGAAGAGAAACTGCTGCAGGAGTCCGCGGTGCTGAGCCGTTCCCACCGACCGAAAGAGCGCTTCATACTCCACGGCACGGGCGAGAATTGCCTCGAGCGCGGGGAGCGGATACCGCTTGACGGCAACCACAACGGTGTGCTGATTGCGTTTGCTGCGGATGCCCAGGCGGGTAAAGGCGTCGGTTGGACTGAAGTGCTGATCGAGCAGTTGGGCGTAGGCGTGCAGTCGCTTGAACTGCCACACCAGACCGGCGAGAACGCCGGTAGGATTGGCATCGTGCGACATCAGCAGGGCCTGACAGACCTCGAGGGCTGATTCAAGCGTGCCCTCGGCGATTTCGTCAAAGAGCGAGAAGGCGCTCTCTTCCTTGGTGTGCGCGAGAAATTGCTCGAGTTCGGTAACGGTCACCGTTCCGCCGCGGCCCACGAAGCCGCAGAGCCGCTCGACAACGACGCGCAGTTCCCGCGTGGTGTTTTCTACCATGTCGAGCAGGAGGTCGGCCGCATCGGCATCGATGGTGACGCCAAGTCGGCGGAAGGCGTTGACGACCCACGCCTGCTTCTGGTTGTCGAACATCTCCCAGAAAATCTTGCGTGCGTCGGCGGGAATCTTCCTGGTCCACGCTCCGTCCACCTTCGGCGAATCGGCAGTGAGGATGAGGGTCGCCTCGGGAGCCGGCTTCGCGATGTAGTCCGCAAGCACGGCAGTCTCTTCCTTTTTCTTTACCTCGTCAACGCCGGCGTAGATCACGACCACGTGCGGGTGAAAAAGGGACCCGTTGCGCAGCAGCCGCACGACGTCGGAGGCCGAGGTCTCAAACACGTAGCGCGTGTGGACCTCGGGTTCTCCACCGGCCTGTTTCTTGACAATCTCCAGCAGCCGCTCGATGTGCGCAGCCTTTTCTCCCTCTTCAGGACCGAGCAGCAGATGAACCGCAAGCACGGGGCTACCTACGCGTAACTTCGAATGAGGTGGGCGAGTTTGCCAAGAATGCGAACGTCCTGAGTGTAGAGTGCCGGGTAGTTGGGGTTTTCCGCCTGAAGCTTGACGCGGTTCTTCTCCTTGAAGAAGCGCTTCAGCGTAACCGCCTCGTCAACCATGGCAACCACGATGTCACCGTTGTTGGCCACCGGCTGCTCTCGAAAGACCGCAACGTCGCCGTCGCAGATCCCTGCCCCGGTCATGCTGTCGCCCTGCACGTAGAGCGCGAAGTGACGCCCGGACCGCACAAAGTCGCGCGGGAGTTTCACCGAGCCATCGTAATTCTCGTCGGCGAAGAGCGGAGCACCCGCGGCGACGTTGCCTAGAATGGGTATGTCGATGACTTCATCGCCCGCGACGTCGTCTTCCAGAACCTCGATCGTCCGTGATCGGTGGTTGTTCAGCTGGAGGAACTGCTTTTTCTCCAGCGCCTTGACGTGGTCGTAGGCGCCCTTTACGGAAATGGTGAAGTTCTCTGAGATCTCGCGAATGGTGGGCGGAAATCGGTGTGTGGCAACGTACGATTTGATGTAGTCGAGGACTTCACGTTGTCTGCGGGTAATCGATTTCATTTTTCGATCTTGATTCCGAATTTCCGGATCTTGCCATGCAGATTGCTGGGGTAGATCCCCATTGCCTCAGCAGTCCGAGAGATATTGTTGCCGTTCTCTTCCAGCTTCTGCATGATGTACCGCTTCTCGAACGAGTCCTTCGCCTCGTTCAATCCCATCTCCTGATATTCGTCGAAATCGGAGGCCCGCCTCCGTGGCATCGCTTCACCCAGGAAATGTCGAATGAGGTCGGCGG
Organism: Spirochaetaceae bacterium; assembly: GCA_007693485.1. GTDB lineage: Bacteria > Spirochaetota > Spirochaetia > DSM-27196 > PWMO01 > PWMO01. The sequence goes on from REDM01000202.1 coordinate 67,060, forward strand.
TTATCACCTCCTCATCGGTCATGATGGTAACCCGTTCTACAAAGTTTTTCAATTCCCGAATGTTGCCCGGCCAATCGTGGTCCTGGAGCGCTGCCATTCCCCGGGAATCGACGCGCTTCGCGGGTCCATCCGGCGGATTGCGAAACACCGAGAGAAAATGCTCGATCAGCAGGGGAAGGTCCTCGCTTCGTTCGCGCAGCGGCGGAACGTGGATGGGAATGACGTTGAGCCGAAAAAACAGGTCTTCTCGAAAAGCCCCGTCCGCGATCTGCTGCTGAATGTTCTTGTTGGTCGCCGCGATGAGCCGCACATCGACGCTGATTGACTCTTCTCCACCAACCCGCTCGAACTTCATCTCCTGGATCGCGCGCAGCACCTTCGCCTGCGCCGAGAGCGACATGTCGGCCACTTCGTCCAGGAACAGGGTGCCGCGATCGGCGAGTTCAAACTTGCCGCGACGGCGGGCAACCGCTCCGGTGAAGGAGCCCTTCTCGTGCCCGAAGAGCTCGCTCTCGATGAGGTTGTCGGGTATTGCCGCGCAGTTTACCTCGATGAACGGAGACCGGGCGCGGCGGCTTCTGCGGTGAATCTCCCGCGCTACCAGCTCCTTGCCGGTTCCATTCTCTCCGGTGATGAGGATGCGCGAATCGGTGGCGGCGCTCTGTGCGATAATCTCGCGGATGCGGCGGATGGCATCGGTCTCGCCGAGAATCTCGTCATTCTGCAGTATCGAGTTGCGCAGCAGGCGGTTTTCGCGACGAAGATTCTCCATCTGGATGGCGTTGCGCACGACGGTGACCACCCGCTCGAGGCTCAGCGGCTTTTCCATGAAGTCGAAGGCACCGAGCTTCACCGCTTTCACCGCAAGGTCGATATTGCCGTGGCCGGAGATGATGATGACTTCGATTTCGGGGTAGGTTTCCTTGATCTGTTTGAGCACGTCGATGCCGCCCATGTTGGGAAGCCATACATCAAGCAGCACCAGGTCAATCGGTTCGCTTTTCAGAAGCGTGAGTCCATCGATACCGTCCTCTGCGGTGAAGACGGTGTACCCCTCGTCATCCAGAATGCCGGTGAGTACTTCGCGGATTCCCTGTTCGTCGTCGATAACCAGTATCTTGCTCATGATGTCTCGTCCACCGGCAGGTCGATGAAGAAGGTTGTTCCGGCTCCCGGCTGGGTTTCAAACCAGATCTGTCCCCGATGGTCGAACACAATCCGCTCGACGATGGACAGACCTAATCCGGTTCCGTGCCGCTTGGTGGTATAGTAGGGATTGAACACCTTGTCGTGACTGGCAACGTCGATCCCCGGCCCGGTATCCTGAACCTGAATCCTACAGTACATACTGTTCCCCTTCTTGACAAGGTCGGCCCGCACGACAATTTCACCTGCCCCGCTCATCGCCTCGGTGGCGTTAGTGAAGAGGTTGGCAAGAACCTGCTTGATCTGGCCGGGATCGACGATCACCTCGATGTCGTCGCCCAGATGAGCGGTGTGGATGACCAGGTCGGGCCAAGTGGCGTAGGTAGTGACCACCTCGGTGACCAGGGCCTTGAGAGACACCCGCTGCGGAACCGGATCGGGTAGCCGGGAGAAGTTGCGAAACTCGCTGAGCAGGGCGTTCAGACCATCCACCTCGGTGATGATCGAGGAGATCGCCGACTCAAGCACCACCGGAAAGTCCTCGGCGTCGTTCCGGAACTTCTTCAGTACGCGCTCGGCGGAGAGCTTGATTGGGGTCAACGGGTTTTTGATCTCGTGCGCAAGTCGCTGAGCGATCTCCTGCCACGCGGCAACCTTTTCGGTCTGGAGAATTTTCTTGCGGGACCGTTCGAGCTCGGAAACCATATCGTTGAACGAATTGACCAGCAGGCCGAGGTCATCGGTCGATCGAGTGAGTATTCGAAACGAGTAATCGCCCTCAGCCACCCGCCGGGTAGCTTCTTCCAGGTTGATGATGGGTCGGGTAATCTCCTCGCTCAGCAGCACACTTACCAGAATGGCCAGAAGAAAGAGTGGAAACGAGAACAGGCCGAAAAAGAGGGCAACCGCCTGCAGCAGGGCGCCCTGCATCTGTTCCACTTGGGCGAAGGTCTCTATGGCCGAGGTGATGGCCTGGGCGCGCTCGTCGAATCCGTCGGGCAGGAGCATGGTGAGTACCACCAGAATCTCGCCGGTGCGCCCGGGATGACTGACGCGCACCCGCAGGAAGCTGTCGTCCTCGGAGCGCTCGCGCACCACGTGTCCCTCGCGCCCCAGGCGGGCCTGGGTGGGCCGCAGCCAGGTTCGCTCGTTGCCGGCGGCGAAGAGTTCGTTGAGGTCCCGGTCAAACACCTGAAACCCGTCGATCTCGGGACGCAGGGTGGATATGGAATTCCAGGCGCGCTGCGGGTTGATCTCGGCATCCCGCAGAACACCTGCAAAGAGCGAGCCCGTGACAAAGCGCTCCAGCACCGCCACCCGCTCGTCGTAGTAATCGAGGGCGATGTCGAGTCCTCCACGCAGCGCGTCGCCGGTGGGAGCGGAGAACAGGGAGCCCATGGCGCTGTTGATGAAGTTGAGCGCCAGAATGCCCTGCGGCGCCGACGCAAGCACTACTACAAAGACAAAGAACGAGAGAATCCGCAGCCGTAGTGACGCACCCGGCGAACCGCGGCGGCGATCGCGAACCAACCGCACGATGTTGATGACAATGGTCACCAGCAGGAAAAGGGGGAACGATACCGCCAGGACGATGATGAGCCGGCCGGTTGGGGTGCCGGCTATGGTGATGTCTGAGAGCAACTGTCCGGCGAAGACGAGCACCAGCACCACGAGAAAGAGATAGAGCAAAACAACGCTGACAAACCCGGACGTTGAGACCCCCGCGGCAAAGCGCCGTTTCACGGTGTGCCTCCGGATCGCACCGGTTTGCCGCCTGCCGAATCGAGACGGTACAAATCGAGCCGTTCCCACGGCGTCGCGATTGTCTCCCCGGGACGGAGTGCTTCCAGCAGACGAAGGGCCGGAACCAGCTTGACCGGGCGCAACTCGACGCGGCAGAGGACGTAGTGTTCGTTGATCTCGGGAATTGCTCCGGTGGGTATGGCAAAGGAGCGAATGGCAAAGAACTCTCGCAGGAACTCATCGCGGGATGCAAAGCGGCGCTGAGCCCCAACCGGCGACTCGATCACGTACTCGCGGGTAAACCGGTCGCGAAACGCGATGAAGCTCGGGTGGTATTCCGCGACCAGTTGATCACCGAGCAGTCCGGCAAGCCCGTCAAGCGGCCGGTAGAGCCGGATCTCAAACGCGACCTCCGATCGCATGCCCGACTCAAGAGCCTCGATCACGGCGGTGCCGTCGTGTATCAGGAGGACGTCTACCGACACGGCGCGCGGCGCTATCACGGCACGCACTTCCGCGCGCTGTGCGGCCACTGGTACGGAGACACTCAGCAGAATCGCGGCCAGGGCCGGGATCCGGCTACTCCTCCTCGAAGCGCTTATCAAACAGCGTTGCAAGCGCATCAACCGCATCCTGCTCATCGGAGCCTTCCGCGCGAATCGTGATCACCGCCTGATACGCCGCACCCAGGGTGATGATGCCCATAATGGACTTTGCGTTGATCTCTTCACCATCCTTGGTGAACATGATCTGCGATTGGTACTTGGCGGCGGTCTGCACGATCAGGGCTGCGGGACGAGCGTGGATTCCCGCGCGGTTGGTGACCGTGACGTCGCGTTCAATCATGGTGTTCCTCGTGGCTGTTCTGGACGTACCGACTCCGCGCGTTCTCGCTTTCGAGCCACTTGAGCACGCTCTGGTTGAACTCGCGCGCGGAGTAGTACCCCATCTTTTTGAGCCGCTCGTTACGGGCGGCCGTTTCGATAATGATCGGAATGTTGCGTCCCGGCTTCACCGGGATTTCCAGGATCGGCACCTTGACGCCAAGAATCTCCCGCGTCCGGTCCTCCGCTCCAATGCGATCGTACTCCTTGTTGGAGTCCCAGTACTCGAGGCAGACGACCAGCTGAATCTGTTTGTTCTCCCGGATCGCACCAACCCCAAAGAGGTGGGTGATGTTGATGATGCCGAGTCCGCGGATCTCCATGTGATGCCCGAGCGCGCGGTTTGCACCCTGGCCCAGGAGGATGTTTCCCGCGATACAGCGGATCTCCACGGCATCGTCCGCGACCAGCCGGTGACCGCGCTCAACGAGCTCGAGGGCGGTCTCGCTTTTTCCAACCCCGCTGTCTCCAAGGATCAGTACTCCGATGCCAAAGACCTCCACCAGAACCCCGTGGATGGTTTCCACCGCGGCAAAGACGTTGGAGAGCGCGCGCATGAGGCGACTCGAGAGTTCCGAAGAGGGAAGATCGGTCTTGAGTACCGGCGTGTGCGACTGTTCGGCCTGGGTGAAGAACGCGGGCGTGGGATCGAGCCCGTGGGTGAAGAGCACGCAGGGCATCTGGTGCTGGAAGTACTCGGCAAACACCTCGGTCCGCCCCGCTTCCTCGAGTTCCTGCAGGTATGCCGTCTCGCCACGGCCGAAGACCTGGATTCGATCCTCGCCGAAGTTGTCAAAAAACCCGTTCAACGCGAGTCCGGGTCGGTTGATGTCGGGAACCCGGATATCACGCGTCAACCCCGGACGGCCCCCAATGCAGTGCAGATCGAGGGCGTCGTGCTCTTTGAGATCGAGATCGAGCAGGTCGAGGACGGTAAAACTCTTGATCATTTGTGCTCTTTGATCTTTTCCTTCTCCTTGCGGACTTTCTTTTCCAGCTTGGAGATGAGGACCTCAAGTCCCGGATGGAGATCGAAGGATTTGTGCTTGATCACGTGCGAAAGCCCCCAGCGGAAGTGGGTCTTGACCTCGAGTTCGAACTCGTGTGTTTCCCGCACCAGAATGAACTCGAGGTCAACGATCATATCCTTCGCGTAATCGATCTTCTGAAGCTTTTCATCGATGTACTCGCGCGTCTCGTCTCTCAGATCGAAGTGAACCGCCTGGACTTGTAGATGCATACACCTTCCTCCCGCTCTTTGCTATCGTTCGTACGAAGAGCTGATATCCAGCTCGTTGCGATACTTCGCCACCGTTCGGCGCGCAATATCGATTCCCCGCTTACTCAGCAGTTCCGATATGCGCTGATCGGACAGCGCCTTTCCTGACCCCGCCTGCTCTGCGAGGATCTCCTTGATGATCTGCTTTACGGCCTCCTTGGAAAATCGCGAACCGGTTGACCCGGCCCCCGAGATCGAGTTGGAGAAGAAGTACTTGAGCTCGAAGATCCCCCACTCGGTCTGCACGTACTTGCTGGTGGTGATGCGAGACACCGTTGCCTCGTGCACCCCAACCTCCCCGGCAATATCCTTGAGCGTCAGCGGCACCAGCGCCTTGGGTCCGCGAACAAAAAAGTCCCGCTGGAACTCGACAATCGCCCGCGACACCTTGAGCAGCGTCTGGTTGCGCTGATGAATACTGTGGATGAACCAGCGAGCGTCGCGAACAGTCTGGTTGACAAACCGTTTTACGCTCTTGTCGGCCACAACCGGCTGATCGGCGGGCGCCGTCTCCTCCGCGGAGGCACCGTCCGCATCCGGCGGCTTCTTGCCCGCAGCCGCGGAGCTGCCGTTCTTCGATGCCCGCGGCTGATTGATCCCGGCGAAAAAGGGATTGATGCCGAGAACCGGAATCTCCTCATCGTTGATGAAGATCACCACCTGCCCGTCACGAACCGTGACCAGCAGGTCGGGGATGACGTAGGTGGGCGTGTCGGACGAGAACTCCCGACCGGGGAAGGGCGTCAGCCGGCGAATTGCCGTCAGCGCCTCGGTCACCGCGTCTTCGTCGACCTTGAGTTTTTTTGCAATCTCGGTGTACTTGCCGCGATCGAGCAGCTCCAGATAGTCGCGAATAATCGGAATTGCGACCGGCGGCATCCCGTCTGCCATCTCCGCCTGAACGACGAGCGACTCACGATAGTCGGATACGCAGGTGCCAAACGGGTCAAACCGTCGGATCATCTGCATCATGGGGCCGAGCAGGGCCTCCCGGTCCGGTCCGACGAGAAGCGTTGGGTCCTCGATGTGAAAACCGTTGCGATCGAGATTGTTGATCAGCAGCTCGCCCACGGCAAAGTTCTCGGGATCGATCGGCTGAACCCGTAACTGCCAGAGCAGATGCTCGTGCAGCGATTCGGGACGGGAGAGGGCTCCCTCCATGAACTTGCGCTTGGCGTCCCCGGCCTCGTCGTCGTAGCCGCCCGTCGTAAAACCGGGATCGGAGCTGTTCTCAAATATCTCAAATTCATCGGCTTTTTTTTGATCAACGTCGTCGAGCGAGAGGGTCGCCTTCTCTTCTACCAGATCCAGAGCGGGATTGGCCTCCAGTTCTTCCTGGATGCGGGTACGGAGATCCTGAATGGGAAGCGCCATGAGCTGAATGCTCTGAAAGAGCTGCGGACTGAGTTTGAGGCGCTGTTCCTGTACGAGTGCCGGTTTCTGATACTGCAAAGGTTCCCCGCTCCATTCATATTGTAGCAGGGGTCCCCCTTTGTCAATCTTGGAAACACTCCGATTGCAGGAACATCGATCAGATGAAGCCTCGTTTCTGGATGGTCAGATGCGGAACTCTTCGCCGAGATAGACCTTCCGCGCGAGCTCGTTGCGCATCACCTCATCGCGGCTTCCGGCAACCACGATCTCGCCGTCCTTGATGATGTAGGAACGATGGGTGATCTCCAGGGTATCGCGTACGTTGTGATCGGTGAGCAGCACTCCAATGCCCTGCCGCGAGAGCGACTGGATGATGGTCTTGATCTCGTAGACGGCAATCGGGTCGATTCCCGCAAACGGTTCGTCCAGCAGAAGGAATTTTGGCTCGATGGCGAGGGCGCGCGCGATCTCCGTGCGGCGTCGCTCACCGCCCGAAAGGGTGTACGCCTTCTGCCGGGCTACCGCCTCGATCCCCAGTTCCGCAAGCAGAAACTCGAGTCGCTCCCGCTTCTGACCGCGCGTAAGGTCTGCGCGGGTCTCCAGGACCGCCATCACGTTGTCTTCCACGGAGAGCTTGCGGAATACCGAGGGCTCCTGCGCCAGGTAGGAGATGCCGAGGCGGGCGCGACGGTACATGGGCCAGTCGGTAATCGTCTGCCCCCCCAACAGGATACGCCCCGCGTTGGGCCGAATGAAGCCGACGATCATGTAGAACACGGTGGTTTTGCCGGCGCCGTTGGGCCCCAGAAACCCGACCACCTCCGACTGGTGCATATCGAACGAGACACCCTTCACCACCAGCTTTCGCCCGTAGCGTTTCTGCAGGTCGCGCACGCCCAACGTCACCGCACCAGCCGGGATTCCCGTGGGTCGCTCGTCAGCTGAGCTACTCATCCGCAGCCCTGTTCGACGCACCCTCAGACGCCTCGTCGGAGGTGGTAATGGTGCCGCGCACGGCTCCCTGCAGCGTGATTTCGTCGCGGTCGATGTCGATGACAATCCGCGAGGCGCGATACTCATCGCCTCGCCAGAAGACCACCGGCAACCCCGACAACTCGAGGATGTTCTGGTCGCGCCGGTAACGCGCGAACTCGCTGCGGGTGGTGAGATCCTCACCCAGAATGCGCACCCCTACCTGAATGATGGTAAGGTTCTCGCGGCCCCGGTTTTCCAGCAGGGCCCCTTTGACGACGGTCTCGTTGCGACGGTCTTCCATCACCGCGTTGCCTTCGGCACGCGTGATCCGCTCGATGCGGTCGTAGAGCAGGCGATCCGCCGTGAGCACGATATCCTGCTCGCGGTCGATCACGCGAACCGCGCCCCGGGCAACCGCAAACCGAAAGTCGTCGCCGTAGATTTCAATTTCCTGCGCCTCGATCTCGGTGTCTTCGGAGACGATTCGTGCGTTGCCCACCAGCAGGGTGCGCTCCCTGCCTGCGGCAAAGACGATAGACGTGCGGTCACCCGAGAACGTAAAGGTAGACGCGCCGAGCGCGGGAGCCGACACCATCAGCGCGACCACGATACCGAGCAGCACGCACCGGATACGGGGAGCTCGCTGAATCCCGTGTGCCGTGAGACTACTCATCGGTTACCAGCCTGCCGCTCACCTGCCGGGCGAACTCCATGGTACTGGTGCGCATGTCGGCGCTGAAGCCAATTCCTTCCACCACGGTGCCGCCGTCACGTTCGAGGCGGACCAGGGCGTCGGGCTCCCCGGTGAGCAGCCGTTCGGCATCGTTCCAGAAGAGGGCGTCGGCAACAATGCGAGCCTCCTGAGCGGTGGAGTAAAAAGCGATGTTGCCCGCGAGCTCCACGTTGTCGCTGTCGGTGTGGTACACGGCGAAGTCGGCGCGACCGGAACTGAGCAGCTCTCCATCGGCGTCAAACTCACGAAACTCGAAGGTGGTAAACTCCTGCCGCTGCCGCCGTGGGTACGACTCCACCCGCCCGGCGGAGACCTGAAAGCGTCGCGCCTCGCTGCGCACGATCACCATCCGTGCCTGCACCATCACGGTCTCGGGGATCTGATCCGAGCGATCCTCGCCGACCTGTGCGGGCCGGTAATCGAGGCTGCAGGAGATGCAGCCCACGAAAATCAGCAGCAGAAGGAGCCTCATGCTCAGCTTCCGTCCGCCTCCTCGGCGGAGCCCCCGTGCGCACAGGCGGCTGCGACAAACCCGGCAAAGAGTGGATGAGCGGCAAAGGGTTTGGATTTGAACTCGGGGTGAAACTGAACCCCGATGCCCCACGGGTGGCCCTTCCACTCAACCGACTCCACGAGCGAGTCATCTGCGGTAACCGCCGTGATGAGCAGGCCGGCGTCGTTCAGCTGTTCACGGTAGGAGTTGGAGAACTCGTAGCGATGGCGGTGACGCTCTTCGATCATCTCCGCGCCGTATACCTCACGGATTGTAGTACCGGGCAACAGCTTTGACTCGTTGCTCCCGAGCCGCATCGTACCACCGTACATTTTTACGTTGACCTGGTCCTCGAGCAGGCTGACCACCGGGTGTTCGGTCTCCGGCGCAAACTCGGTGCTGTCGGCATCGACGAGACCGAGGACCGACCGAGCGTACTCGATGACCATGACCTGCATTCCGAGGCAGATGCCCAGGTAGGGGATCCTGCGGGTGCGGGCGTAGTTGGCAACCTGCACCATCCCGTTGATGCCCCGACTGCCGAATCCACCGGGCACAAGAATCGCGTCAACTCCCGCGAACACCGCGTCAAGGCTGTCCAGCTTCTCAAGCTTCTCCGAGTCGACCTTGCGAAGTTCCACCCGCACGTCGTTGGCAATGCCTCCGTGAAAGAGCGCTTCGTCGACCGACTTGTAGGAGTCGTTGAGGTCGATGTACTTCCCGACCACGGCGATGGTGATGGTGCGATCGGCATCACGCATGACCCGCACCACGTGCTCCCACTCACTGAGATCAACCGGACCCGCCTCGAGGTGCAGCTTTTTCAGCACGATCTCATCGAGCTTCTGCCGGTGAAAGATGAGTGGAATCTCGTAGATGGTGGTTTCGACGTCGCTGGCGGAGATGACCGCATCAACCTCCACGTTGGTGAAGAGGGCGATCTTTCGACGAAGATCCTCATCGAGGGGGACCGACGCGCGACAAAGCAGCACATCGGGCTGCACCCCGATCTCACGCATCTCCTTGACGGAGTGCTGGGTCGGCTTGGTCTTGAGCTCGCCGCCGGCGGTTTCGGGAACAAGGGTCAGATGGACAAAGATGACGTTCTCGTGACCGAGTTCGTGGACCATCTGCCGCCCGGCTTCCAGGAACGGTACCGATTCGATGTCGCCCACCGTTCCGCCCACCTCGACGATGGTCACGTCTGCGTCGGGCTGCTCACCGATCATGGAGATTCGCTGCTTGATGCGATCGGTAATGTGGGGAATAACCTGGACGGTGCGCCCAAGGTAGCGCCCCTCGCGCTCGCGCTGGATCACTTCCTGGTAGATCTGGCCGGTGGTGATGGAGTTGGCCCGACTAAGCGGCGACTGAGTGTAGCGCGCGTAGTTCCCGAGATCGAGGTCGGTCTCCGCTCCGTCGTCGGTGACGTAGACCTCGCCGTGCTGATAGGGGCTCATGGTGCCGGCGTCGACGTTGATGTACGGGTCGATTTTCACCATGCGGACGTTGAGTCCGCGACACTCCATGAGACTTCCCAACGACGCCGCCGCGATGCCCTTTCCCAAGCTGGAGCAGACGCCGCCGGATACAAATATGTACTTTCTCATGGGGCTTAATTATCCCGATTCACGGTATGCCGTGTCAATGATTCAGGCAGAAGCGGGTACGGGAAGCACTTCATGACGGGCGGTTGACACCCCGGGTTGCAGGGCCCACGGTGCGACCGCTCTGCTGTGGACAAAGACCGGCACACCCATGCGCGCCGCGAAGGGTACCGCTTGTTCAGCGGAAAGATCGAGTTGGTACCGACGTGCTCGTTCGCGGTAGTGAAGCTGGGCGTGACGGTGATCTATTTCCGGTCCGCCGATCTGAACGTACATGGGCCGAAAGCTGTGGGCGCGAAAAAAGAGATCGAGCAGATCGTCGGGGTCGGCTTCCATTCCGTTCGCACGCAGGATGATCTCGCCGGCCTTGTGGGGCGCAACATCGATTGACAGGGTATCCCCCACCTCGCGCGAATCGAGCAGTAACCGGCAGCGCCCCGTCGCCCGTTCGAGCGATACGCCACGCACGGCGAAACGGTAGTATTCGTCTTTCATGCCGACCCCAAATATAGCACTCGCCTTCGTGAATTTCACGATTGACAGCGCTCGATTAAAAAACATACACTATATCTAAACGTGTACGTGGCGGGGTATGTCAGATTTCCTGAGCGATGACAGCTTTGAACAGTTTCGTGACTTGATCTACAACGAGAGTGGCATCCACTTCTCGAGCTCGAACAGGACCATCCTCGAGAGCCGGCTCAAGGAACGCCTTCGTGTCTCCGGGCTTCCCGACGTGATGACCTACTATCGCTCCATCACTGCGAATGCCGAAGAACTGAAGATCCTGCTCGATTCGGTGACCACCAACCTGACGCGGTTCTTTCGAAACACCGCCCACATGGAAACCTTCGAGTACTATGTCGTTCCGGACCTCATCAAGACCAAGCGGGCGAGCGGCGATTCGCGCATCCGCATCTGGAGCGCCGGCTGCTCCACCGGTGAAGAGCCCTACACCATCGCCATGCTGGCGCGTGAACTGCTTCCGTCGGGGCTCGATGTGGAAGTGGTTGCCTCCGACATCAGCCTCAAGTCGTTGATGGTCGGCAAGGAGGCGTTTTACGGCGACAACCGGATTGCCGGCGTCAGCGATCACTACCTCAAGAAGTACTTCACCCGCACCGGCAACGGCTACCAGGTCAACGATGAGATTCGCAAGCTGGTTCGGTTCGATTACCACAACCTGAAGAACGACAGCGGATTGCGAAACCTCGACGTGGTGTTTTGTCGAAACGTGCTGATCTACTTTGACGAGGCGGCGCAGAAGGCGAGTGTGGAACGATTCTGGGATTCGATGGCACCGCACTCGTTTCTCTTCATCGGTCACTCCGAGTCACTCTTCGGGATGAACACCCGGTTTGAGTTTCTCAAAACCGACTGGGCGTGCATCTACCGAAAAAATCAGGCAGGAACACCGAAGTGAGCCAGGACATCATCTCCGTTCTCGTGGTCGACGACTCGGCCCTGATGCGAAATCTCATCTCCCGGATTATCGACGGCACGCCCGGCATGGTGGTTGCGGGCAAGGCGATGAACGGCAACTTCGCCCTCCAGAAACTCGAGCGGCTCCATCCCGACGTGATCATTCTCGACATCGAGATGCCGCAGATGAACGGCCTTGAGTTCCTGGAAGAACGGCGCAAACGGGGAATCGATATTCCCGTGGTGGTGCTCTCGTCGATTGCGCAGAAGGGCGCCCGCGTAACGATGGACGCGCTTTCGCTGGGAGCTTCCGACTTCCTGCTGAAACCGTCCGGACCGGTATCCGAGGACATCCACACCGTGGCGGGACAGCTGACGGAGATGGTGCGCGGCTACGGCACCGAATACCGCCGCCGCAAAGGACGAACGGGTGGCGGCGCCGAGTCGGCCGCTCGCTCCAGCGAAGCCCCTCCGCCGAAGCCGCCAACGCCGCCGGCGACACCAACAGATCCGGCCGCACCCGCAAGTCCGGGCGCTCCGGCGAAGCCCGTTGCGCCGTCCGGCACGACCGAGATCATCGCGATCGGCATTTCCACCGGTGGGCCGAACGCGCTGCGCAAGGTCTTTGCCGCCATCGACGATTCCCTCGCCGTCCCCATCGTAGTTGTACAGCACATGCCCGCCGGATTCACCCTCGAGTTTGCCAAGAGTCTCGACCGCATCTGTCCGCTCGCGGTGAAAGAGGCCGAAGAGGGAGACGCACTGCAGCCGGGACGCATCCTCATCGCGCCGGGCAATCGCCATCTGGTGGTCGAGCGCCGCGCAAGCGAGGGGGTGATCCACCTCCATGACGAAGCGCCGTGCAACGGCCACCGCCCCTCGGCCGACGTGCTCTTTGCGTCGGTGGCCCAGCACTACGGCAGTCGGGCCCTGGCGGTCATCATGACGGGCATGGGGCGCGACGGAGCAGCCGAACTCGGCACCATCCATCGTGCGGGAGGCATCACCGTTGGGCAGGATGCCGCCTCGTGCGTGGTCTACGGCATGCCGAAGGTAGCCTTCGACCTGGGGCACGTCCAGCATCAGGTTCCCCTGCACCTCATGGCCGAAACCATCTGTCGGCTCGCCGACGACAAGCGGGCCTGACCGTGACGTTGACGGTACGACGGCTCGGGCGCATCGGCTACCAGGAAGGCCTCGACCTCCAGCTCGCCCTGGTGGAGGAACGGCGCGCCGAGGCCATCTCCGACACCCTGCTGCTGCTGGAGCACCCGCCGGTGGTCACCATGGGCAGAAGCGCCACCGACGCGGACATCCTGGTCCCCCGCGAAGAGCTGGACCGTGCAGGGGCCTCGGTGCACCGCATCACCCGCGGCGGCGAAACCACCTATCACGGACCGGGTCAGATGGTTGGCTACCTGATTGCCAACCTCTACGATCATCAGCGCAAGCTCAAGCGGTTCATTGAGAATCTGGAAGAGGTGTTTATCCGACTGCTGGCGGAACGATACGATGTTACCGCCGGACGCGATCCCGAACACCGCGGCGTCTGGGTTGGCTCCGAGAAGATCACCGCGATTGGTATTGCCGTTTCGCGCGGCATCACCATGCACGGCTTCGCCTTCAACGTGAACACAGAACTGTCGCACTTTGGATGGATCATTCCCTGCGGCATCACCGACCGCGGGCAGACATCGCTGCAGGCGCTCCGCGGCGCGCCGGTCCCGATGACCGAAGCCGAAGACGCCGTGATCGACGCGTTTTCGAAGGTGTTCGGCTACTCGGTGTCGGAATCCCTGGATTCGCCCGCCTGAGCGACCGGTGGATCGGGGCAGGGACGGTTCACTGTCTCTATGGAAACCGCGCGACCGTCATCGCCCACTTCGACGAGCGCTCCCTGCAGTGCAAGCCCCGACCACGCCTCCTGTGACCGCTCCGGCATCTGTGTCAGAAACTGACGAATCTCTATCTCGGGATCGAGGCCCGCAACGCTGTTGATGCTCCCGGTTCGCCCCGTGTCGCAGATTACGGCGGTGCCGTGTGGCATGACGCGCGCGTCAGAGGTGATGACGCGCTGGCCGGTTCCGATCATCGCGGCCACCATACCGTCACACAGGTGGAACATGCTGTACTTTTCGGCGGTGGTCACTGCGTGAAAATCAACCACCACGGTATCGGTTTCCCGCTTGAGGCGATCCACGATCTCGGGAAGAAAGGTGAAAGGATTACTGAGATGCACGCGCTCGAAACCGGCCTGACCGAGGAGGCTCACTACGCCGATACGCTTTTCGCCCACCGAAAAATAGCGCCATCCACGGCCGGGGTTCCCCGGGGGGAAGTTTGCCGCACGGAGGATGTAGGGAGCGGTGTTGATGTGCTCGACCATATCTTTTTTGTAGTAGATCTGGTCACCCCCGGTGATGACATCGACCCCGAGCTTGCGCAGATAGATGGAGTGGTTCTTTCCGATCCCGAATCCCCCGGTGGTTCCGTCACCGTTTCCCACCACAAAGTCGACGTTGAGCTCGCTTCGCAGCTGCGGCAGGAGGGTCTTGACGCAGTAGACCCCGGCTCGACCAACGATCTCTCCCAGAAATAAAATTCGCACGCTCACTCCTTCGCCCCTCGAACTGAACCGACGGTACCGCGCATGGTACCAGAAAGCGCCGCTTTGCGAAACGCACCGGCCCGCGGTATACTGAAGGTGGGCGCCGAACGGACCCACATCATCGCTCCGCAGGGAGGGTGAACGGCCGCCTCGTATGAGGGACCGAACTACCCCGGCAGCAGCTTGCGCCGGGACATACGCCAGGAGAATGGAGTATGAAAAACCGCGATTTCACCGACATCAGCAGCATCATGGACGAGATCTTCTCGGCCGCCGAAGAGTTCAAGAGCGCCTTCGGCGAACACGTGGGGTATCCGCCCCGGGGCAAGGGGTTCAACTGGGACGCCCAGAAGGACTTCTACCCCTTCCACTCCTATCCGCCGGCCAATATCTACATGACCGACGACAAGACCCTCGTCATGGAGTTTGCCCTCGCCGGATTTCGCGAAAGCGACATCGAGCTGGAGGTCCAGGGCGAGTACCTGTCGCTGTCGGCCACCGCCCCGGACGGCGAGGTTCCACCGGAGAACGCTCACTACTTCAAGCGCCGCCTGAAGCTGAAGAGCTTCCGCGACCAGAAGTACTACGTACCCGAGGACAAGTTTGACCGCGACAAGGTGAGCGCCCTCTTCACCAACGGAATTCTCCGCGTCACCATTCCACCGCGGGAAGGGGCAAAGCCCGAATCCAGCAGGAAGATCCCGATCACCAGACCGGGGAAGAATGGCTGAGGCGAACGCCTTCTGGATCACCGGCCGCGCGGCCGGTGAGATTCGATCCTCCCGGCTGCCCCAACCGGCTGCCGGTGAGGTTCTCGTTCGGACCCTTCGCACCGGCATCAGCCGCGGCACCGAATCCCTGGTTTTTCGAAACCGCGTACCCAAAAGCCAATACGCTCAGATGCGCGCCCCCTTCATGGAGGGCGACTTCCCCTTCCCCGTCAAATACGGCTACTGCAACGTTGGTCTCGTTGAGCACGGTCCCGATACCCTGCTCGGGCGCCGGGTCTTCTGCCTCTACCCGCATCAGGACCGATACGTGGTGCCCGCCGAAGCGTGCACGCCCATCCCCGATGCGGTACCTACCGAGCGAGCCGTACTGGCCGCGCAGGTCGAGACCGCGATCAACGCCACCTGGGACGCCCGCATCGCCGTAGGCGACCGGGTTGCGGTGATCGGCCTTGGAGTGATCGGCGCGCTGGTGGCCTGGCTCGCGGCGCGCATCCCCGGGGTTGCCGTCACCGCCTTTGACCGCAACCCGCGTCGTGCCTCGGTTGCCGAGGCGGTTGGCGCGCGGTTCAAGCCGGTCGAATCGCCGGGCGGCGGTGAGCCGAGCGCGCGCGAGGCCGCTTCGCACCGGGCCGCCGACGCCTTCGATCTGGTCTTTCACGCGAGCGCCTCGCCCGCCGGGCTGCAGTTTGCACTGGCACTGGCCGGGCTTGAGGCGCGCGTGGTCGAGCTCAGCTGGTACGGGGAAACCCCGGTGCCGCTGCCCCTGGGTGAGAGCTTCCACTCCGGCCGCCTGCAGCTGATTGGCTCCCAGGTGGGGCGGATCCCCGGGGACCACGCGGCGCGCTGGACCTGTTCTCGCCGGCTCGAACTGGCGGTCTCTCTGCTGGCAGATCCCGTGCTGGACGTTCTGCTCACCGGCTCTATCCCCTTCGCACAGCTCCCGGGAGCCATGTCCACCATCCTCGGCGATCCCGAGGTGTTGTGCCACAGCGTGGACTTCTCGTAGAATCACTCGATCATTGAGGAGGCAACGTGTACGCAGTGACGGTCCGCGATCACATCATGATCGCCCACAGTTTTCAGGGAGCGATGTTTGGCCCGGCGCAGCGGATGCACGGGGCCACCTACGTAGTGGATCTGGAGTTCCGAAGCGAGAACCTGGACGAGAACAACGTGGTGGTCGACATCGGCTGGGCGCACGAGCAGCTCGCCGGGGTGCTTTCTCCCCTCGCCTACCAGAACCTGGATGAACTGCCGCAGTTTGCCGGCATCAACACCACAACCGAGTTCATTGCGCGTCACATCTTCGACGAAATGGCGCAGCGGCTCGCCGGCGGTTTCTCCGGCGGACTCAAAGTGACCCTGCACGAATCCCACGTTGCCTCCGCTTCCTACGAGGGCGCGGTCGGTTGACGCAAACCCGTCCCCTGTCGTGGACCCTCATTCTTCCGGGACCACTGGACCGGCTCACCGGCGGCACCCTCTACGACCGACGCATGGTGGAGGGCGCCCGAGCCGCCGGTGACCACGTTGCGGTGATCTCTCTGCCCGGAGACTACCCGGAGGGGCTCTCGGACGCCGATCGGGCCGCCGCGCGCGCGGCCCTCTCCGAGGCGGCACAC
>REDM01000244.1 GCA_007693485.1 Spirochaetaceae bacterium
GCCACCCAGATCGCAATGAAGATGTACCCGGAGGTGTTCCCCGACGAGCGTTCATTCCAGAATCTGAAAATCGACGCCCGGATCTCCGAACAGGATCAGGTGCGTGAGATGCTCGACCTGATCACTCGCCGCAGCGGCCGGGAGAAGGTTCTGTTCATCATCGATGAAGCGGGGCAGTACGTCGCATCCAACGATACACTGGTGCTCAATCTCCAGGGCTTTGCCCAGAATCTGAAAGCGGTTGGGCGCGGACGCGCCTGGGTCATCGCGACCGCGCAACAGACACTGACCGACGATGTGGGGGTCATGAACTCTCCGAAACTGTTCAAGCTCAAGGACCGGTTTCCTATCACCATCGAGCTGAAAGCAGACGACATCAAGGAGATCACGCATCGGCGGCTTCTCAGCAAGAAACCGGCAGCCAAGGCAGAGCTTGAGGCGCTGTTTGACGCGCACGGTTCGCGCCTCAACGTTCTGACCCGTCTGGAGAAGGTTCGTGGGTACGCCACCTCGGTCGATCGGCAAGGGTTTGTCGAGCTCTACCCGTTTCTACCGCAGCACTTCGATCTGATGATGAACATCATCGCGCGACTTGCCCGCAGCACGGGTGGAACCGGATTACGTTCCGCGATCAAGGTGGTCCAGGAAACGCTCGTATCCGCTGGCTCGGGAAGGGTGTTTTCGCAGGAGCCGCTGGGAACACTGGTTACCGTGGTGAACTTCTTTGACGTACTGCGCCAGGACCTGGACAACGGACTTGCGTTTCGCCACACCGTGGAAGCCGTTCACAAGACCGAACAGCGGTTCGGCAAGGACAGCACGGAAACGCTGGTCGCCAAGGCGGTCGCGGTCATGCAGGTGCTGGATGATTTTCCGCTATCGCGAAAGAATCTCACCGCACTTCTGGTTGATCGGGTGGAAGCGCAGGACCAGACGGCAAAGATCGAAGCCGCGATCGACGAGCTGCAGAAGGATACGACCATACCGCTGGAGGAGGTTGAGGGAAGCCTCCGCTTCCTGAGTGACCGTGCAGCGGAGATGCAGCGCAACTGGCACACGCTTCAACCGACCAGTCACGACCAGCGTCAGGTTGTTTCCGAGGTGATCACCAACGACATTCTTCCTTCCCAGCCGAAGGCGACCATCTTTGCAAACAAACAGGTCAAGGCGGGAATCTCACTGCGGTTCGGTGACTATCCCACGACTATCTCCACGAGTTCCGACGGACTGACCGTGGACCTTCGCTTCGTGGACCCTTCACGCTTCGACAATGAGCGGACCGATGCGATCAACGCGTCAACGGCACCGAGTGCGGCGAAGCTGATCGTAGTTCTGGCGGCGCTGGATGGGACCGTCGGTGATGCTGTTCGGGACGTCTACGCCAGTGCGCGAATGATCCGTGATCTGCGTTCCAAAACCCGCGATGCCGACGAAGAAGAGTTCTATCGCTCCCTCGCCGAGCGAGAGAAGCACGCCCGCGCTCGAATCACCGATGCGATCAAGATTGCAGCGGCGAGTGCAACCTTAGTGTATCGAGGGCGTGACGTGGCGGTACAGGGTGCGGCTTCGTCGTTCAATTCGGCGCTCGAGACCGCTGTGAGTGCGCTGGGCAAAGAGGTGTACCGGGGATACGAACATGCCGCCGTAACCGTTGATACGTCCGCCGCCGAGAAGATGGTAAAGGCGCGGAACGCGTCGGCGCTGACCGCAGCGGATGATCCACTCAATCTTCTGACCGGGGGAAGCGGAGGAGCGTTCAACGAGGCCCATCCGGCCGTCATCGACGTCACCGACTACCTGAAACGTCACGGAACCGTGGAAGGGAAAGCATTGCTCGACGATTTTGCTCGAGATCCGTTCGGCTGGAGCAAGGATGTGACCCGGTACGTGGTTGCAGCGATGTTCACTGCCGGAAGAGTTGCGTTGCGAATCAACTCGAAGCTGGAGACTACCGGATCGCCGACAGTATACGAGGCATTCAAGAGCAACGTGACCTTTTCCAAAACCGGGCTGAGTTCACCGCCGAGTCCTCCGAGTACCGATATTCTCAAACGGGCAAAGGACCGACTGGTTGAATTAACGGGGGAATCTATCACCCCCATCGCAAAGAACATCGAATCGACGGCACGGGAAGCGCTGCCCCACCTTCAGAATTCAGCCAGATCGGTGGTTGCCCGGCTCTCCTCGTTGGAGTTGGCCGCGACCAGGTGGGCTGATGAACTCTCCACCGAGATCGATGGGTACCTGCGATCGGACCAGAGTGGCCTGATTCGTGCGCTCGGGGATCCGGACAACGATTTCACCGGTCGATTGCAGAAACTGCGCACGCTGCAACAGATGGTCACGGGGCCGTTCGGGAACATCGTGGAAACAGGGCGGCGACTGATCGAAACCATCAAAGGGCTTCCAACGACTGGAGGCTTGAACGAGTTGCGCGCGTCCGTCGCGGATTCGTGCACCGAACTTGAAGCGGTCTACCAGGACGCCGATCTTGAATCTCAGCAGGTACGCATTCAGGAACTGGTTCACACGCTGACGGTCGCCGTGAACGCAGCGGTCAACACCGAGCGAGCGGAACTTGAGACCGATGTCGAGGCCTTTGTCCGCGGAGTAGAGGGCTGCTCCGATTGGGGCGATCTCGACGAGCAGCATCGAGCGTCAACGGCCGAGAAACTCGATCAGATCCGCGGACTCCTTCCATCCGTTTCCGCGGGGAGCGAAGGGGTTGAAGCAGGGATCGGTGGGATTATCCATGCCCGCTATTCGTTCTCGAGGCTGAAGGAGCAGGTAGAGAAGTACGTACAGACGCAGGCTGAGGCCGCGCGAGGTTCCAGGGATATCAGAACCAAAAGCGTGCCGGGCGGATCGATTCCCGCTCGTGAGGCGAGCGAAGCGCTGCGGGCAATTGCAGCCCAACTCGATGACGAACCGGCTCAGGTACGCGTTCGGTTCATCATTTCGGAGTGAACGGCTACCATGAACCAGAAACAGATCCGTGACGTTGAGCGGTTTGTCTCGACCCAGCGAACAGCGCTGATGCGGGAGGTTGAAGCACAGCTCACCGACTGCGGCATCCGTTCTAACGGCGAACTGCTTCCCGAAGAATCGCTCTCGCATCTGTCGGATGATGAGCGCAGCACCGCCGACCGGCTGCGACAACGGTTGATGCATCTCTGTTCGGACACGAAGGCGAAGGCCGCGTTCACGAAATTGGTGCGTGAGCAGGCGTTTACCGCTCTGAACCGCCTCGTCGCGCTGCGAATGGCCGAAGCGCGTGGAATCGTCCTGCCGGCGGTCTCCGCCGGCATGAACTCCGAAGGGTTCGTTCTCTATATGCAGAGCGTCCCCACGGGAATCATGGACAGCTTCTTCTGGTACCGCGAGTACCTGTTCACGCTGTTCGACGAACTGAGCCTGGAGCTTCCCTCGCTCTTTGACCGGTTTCGCGGTGAAGGACTGGTCTTTCCGCGGCAGAGCGCACTGCTGAGTCTCATTGCTGCGATGAACGCCCCGGAAATGGATGGACTCTGGGATCAGGACGAAACCATCGGATGGATCTACCAGTATTTCAATGACCCCAAGGAGCGAAAGAAGCTTCGCGAAAAGGGCGCGCCGACCGACAGTTATGAACTTGCGGTGAGGAATCAGTTCTTTACCCCACGGTACGTGGTTCGGTTTCTGGTAGACAACAGCCTTGGGCGGTTGTGGTTGGAGATGACCCGCCGGCGCGATGCGCTGCAACCGCAGTGTTCCCTGCTGGCGGTTGGGCCGGACGAGGTGCTCGCGTCGGTTGCGGGAAAAGACCCTCGTGATCTGGCTATCATCGATCCCGCATGCGGCAGCATGCACTTCGGGCTCTATACCTTCGATGTGCTGGCCGAACTGTATCGGGACGCGTACAAGCGGGCCGCCGACGTTCCGTGGCTGTCCGCCTTCCGGCGTGACGTTCCCGACGAGCAGGCCCTGATCCGTGAGATCCCCCGCCTGATCTGCGAGCGCAATCTCTTTGGAATTGATATCGATCGCCGGGCAGTGCAGATCGCCGGCATGACGCTCTGGCTGCGCGCGCACCGCTGGTGGAACGAGCAGGGGATTGTTGCGGCCGACCGTCCGGGCATACGCCGATTCAACCTGGCAACGGCCCAGCCGATGCCGGGCGAGACCTCATTCTACAGCGAATTTCTGGAGACGCTTTCTCCGAAGTCACTGCAGAAGGTTGCGGCCGCGGTGTGGAACGAGCTGAAACTCGCCGGGGAGGTTGGATCGCTGTTGAACGTCGAGCGAACGATAGCCGCAGAGGTCAACGTGCTGCGCGAGGCAATGAGCCGTATTCCCGTTCGGGAAAAAAAGCAGCTCTGGCTCGACGCCGATGCGCAGGCTGAGCACTCGCAGCGGCGCTACGGGGTTGACCTTTCCGAGGTGAAGCAGGAAGACGGCTGGGCGGGTTTTGAAGACCAGGTCTTTGATGCGCTGGCCCGGTTTGCCGGTGACCACCGCGCCGAGACCACCGGATACCGGCGCAGCCTCTTCGCCGACGACACCATGGCAGGCTTTGCCTTCATCGACGTGCTTCGCCGTCAATTCGACGTGGTCTTGATGAATCCGCCGTTCGGCGAGAGTGCGACCGGGGCCAAGAAGTACCTCGCCGCGCACTATCCCCGTACCAAGAACGATCTCTACGCCGCCTTCGTGGAGGCCTTCCTCAACCGCCTCGCGCCGGGCGGCTACCTCGGTGCAATCACCAGCCGCACGGGCTTCTTTCTCTCCACCTTCACCAAGTGGCGTGAACAGATCCTGCTGCAGGAATCGGAGCCGGTCGTCATGGTGGACCTTGGCTTCGGCGTCCTGGACGCGATGGTAGAGACCGCGGCGTATGTACTGAGAAGCGATTGATCGGGAATCGAGTCAGTGAACTGAATCGGTTCATTTTTAAAAAATTGTACCGTATCGGTTCATTTTGACAAAAATGTACTGATACGGTACAGTAATGGCATGAAGGTAGTCGGTTTGATTGCAGATATCGTCGAGTCACGCGAAATACCTGCTCGGGCTGAATTTCAGAGAAACCTGAAATTCGTGCTTGATGCCATCAATGGCCGGTCGGCCGAGCGGCTGCTCTCTCCGTTCACCATCACAATTGGAGACGAGTTTCAGGCCCTGTATGTCGATTTCCAGACCGTGTTTCGTGACATTTTCTGGATCGCATGGCAGGTCCACCCCCACAGGATTCGATTTGCGATCAACTACAACCTGATCACAACCGAGCTGAACCGCGATTCCGCGGTAGGAATGGACGGACCGGTGTTTCATGGCGCGCGGGAGCAGTTGGATGTTCTGAAGCAGCGGGCAAGCACGGCGATCCGTGTCGGCGGTTTGGCGCTGCGGTCACACGCGCTGATCAACGCCGCTCTGGATATCCTGTGTGATAACGTAGACCGTTGGCCGCGTACCGCGGTGGGGGTGCTGGCACATGATCTGTCTGGCCTCAAGGCGCAGAAGATGGCTGAACCACTTGGGGTGACGCTTCGCGGAGTGTACAAAAGCATGAACGACAACAATACCCAACATCACGGCGCGCTTCTGCGGGCAATCACCGACGAACTCGAATCCGGGATGGAGAGCTGAGATGCAGGTTCCGGCAGCAGCCGCGTACGCAACGCTCGCGTGGGTCGCGCTGAGGCTTATTCTCCATCGACAAAGCGGTCGCAGCGCTCTTGCGACGATCTTGAAGCTTCTGGTGCTCATGCTGTTGATGACTCTGCCGGTGGTTGTACCCACTCTCCTGTTCGTCGTATTGGTGTCGGTTCTGTTGGTCACGCTGATTGATCAGATATTGATGTCGGTATTCAAGGATCCGGCGCTGGGACGAACCGTTGCCACGCTGGTCACTGTCCCGCTGATTCTGATTCTGTTTTCCGATGTTCGGGTTACACCCGGCTTTAATCAGCCGGTACGGTACCTCTTCGAGCACCTTTCGCGGGGGAACCGGGTCATGGCATCGATCACTGAGGAAGGACTTGCGTCCGCAATGCTGTTCCTGACCGGAGCGCTCCTGTCGGCATGCGAGGCGAACCATGTGGTCATCTACGTGCTACGGCGAATGCAGCTTGGACCGTCGGCGCCACAGCCGCAGTACCAGCTCTTTGCGGACAGGGACAAAGGGCGGGGTAAGGTGATCGGCTATCTGGAACGGGCGATTGTGTTTTCGCTGGTGTACAGCGGGAACCTTGGGGGAATAGGGTTCGTGCTTACGGCGAAAGCCCTGGCCCGGTTCCGCGAACTCGATACTCGCGAGTTTGCCGAGTACGTACTGATCGGAACGCTGGTGTCGGTAGCGGCAGCGGCATTTATCGGGGCGCTGTTTGGGGCGCTGCGCGTCTGAACACCAGGGAGGTCTGCAATGAACACCACCACCTTTGAAACCATCAATCTCAAGCAGCATCCCACGCTGAACGAGAAATGGGTGCAGGAACAGATTGCGGCGAATCCGCAGCTTCTGGGTCTGGGGGACCTCATTCTCAAAGACAAGGAGCGGCGGCAACCGACGGCAGGACGCCTCGACCTCCTGTTTCAGGATGCGGAGGCTCTGCGGCGCTACGAGGTGGAAATACAGCTGGGCCAGACGGACCCGACGCATATCATCCGCACGATCGAGTACTGGGATATCGAGCGCAAGCGCTACCGGCAGTACGAACACATCGCGGTGCTGGTTGCGGAGGACATCACCAGCCGCTTTCTGAACGTGATCGGTCTGTTCAACGGGGCCATCCCGATGATTGCTCTGCAGATGACCGCGTTAAAGAACGGGGATGCGGTGGGGCTCATCTTCACCAAGGTGCTGGACCAGACGCAGATCGGCCAGATTGACGACGATGAGGAATCGGCGGAGGTTACCGACCGTGCCTACTGGGAACAGCGCGGCAACAAGAAGACCATGGCGGACGTGGATGCGCTGCACCAGCTGGTGAAACAGATCGACGACACGCTGGAGCTGAAGTTCAACAAGTTCTACATCGGACTCGCGCGCGACGGAATTGCAGACAACTTCGTGACCTTTCGCGCCCGCAAGAAAAACGTGCTGGTGGAGGCCCGGATACCCCGAGCAGATGTCATTGATGCGATGATCGACGAACAGGAGATCAGCTACCTTGAATACCGCGAGAACCGGTATCGCCTGCTGTTGACGCACGAGGACATCACCGCCAAGAGCGAGGTGATCCTGGACCTGTTCAGAAAAGCCTACACCGGATCGGGAGCAACCCCATGACCACGACCTTCTTCCGCCTGCTGAAAGACAGCGACAAGGCTGCCGCCCTCGAGCGCGTGATCGCGGACTACCGAGCGGGCACGCCGGATACGGAGCGCACCTTCACCGTTGACCCGGAAGCGTTCCGCAAGGTACCCAACACGCCCTTCGCGTACTGGGTGGACGACTCGATCCGGGAACTCTTCGTGAAACTCCCCCCATTCGAGAGCGAAGGCCGCACGGTGCGCGTGGGGTTACAGACCAGCGACGACTTCCGCTTCGTCCGCGCGTGGTGGGAGGTGGACGCCGAGCGCCGCCTGGACCCGGG
>REDM01000245.1 GCA_007693485.1 Spirochaetaceae bacterium
GGCCCTTCATCATCCCGGCACTCATCGCGCTCGTCCTCATGCGAGGGTTTCCCTTTATCTGGCAGCTCTGGCTGGCAATGACCGATATGCGTCTTGGTATCGCCCCGCGTTTCGTGGGTCTCGACAACTTCCGCGCAATTTTTACGAGCAGTGCATTCCTCAACTCGCTGAGCTACACGGCCCTCTTTCTGGTGGCAACCGTTGCCGGACAGATGGTCCTGGGGCTTTGTCTTGCCCTCGTTCTCGAAGGCGACTTTCGAGGACGAGATCTGTACCGAACCTTCTTTCTGATCCCATGGATTATCAGCGCGCTGGTCTCCGGTATCCTCTGGCAGCTCATGCTGGGAGAGACCAGCTCGGGCTTCCTCAACGCCATCATCGGCCTCTGGGGCGGAACGCCCGTTCGCTGGCTCAGTAATCCAACGAACGCCCGGGTCTCGGTCATCATGGTCTATATCTGGAAGGGCCTGGGGTTCTCCATGCTGTTGATGTCCGGAGGGCTCAACACCATTCCCGCTGAGCTGATCGAATCGGCCGACATCGACGGTGCCGGGTTCTTCCGCAAGCTCTTCGCAATCAAGATCCCGATCATGAAAGAGATCATCAGCGTCAATCTCATCTTCGCCCTCATCGCCGCGCTGAACTCGTACGAGACCGTGCTCGTGCTGACCAACGGTGGACCGGGTGGAGCGACCTCAATCATTGCCCTGGAGATGTTCCGCATCGCCTTCGGTGACGGGCGAAACCAGCTTGGACGCGGGTCGGCGATCGGCGTGGTGATGTTTTCGATCACGCTGGTATTTGTCATCACCTATGTGCGGTTCAGCCGCTTCGGCAAGGAGGCTACCTGATGGCACGCTCCCGCCCGCCGCTGCGGCGTTTCGCTCGGATGGGAAGTCGACACCTGGTCGCAATTCTTGCGTCGGTGGTCTTCGTCTATCCGGTGCTCTGGATTTTGATGGCAGCGATCAAGCCCGACGTAGAGATTTACCGGCTTCCGTTGCAGCTGTTTCCCTCGCGTCCGGACTTTGCCGGTTTTCAGATGATTCTCCAGCGGTGGCCGCTGTTCACCTTTCTGGCCAACTCGCTGCTCTACAGCTTCGGTGCCGTGCTGTTCTCGCTCGCGTTTGCGCTCTTTGCCGCGTACGGTCTGTCGCGCAACGAGTTCGCCGGGAAGCAGTTCACCCTGATACTGATTCTGGTGGTGCAGATGATACCGGCGTTGGTAACGGTGGTTCCCATCTACCTGCTGATGCGCATGATGGGGCTCTACGATTCACGGCTCGGTATGGTGGTGCTCTATTCTGCCATGCGCATCCCGTGGGGAGTCTGGATCATGGTGGGGTTTCTGAATCAGATCCCGCGCGCGCTGGACGAAGCGGCCACCATCGACGGCTGTTCACAACTGGGTATTCTGCGGAGGATCATCTTTCCGCTTGCACTTCCCGGCCTTGCCTCGGCGGCCATCTTCACCTTCGTGGGAACGTGGAACGAGTTTGCAATTGCGTCGATCATCCTGCGAAGCACCAATAATCTTTCGTTGCCGGTGGCAACCATGACCATGATCGCAGCGGACCCCAACGACTGGCGACTGGTGGCTGCGACGGCATCGGTCAACCTGCTTCCCGTACTCGCGGTGTTTGCTCTTCTGCAGCGGCACATTGTGGCGGGGCTGACCCGGGGCGCGCTGAAAGGGTGATCCGGAGCGCAACGGATGTCTGACGGAAAAACCGTGGAGGATGTGTGGCAACAGTAGCGTTTTTTCAGAACCGACTCGGCCGGACCGACGGCGTCTCGCTGGAAGTGGACAAGTGGCGCGTGATCCTGGAGCAGCGCCTTGGACACCGCGTGATCTATTGCTCCGGAAACGACGATGTGCCGGGAAACTACGTCATTCCCGAGCTCTACGCGCTGCACCCCACGACGTGGAAGATCCTCAGAAACGGAACGGTTGAGTTCACCGACTACGATCGGGAGACGGATCTGGAGCGCGACATCTACGCGCACGCGGACGTCATCGAAGAGAAGCTCCTGCGCTTCATCCAGCAAGAGGGCGTTGAGCTGCTGATCCCGAACAACCTCTGCTCGGGCGGCTACCAGCCCGCGGCGGCGATTGCGTTTCACCGCGTGATCCGCCGGACCGGGCTTCCGGCAATCATTCACAGCCACGACTTCTATTTCGAAGACTCCGGCGAGGTCAACGCCACCTGCCACACCGTAGCGAGCATCTACGAGCGCTACTTTCCTCCCAAGTTGCCGGGTGTCCAGCACGTGGTCATCAACCGGATCTCGCAGGCAGAAATCCTGCGTCGCAAGCAGATCGAGACCACGGTGGTCCCCAACGTCTTCGACTTCGATCAACCGCCCTGGGAGGCCGACGACTACAACCGCGACTTTCGCGCCGCCTTCGGCATCGCCGATAACGACCTGCTCTTTCTGCAGGCGACCCGGATTCTGGATCGAAAGGGAATTGAGCTGGCAATCGACGTGATGGCGCGGCTGAATGAACCGACGGTGCGGGCAAGACTGAACGGGGTAGCGACGGCCGCCGGTGGGATCGTTGGCCCGGACTCGCGGGTGGTGCTGCTCTGCGCCGGTATCGTGGAGAACATCGGTATCTCTGGGAGCTACTGGGAAAACCTGCGCGCCAAGGCGGAGCGGCTGGGAGTCGATATTCGACACGTGGGAGATCGGGTGAAGCACTCCCGCGGGGTGCTCGCCGACGCAGAGCGCGTCTATTCGCTGTGGGACAGTTACGTGCATGCGGACTTCGTTACCTATCCCAGCTACTGGGAAGGGTGGGGAAACCAGTTTGTCGAGGCGGTCTTTGCACGGCTTCCGATTCTGGTGTTTGAGTACCCGGTGTGGACCAGCGATCTATCGGAGGTGGGCTTTGAGGTTGTCTCGCTGGGCTCCCGGCTCGAGGGCAACGACGCCGCCGGGTTGGTAACGGTGGCCGATGATCGCATCAACGCGGCCGCCACCGAGATCGTATCGCTGCTGAACGACCCGTCCCGTCGGCGGGCCATGGTCGATGCCAACTATGAGCGCGCGCGCGCGCGGTTCTCGCTGGAGAACCTGGAAACCCTGATTCGAGGACTGCTCGATGGAGCACAGCTGCTGGTGCACGGTCGGTGAACAATGAACTATAATCCCGTCATGTCGACCGGGTACAAGTACAAGCGCATCGCCGAATCGCTTCGTCAGCGGATTCGAAACGGTAAGTATGGCGAGGGTGAACTCCTGCCCACTACCAAGATGCTTGCGGTGGAGTTCAACACGACCCCCGTGACCATTGATCGCGCGATCAAGCTCCTGGTGATGGAACAGCTGGTGACACGAACTCCCGGGGTTGGTACCACGGTTCTGAACCAGAGTCGCCCGACGCGCTCAACAACCGCCCCGCGTCTGATCGGGGCGCTGCTCCAGGTGCAGACGGAGTCCCGTTTCTGGGAGCGCCTGATTGAGGGCGTCAACGACGTGCTTCGTCCGGAGGGCTTTTCCATCCTCATTGGATATCATAATCAGGAGCTCGACGTTGCGCTCGAACATGCGCGGCTCTTTCGTGATCAGGGTGGCGAGATCGTGCTCTTTGCGCCGTTTGACCGGCCCAACGTCAGCCGGTACGAAGAAGACAACGCCGTGATGGTTACCGAGCTGCGCGCGCTGGGCATGGAAGTCATCATGCTCGATCGCTACATCGAATCGGTACCCGGACACTTTGTCTCGGAGTACTGCTACTCAATGGGAAAGGCGATGATCGAGTCGGTGATCGCCAAGGGCTACCGACACCCGATCTGCTTCAGCACCGACTACGTATCGGTCATCGGCATGCGCGAGCGCGCCTTTCTCGACGGATGCCGTGCGGCCGGGTTGGACACAACCGATGACCGGATCGTGAGAGTTCCGTTGAAGACCTACCAGAACCGCGATTACGACACGGTGGTTGCGGCTCTCGATCAGGTTGCGGAATGGGACGTTGTGGTCTGTCTGAACAGCCGCATCTTTAACACGCTGCTCTACGCCCTTGCACGCCGCGACCGGACTCCGCTGGGCGGAGAGCCGCGCTTCGCGGGGTTTGTCGATATTGAGCTGATGGATCTCGATCGGGTGGTGGCCTACGTCGAGCAGCCCGTGCGTGAGATGGGGCACGCAGCCGGCCGGATGGTCAAGCATCTGCTGACCGAGCGATCGATCGAGTACCAGCACGCGCTGGTCCCGTGCGAACTGCGGGTGCTCGATGACGATTGATACCTTCCCGCGAGAAGTAGTCTACCAACCCTCCCGAATCTTCGCCAAGGCTCCGATGAATGCGGTTATTCTTGGGCAGCCCCGCGTAGACGACGGCGCCGTCTTTTTCGATGGCGTTGCGGACGGAATCATTCTGGACGAGAATCCGTTGCGGTCGGTCGGCCGCTTTCGGATCGATGCCGAGTTTGCGCCTGCGTCGGGCGGAGCCGCAGAACAGCGGTTCTTTCACATTCAGAGCACAACCAGTACAGACCGTCTCTTGCTTGAGATTCGAGTGACGCCCGACGGGCAATGGTTTGCGGACTCGTTTTTTTCGTGTGGAGATGCGTTCCTGGTTCTTCAGGATTCTGCCTGCGCGCATCCGCTGAACCACTGGTACCGGTATACGCTGGTATACGACGGTACGATGCTGGAGCAGCGTATCGACGGGCGCTTCGAGTGTTCCGGTCGTATGCCCGGTGCGCAAACGCCGGACACTGCCGTCACCAGCATTGGCATTCGCGCGAATGGGGCGTTTCCGTTCTGCGGTGCGGTCCGGAGCGTCCGTATCTCGACCGAGCTCTCCGCGCCGGCCTCAGTCGGCGGCGCGTGAATCAGCGACGCTGGGTCGTGAACTCGGACGTGAAGTGAAAGGTGATCTGAGGGTGGGCGTCGATGGTTGAGCGCAGCATCCACTCCGTCTCGGCGAAGTAGACGGGGTTCTCGTCCTTGTCGTAGCCAATCTGGCGTTCACGAAACTTGGTAAACTCGCGCAGAATAGCCGGTGTTTCCGCGGTGATCCAGCATGCACGGCTGTAGGGCAGCCCCTCAAGGCGACACGACGCGCCGTACTCGTGTTCCAGCCGGTATCGGATCACCTCAAACTGCAGTTCCCCCACCGTTCCCACGATCTTGCGCCGACCCACTTCCTGCACAAAGAGCTGGGCCACGCCCTCTTCGGTCAGCTCGCGGATCCCTTTGTCGAGCTGCTTGGTGCGCATGGGGTCGGTGCTCACCAGCTCTTTGAAAATCTCCGGAGAGAAACTGGGAATGCCCTGAAAGGTGTAGGTCTCGCCCTCGGTGAGCGTATCACCAATCTTCAGGTCACCGCGATCGTACAGACCGATTACGTCACCGGGGTAGGCCTCGTCCACCACGGTCTTTCGTTGCGCCATGAAGTTGTACGGTGTGGAAAAGCGCATCTGCTTTCCGTGGCGCACGTGCAGAAACGCCTTGTCCCGCCGGAAGGTTCCCGAGCAGACGCGCAGGAAGGCGATGCGGTCGCGGTGGCGCGGGTCGAGGTTTGCGTGAATCTTGAAGATGAAACCGGAGAACTTCTCCTCGTGCGGCGCCACAAGGCGGGTGTCGGTCTCGCGAGGTGCCGGTGTTGGGGCAATCTCCAGAAATGTCTCGAGCAGTTCGCGTACACCAAAGTTGTTGAGCGCGCTGCCAAAGAAGACCGGCGCAACGCGGCCTGCGCGATAGTCTTCGATATCAAACGGCTCGTAGACGCCGTCTACCAGCTCGACCTCTTCGCGAAGCGCTGCGGCGTGGGAGGGAAGTTCGGCGTTCAGCTTGGGGTCGCTGAGACCGTTGACCAGCAGCCGCTCGTCTTCGATCACGGTTTTGCCGGGACGAAACAGATAGACGTTCTGCTCGTGCAGGTTGTACACGCCGCGGAAGTGCATTCCCATGCCGATGGGCCACGAGAGCGGTCGCACCTCGATGTTGAGCTTCTCTACCAGTTCATCCATCAGTTCCAGGGGGCGCTTGCCTTCGCGGTCGAGCTTGTTCACAAAGATGATCACCGGGGTGTTACGCATCCGGCACACCTGCATGAGCTTCTCGGTCTGTTCCTCAACACCCTTCACGCAGTCAACCACCAGGATCACGCTGTCAACCGCGGTCAGAGTGCGGTAGGTGTCTTCGGCAAAGTCTTTGTGGCCCGGCGTGTCAAGAATATTGATGAGGCGGCCCTGGTACTCAAAGGTCATCACCGCGGTGGCCACGGAGATGCCCCGCTGTTTCTCAATCTCCATGAAGTCCGACGTCGCCGTCTTTTTGATCTTGTTGGACTTCACCGCTCCGGCCTCGCGAATTCCCCCGCCAAAGAGCAGCAGCTTCTCGGTCAGGGTGGTTTTCCCGGCGTCGGGGTGACTGATGATGGCGAAGGTTCGTCGCTTATGGATTTCCTGAGCGAGGGCGGTGGTTTGGTCGGTTACGGGCATGGTGTATTGGAAAAACTATGCCGCAAAGCAGGGCTCTTGTGCAAGCGTTCCCTTGTCGGTCATCATTCGCCCCATGAGTACCCACGGAACCACGCCGCTGATCATCGACTGCGATCCCGGGCTTGACGACGCCATCGCACTGATGGTCGCGCTGAACAGCAGCAGGTTCGCTGTGCTGGGCATCACCGCGGTTGCGGGAAATGTTCCGCTACGACTCACCGAGTACAACGCGAGGCGGCTGCGAACACTGCTTGGCCGAGCCGACGTTCCGGTCTACGCGGGTTGCCCGCGCCCGCTGCTGCAGACCCTGGTGACCGCAGAGGAGATTCACGGCGCCACCGGTCTCGATGGGGCAGAACTGCCTGAGCCCGACGGAGAGGCTGCTTCGCGGCATGCGGTGAGTTTTCTGGTTGACACGCTGTCCACCGCACCCGAGCCGGTAACGCTGGCGTGCACGGCGCCGCTCACCAACCTTGCTGTCGCCCTGATCCAGCGGCCCGAGATTGCGGCCGGCATTCGCGAGGTGGTCATCATGGGCGGTGGCATCAACCGGGGAAACATCACACCGGTGGCCGAGTTCAATTTCTACGCCGATCCCCACGCCGCGCGGGTGGTATTCGAGTCGGGCCTGCCTATCACGCTGGTTCCGCTCGATGTGACGCATCAGGTGCTTGTGACCGAAGACGTGATCGCGCGAATCCGCGCGATCGGGAACCCGGTGAGCCACGCCGCGGCCGATCTGCTCTCGTATTACGGCTCGACGCGGCGGCCGGCGCTTGCGGGAGCGCCGCTGCACGATCCCTGCGTGATCGCCTACCTGCTTCAGCGCGACCTCTTTGGTGGGTTCCCCGCCGACGTGCGCATCGAAACGGAGAGCGCGCTTACCATCGGACAGAGCGTGGTGAACCGACGCCGCCTTCCGGATGATCGTCCGGCAGTGACGGTGCTCGATATGGTGGACCCGGTCGGCGTGTTCGAACTGATCCTGGCGCACCTGGGGCCTGCGGGCACGTAGCGGCCGGCCGCTCAGGCCTGCGGCCCGTGCAGCGGGAACGTGATCGTCACGGCGGCGCCTCCGTTGTGTGCGAACTCGAC
>REDM01000200.1 GCA_007693485.1 Spirochaetaceae bacterium
TAGTCGGAGTTGATCTGCGCGTTGATCTCGATGAGAGTTTCGAGCTTCCGCTGGTCAACGCCGGACTTGAACATGCACGACGAGGGAGCCCACGGAGATCAGGACTGCCCCTTCTCCTTCAGCAGCTCGCCGAGTGTCAGCGTTCCGCTGTCGTCGTCGTCGTGGATGTATTTCTGCATCTCTGCGCGCTGTTCTTTCTTCTCCAGTTCCCGAACCGAAAGACCCAACCGCTGGCGGCTCGGGTTGATCTCGGTAATGATCGCCTGAATCTTGTCGCCGATCTTGATCTTCTTGACCGCCTGCTCGAACGGCTCGACGCGGGGATCACACAGGTTGTTCTTGTTGATCAGTCCCTCAATGCCGCTCTGCACCCGAACAAACACACCGAAATCGGTGATGTTGGTGATCTCGCCCTCGAGAACCGAGCGCTGGGAATAGGCGCGCTTCAACGATGACCACGGGTCGTCGGCAAGCTGCTTCATGCCAACGCGGATATTGCGGCTCTGGGGATCGATTGCCAGTACCATGACATCGACCTGCTGCCCCTCTTCCAGCACTTCCGAAGGGCTTCTGGGCTTGGTGGTCCAGGAAAGATCGTCCACGTGGAGGAATGCGTCGATGCCTTCTTCCAGCTCGACGAAAGCGCCCGCGTTGGTGATTTTCTTCACGGTGCGGGTGATCTGCATGCCTTCGGGATACTTGCCCGCGAGCTCTTCCCACGGGTTGGGCAGGACCTGCTTGAGGCCCAGGGAGACCTTCCCCTGCGTTACGTCGTAGTCGAGGATCTTGGTCTCAACCTCGTCGCCGACGTTGAGAACTTCTTTGGGATGGTTGACGTGCTTGATCCACGAAAGCTCCGAAATATGTGCCAGACCCTCAATGCCCTCTTCGAGCTCGATGAAGGCGCCGAAATCGGTAAGCTTGGTGACCCGTCCCTTGACGACGTCGTCAACGTGAAACTTCGCTTCGAAGCTGTTCCAGGGATCTTCGCTCATGTGACGCAACGACAGATTGATCTTTTTCTCAGCCGCATCCATGCGGATCACTTTGAGATGGATCTTGTCCCCGCGCTTGACGTAGTCTTTTGGCCGGGTGGCGTGGCCCCAGCTCATGTCGTTGATGTGCAGCAGACCGTCAAACCCGCCGAGGTCGATGAACGCGCCAAACGAGGTAAACGATTTGACCTCACCTTCGACGGTATCGCCAATCGTCACGGTCTCAAAGAACTCCTGCCGACGACGTTCCACTTCCTCATCGAGCCAGGAGCGACGCGAGAGCACGATATTGACACGGTTGTCGCTGTAGAGGCGCTCGACGTAGAACTTGGACGTCATGTTGACGTATTCTTCGGGCTCTTCGATCCGGCGGATATCCATCTTGGAGATGGGATTGAAGGCGCGGATACCGCCGGGAAGGCGGATCTCGAAACCGCCCTTGACGGTTCGAACAACCTTGCCTTCGACGGGGAGCTTATCGGTAAAGGCCTCTTTGAGGACCTTCCAGTACGCTTTTTCATCCGCCTTGCGCTTCGAAACCGACACGCCGCCGCCGCTGGTCTCTTTGTTGAGCAGCATAACGGTGACCTGATCACCCAGAGTGGGCACGTCGTCAAACTCATCCAGAGGGACACGGCCTTCCGATTTGTATCCAATGTCGATGAAGACCTGCTCGGCGCCAACTTGCACAACAGTGCCTTCTACCAGCTGTCCTACCTCGAGCTCATCGAGCTGTTTGAGGAATTCTTCCTGCAGCTGTTCTTGCAGCACCTGCTGTTGTGGTTTCTGCGCGTTTTGAGCCTCTCTATCTTCCATACGTTCTCTGTTGCTCCCGGTATTGTTGCGTTTCGCGGATGGTTTTGATCACTGTCTCACAAACTTCATCTATGGTCAAGACCGAAGTGTCCAAATAGAGCGCATCGGCAGCCTGCTTCAGCGAACCGGTGCGCTTTTTTCGGTCGAGTTCGTCGCGCTCGGCGATGCGCCTGCGGATCTCGTCGAGCGTCAGATCGCTTTCCTGTTGTTCCCACCGACGCTGCGCCCGCATTTCGACCGACGCGTCGAGATATATCTTCACATCAGCGTCGGGAAAGACAACCGTGGCGATATCGCGCCCTTCGACGATTACGTCCTGACGACTCGCAATGGCGCGCAGGCGATTATTTACCATTTCGCGGACCGGCTGCACGGCGGAATGACGCGATACGTAGCGGTCAATCGCTTCGCCGCGAAGTGCATCGTCACGGCGTTGGCCGTCAACGTAGAGGACTCCATCCTGATAGGTGAGCTCCAGTTCACCGGCAATCGCCGCAATGCGCTGAGGTTCGGCATCGGGTTGATTGAGTTGCAACGCCTTCCACGTCACGGCTCGGTAAATGGCACCGGAGTTCAGGTAGGTAAACCCGAGTGCGGCACCGACACGCTCAGCGATGGTACTCTTGCCCGCGCCTGCCGGCCCGTCGATTGCCACGATCACCGTGAACCTCCCGTCTGCCGCAGGAACCACTGAATTTCATCGTCGGTGAGATGGCGGAAGGTTCCCGAAGCGATCCCCTTGATGCGCACGGGACCAATTCTCACCCTGTGAATACGTTTCACCGTTGCTTTCCAGTGCTGGAATACCCGACGGATTTCTCGATTCTTCCCTTCGTGAAGAACCAGCGTCATACGAAACGGGGTCTTCAGGGAATAGGAATCGATGGAATAACGAACGCCTTCGACCACGATTCCGCGCTTGAACTGGTCAAGCATATCGGAAGTAACCGGCCGTTTGGTTTCAACGAGATACTCTTTTTCGATCGCAGCGGATGGATGCATCGTGGCGAGGGCGAAATCGCCGTCATTGGTAACCAGAATCAGACCACTTGAGAGAAAGTCGAGTCGCCCAACGGTGAACATCCGCATGCTGAACTCTGTTTTCAGCAGATCCATGACGATGGGGCGGCCTTCGGGGTCCTTGCTGGTGCTGAGCATGCGCGGAGGCTTGTGGACCGCAAGGTAGACCATCTTGCGGGTGGGATAGATTCGTTTCCCCTCGTACTCAACGATGTCGTCTTCCTCGACCATCGTGCCCTGGGTGCGGATTACCGTTCCGTTGACGCTGACGCGCCCCTGGGCGATGAGCTGCTCTCCCTGGCGGCGCGAGCAGACTCCACACTTGGCCATATAGACGTGCAGCCGGAGAGGGAAATCAGGGGTCTTGGTTCGCCGTAATTCTTGGGCCATATCGGGTATCCTCTCACCGCGTCCCCGCTCATCCGTTGAGCCGGAACCGCTCCTCTTCGCGTTCATCAAGTTTCGGCAGCTCGGCGATGCTGTTCAATCGAAAGAGTTTCAGAAACTCACGCGTTGTGCCGTATTGAACCGGTTTACCCGGCGCATCTTTTTTGCCGGTTTCTTTGATCAACCCTCGTGTCAAAAGGAGGCGGATCATTCCATCGGCCGCAACACCGCGCAGGTTCTCGATCTCGGCGCGGGTGACGGGCTGCGAGTACGCAACGATCGAAAGCGTCTCCATCGCCGCACGGGAGAGGCGGTTCTCGTTCTTGCGGCCGTAGCGCTCTTTCAGGATGTCCCAGAGTTCACGCTTGGGAGCAAGACTCACCCCATCGCCCACGCGCGAAATCTCCAGACCAAAGCGACTCTGTGACCGTGACTCGCTCATCTGCACCAGACAGGTCCGCACCACGTCCACCGAGAGCCCCGATATCCGCGAGAGGGAGCGCTCGTCCATCGCTTCACCCTCAAGAAAGAGAATTGCCTCAAGCAGCGCCTGCTCTTGCTCAAGCTCCATGCTCTCTCCTGCGAATCCGGATGTCGCCAAACATACGGTTCTGCTCAATGGCGATCCGTCGCGACTTGACCGACTCGAGTACCGCGAGAAACGCGCAGACCACCTCGAGGATTGACTCCGCGTTGATCACCAGGTCGGTGAAGAGACACTCGCTGCGCTCTTCAAGCAGTTCCTCCAACAGAGTCACTTTTTCATTGACGGTATACTCTTCGGAGAGGTCCAGTAACCGATCGGCGGATACGTTGGACATGATGGTGGAAAAGGTGCGAAGCAGCTCCCAGACGTCTATTTCTTCCCAGAGCTCGTCACTATCGGCAAAGGGAAGGGCCTGCTGCTTTTTTCGCCGTTCGATGAACCACTCCGATTCCTGTTCTTTTTCCACCATCAGATCGGTGATCTTCTTGTACTTCTGGTACTCGATCAACCGCTCTACGAGTTCACGTCGCGGATCTTCGATTTCTTCGTCGAGGTCCATCTCTACAGGCAGCAGCATACGGCTCTTGATGTAGAGAAGGGTCGCCGCCATCACGTAGAATTCGGTGATGTTCTCCAGATCGATCTTGGTCGCGTACTCGATGAACTGCAGATACTGCTCGGTAATCTGCGAAATCGGTATGTCGTAGATATTGACTTCGGATCGTTTTATCAAGAACAGCAACAGATCAAGCGGGCCTTCAAAGTCTTGAAGGCGCACATGGTGGCCGGTTTCTTCTGCGGTCATCGACGGTGTACCCCTGGCGTTCAGCCATTATACGGATTGCACCGCCAGAGGTAAACACCCTGCGGGTCGAGCCGCTCGAGCACGGCGCTCACCTGTTCGCCGGTAACCGGATGGACAAGATCCGGCGCAATCTCGAGCAGTGGCTCCAGCACAAACCGGCGCTCCATCATTCCCGGGTGGGGGATCTGCAGGTCCGACTCGGAAATCCGCCGGTCACCATAGAGCAGGATATCGATGTCGAGGGTACGCGGCCCCTTTGGCCTCTCAACGCGCCGGTCGCGGCCGTGGCTGCGTTCGATGTCGTTGACAGCGGACAGGAGCGCTCGCGGACTGAGGGTGGTGCACCCGGCCACTACCGCATTCAGGAAACTCGGTTGCTCGGTGACGTAGAGAGGATCACTCTGGTAGAACGACGACACGCGGATACCGTCCAGAATGGACGACAGCCGCAGGATCGCCGAGTCGAGCACGGCGTCGCGGTGCTCCTGATTGGATCCCAGCCCCAGGAACACCACGGTCGCCGGATCAGAACAGCTCGTCGTCACTGCCCTCCTGATCCATCACCGGGGCGACGGTCTTTTTCTGACCGGAACCCGCCGAAGTGGTCCGAACCGGTGGAGGGTCGTCATCGTCAGGGGCTGCTACCGAAACCGCTGCGTTCGCCGCTTTACCGGCAGGCGCTTCTTCCGACGTCGCCGCTGCCACGGCGTGGTCTCTCCGAACCGGCGGTGGGAACATCACCACCCGCAGTTTCTTCTCCAGATCGACGGCCATGTCCACATTGGTTTCGAGGAAGGTTTTGGCGTTCTCCCTCCCCTGCCCGATTCGTTCTTCGCCCATCGAGTACCAGCTTCCACTCTTCTGCACCATGTCGTACTTCAGCGCGGCATCGAGCAGGCTTCCGCTGGCGGAGATCCCCTTACCGAACATGATCTCCAGTTCCGCCTTGCGAAACGGAGAGGCAACCTTGTTCTTGACAACCTTCACCCGAACCTTGTTACCGATTGCATCATCGCTACCCTTGGTAATGGTCTCGATCCGCCGGACTTCCAGGCGAACCGATGAATAGAACTTCAGCGCCTTACCGCCGGTGGTTGTCTCGGGATTGCCAAACATGACGCCGATCTTCATACGGATCTGGTTGATGAAGATGAGGCAGGTGCCCGATTTGGAGATGGTTCCCGTGAGTTTCCGCAGCGCCTGACTCATCAGTCGCGCCTGAAGACCCATGTGGGAGTCGCCCATGTCACCTTCGATTTCTGCCTGCGGGGTGAGCGCCGCCACCGAGTCAACGACGATAACATCCACCGCCCCCGAACGAACCAGTGATTCCGCAATTTCCAGCGCCTGCTCACCGGTGTCGGGCTGTGAGACCCAAAGCTCGTCGATGTTGACCCCGAGATTTGACGCATAGTTGGGGTCCAATGCGTGCTCGGCGTCGATGAAGGCGGCAATGCCGTTTTTCTTCTGTGCCTCGGCGATGGCGTGCAGCGCAAGCGTGGTTTTTCCCGATGACTCAGGTCCGTAGATTTCGATCACACGACCTTTGGGATACCCCCCAAGACCGAGCGCCTCGTCGAGCAGGATCGAACCCGACGGTATTGTTTCGATGCCCTTGATCTCGGCTCCTACGCCGAGTTTCATCAGGGAGCCTTTTCCAAACTGTTTCTCGATCTGCAGCTTTGCCGCTTCGAGCGCCCTTCCCTTCTCGTCTGCGTTCTCGATTGCGGCCGCAGATTCTTTTTTCGCCATACATTCCCCTTTCGTACCGGTTTCTACCGGTTATAAACATAGGAAAACGGCCCCGTGCTTTTCTCTCGGCATACTATCGTGCTCTCTTTTTACCGGTCAAGTGCGAATTGCCGATAAGAACAGCAGATGATGCGCAGATTTTTCCAACCGAGCCCAGGATTCCCGGGTGCCACAGGGCGTACCACAATGGTGGCGCGCGCGGGACTCGCTGCTGCCCTGGCGGTTCTCATGGCTTCTGTCGCGGTTCCGGCGAACGCAACGGATCCAAATCGCCACCTCGCCGTGCATCTCGATGACGATTCCACCATACGAGCCCTGTCCCAGGGAAGTTTCGCTGCCGCTCTCGTGATGGTGGAAGCCGCCGCTCAAACCGGCCCCAATCGCCCCGGGCTCATCATCGGGCTGCTTGACAACCTGCCGACGTTTTCCCAAACCGAGCGGCTGCTGCTGCTGGTCCGCTTCCTCGAACTGAGTCCCGACGCATCACCCGATGCCTGGTCCGCGGCGCTGGCACGCGTGGAAGAGCACCCGTTTGTTACCACCGATGCGGCACTCGGCGCTGCGTTTCTTCGCCTGAGTGCCCGCCACCGGGCGGTTCCACGAAGGGGTACCCTGCTTCGAACCGGTCTCACCCTGAATGAGCGACTCGACAGCGGGTGGTCCGACCCAACTATCCGTCGATGGACGGTTGCGTTTCTCGACGTTGTTGAACAGAGCGCCGACTCCACTCTTGCTGGAGCGGTCGATCAGATCGCCCGCCGTGCGGGCGACCGGGAAATTATTGCGCGAGCGCGCGATATTTCCCGCGCCCTGTTTGACTGAATCCAAACGGACGTGCTATACCAAGCGCATGCGTGGTGAGTTGCTCATTCTTTCGACCCGTTCGATGAGGGACTACGCGTCGCGTGTCGCCTTCCAGATCGAAACCTTTCCCGACTATCGGGGAAGTGGAAAGCCACGCGACTTCGTTGGTAAGTTAAAAGCAGTCCGGTTTGCCGACGGCGAAATGGAAGTAGAGGTGCACACCTCTCTGCGCGGCAAGGACGTGTTTCTGTTTGCCACGGCGGGACGAAACGAGTACGGCATTGGCGTCGACGAGGCGAAAACCGAGCTCTACCACTGCATCGACGCCCTGCGACGCGCGCAAGCCGGCCGGGTCACCCTGTTTGAGCCGTACTGTTCTTCGTCCCGCTCCGATCGCACGACCAGGCGCAACTCGGTAGGATTCTGGGTTCATTACAAGACGCTGATCAGTCTCGGGGTGCACCACATCATTACCTACCAGCTTCATTCGGACAAATCAAAAACGATTGTCGACCCCTCGCTCTGCGCAATCGACGATGTACCGGTCAGTTCGCTGATCAAGGAATACATCGCCGACAACTTTGTAAAAACCACCGAGTTCCTCGATACAACCGTGCACAACAACTGGTTGTTTTGCTCGGTTGACGCGGGGAGCGAAGGCATCGCCAAAAAGTACGCATCTGCGTTTGGGTGCCAGTTGATGATAGCCCACAAGCACCGCGATTACGATCAGACGAACACAATCGAATCCATCGATATCCTCTCCGACAGTCCAATCGAGGGAAAGGAAGTCTGGATCGTGGACGATATGATCGATACCGCCGGCAGCGTCTACGCACTGGTTCGTGAGCTGAAAAAGCGTAAGGTTGAGAAAATCAACATCGCATCGGTGCACCCGGTGTTCTCCGATCCCGCGATTGAGCGACTGTCCGCGCTCCACGAAGAGGGCCTTCTCGACCGCGCGGTGGTTATTGATACCGTGGCCTGCCCCGAGGACCTTCGCCATCGGATGCCGTTTCTTCATGTGGTAGGGTCCGCCCGTCGAAGTGCTGAAATCGTCATGCGAATGAACGAGGAGAAGTCGCTTTCTCCGTTTTTCGAGGATTTTAACTGCAGGGAGTACCTGAGTTCGTCGTTAAAGCTGTTTCTGTAACGCGGTGTGTGCCGGTGTGCGCTCCCGGTTCATGATTCGGGAACAATCGGCCGAATCGACGTCACTTCGATCATCCTGATTCGGTTTTCTTCCACCACGACCCGGCCGATCACCTCGACCGACATCGCCGGCGAGAGCCGTGCGGCAAATCTCATGCGCATCGGGGCTACACCTTCCAGAACGCGCTCGGTTTCGTACCCTACAAGGAGATCAAACCGAATTTCGTGTTCTGTGATGTCCAGATTGCTGATCCGCCCACTCCACCGAACATAGCTGTCCGCAAAGAGCCACGGATCTCGTGCTACCTGTGCAAAGGTAGCGTTATCTTGGAAGGTCAGAAAGGTCGGCGTCCTGGTGTAGTCGCGAAGAAGCGCCGCCCGCCGTTTCAACTCCGTTGACGCGTTGGAATTGAGTATTCGGTTGATCTCGCGCACCGCGAGGTTGTCCCGAAAGGAATTGAAGGCCTCACCCATCTGCCGGAAGCTTTCGCGGATCTCTGCTTCGGTCAACATGACACGAAATCGGCCTTCAAACTCGGTGAGTGATCCGGTATCTCCGCCGATCAGCGTCAACTCCACACCATCTCGGGGGTCGACCGGGTCCATCTCTCGCGTCAGGCGATCCCGAACCAGGGGGGCCAGAAGCACCCCGGCGATGCCCACACAGAGCACCGCCGCGGCGATCACCGCCCTCTTTGGAACCGGTCGTCGGAAGCGAGGCAAAAAGCGCTGAATACGTTCGCCGTCGGTCGCTTCCGCGAGCGCCGCGGGAGACGCCGCACCGCGTAACAGCGCGAGCCCGCGCTTCGCGATTCGGTTGCGCGGATCGTGCTCCAGCACATCGAGCCAGAGTTGCAGCGCTTCATCTTCGCGGTGCCGACGCACCTGGGTTGCGGCAAGCGCAAGCAGGATTTCGACCGAATCAGAACCGATATGGCTCGATCGACTCAGGTAAGAGAACGCGCCGCCGGCGTCACCCGTGAGCAGGCAACTGGTCCCGAGCAGGTAGTAGTAGGTTGGGTCTTCACGATAGAGAAACACCTGAGGTTCGAGCAGACGGATCACGTCGGCGTACCGCCCTGAGCGGAAGAGCCGGTCCGCCTGCCGCAACCCCTTGGTGTGAAGGTGCGGTATGCGTTGTGAAGGCTTCTGATTCCTGCTGTCGGTCATCGCTGCATCTGTTTCACCCGCCCGGTTCGCGCCAATTATCTACGGTTCCCATCGGCAGCCGCCCGCTCCCGCTGAATCGCCTCGAGCCGCTGCTGGAGTGCCTCTACGTCAGCGGTTTCCACCGCTCGCGGAGAGCTCAAAAGCCGGTTGATCTCCCGCAGAACCTCGTTTACCTCGGCGACAGAGTCGGTTGTTGCCTGAGCCACGGGTGTTGCCCGCGCCGCGGGAGCGGATGGAGCTGGCGCAGCGGCGATCGGAGGAACAGCGCCATCAAATTGGGCAATCCGTGCTCCCGGCGCATCGCCAACGCCCAGCACAAGGTCCACTGACCGCGATGCCCCGGGGTTGAGTACCAGGCTTGGGTACAGGAGAAGCGCTGCGCTATCGTTCATCGAAAAGGGAACAAGACTGAACCCCCTACGACCCGAAACCGCGTAATCCCATCGAGCATCATTCAGCCGTTTCCAGTTGCCAAATACCACGGCCTCGGGCTCGGTGACCCGGTCTCCGTGCACCAGCGCGAAGAACGCGCCTTCACGCCCGAACGAAACCCAGTACCGGTTTGTGGGTGAAGGAAGCATGCGATACTCGGTCGTTACCGACTGCCCCGCCTCTGTTCGAAAAAACGCCCCGTCCACACCGGCAAACGCGGAATCAATCAAATACCGGATTCCGATCGGTCGTGCGGTTTCCGAAAGGTTGGTCACCTCGATTCGCATGCGCACCTGGCCCGGCGCATTGCGGTCCAGCACTGCGTGTTGCCTCACGCGTAGTGATGACGACCGCCACTCGACGGTGAGCCGGTTGGCGGCCCGCTCCATGGTGCGCGCAAATCCTCCCGAGTCGCCCATGCGATGAATCCGGTTTCCCTCGAGCACGCTGATCGTTGATGTGCGTGGATCGGGTTCAAACAGCAGCGACAGGGGCGTCTGCACTCCGCGTACCGCAAACAGCGCCAGGCGCCCGCTGTTCTCGTCGAGGCGAACGGTGATTGCGCCGTCGCTGATCTCGTACGCAAAGACGAAGCCCGGAACCGCGAACCATACCGCGACACCCAACAGCACTGCCGCGAAACGTCTCACGCGCTGGTTCATGGCCCGGCACCCAGGGCTTCAACGTCGAAGAGAAGCTGCTCTTTCACCCGCAGGGTTGCCTCTTTTAACTCCGCAAGCCGTAATCGGTTGGCCAGATCCCCTTCGGCGGTCGGCGTGTGCGAACCAAGGGCGCGCAATTCGGCGATCTCGGCTTCTGCTCGCGCCAGCCGCGTGAGGAGTCCGGCAATTTCGGTCCGCAGCGCACCCACCATGCCCGGGTCGCTCGCATCGGCCTCCTCGGCTGCCGCACGGTACGCGTCAACCGCATCCATCCACGCAGCCTGGGCGCGGCGAAACGACTCAATAGTGCGAAGGTGTTCTTCATGGCTCCATTGCAGAAGCCGCTGCAGCTGTTCTTCACGCTCACTCAAATCGATCAACGACATCCGATACCGGGCGGCTTCAACCCGGAAACTGGTCGGAAACTCTCGCACCACGGTATCAAACAGGGCGCGTGCTTCTTCCCGCAGCCCAAGGGCGAGAAGACTCTCACCTGCCCAGTACCACGCGTTTGCCACAAAGGGTGAATCCGGCGCGCCGCGGATAAACGCCTCAAACTCCACAAGGGCGCGCTGCACATCCCCGGCAATAAACGCCGCACGCGCTCGATGGTAGCGTGCTTCCGTCACTCGAGGGTGGCTGGGAAAGGTGGTGATCAGGTGATCGAAGTATCGTGTTGCTTCCGCAGCGTCGAGCTGAGCAAGCCGCGTCCTGCCGAGCCAGTAGAATGCCTCCGGGTGGAGCGCCTGCGCCGAGGGAGACTCGGTAATCTGCCGAAGTCTCGTCGCCGCCGCTTCGAACTCCGAGCGGGAAAAGTACTCAATTGCCTCATCGAAGCGGGCTCTTCCGTCCGCACCGGCCACCGTATACACCGGGAGCACCAACAGAGCACACATCCATAGGATCACGCGGCTTCGACGAGTCATGCTTTCCTCCCTCCCCCGCGAAACGGGTCACTGGTGTATCATACCGCATCACCCGAAACCATTCAAACGGTATCGCGCCGCACCATGCGTTGACTATCACCCGCCGAATGGTATACTCTCTATATATATACGTGTGTCGCCAGAGCAACATGTCCCAAACCAGCGTGCGTGAGCACGAAGATCAGGTTGAACGCCTGTTAGAAGAAGCATACGACCTCCTCAAACGGCGTGAAATCGAATCGGCCGCCCAGCGGCTTGAGCACGCCTTGTCGATCGATTTCGACAATGCGGAGGTCGTCACTTCGCTGAAGTATGTGAACTTCTGGCGCGATCGTCAAGCAACGGCGGCTACCGTTACCGATCGCTTTGAGCGAGCCGAATATCTCCACTCGCAGTGGAGATTGTTTCATGGATTTGTCGAGCGGGTTGGCAGTCCGTGCGAGAAGTGTCTGTACGCCATTCGTCACCATGTGTTCGGTCAGACACTCGAGCACTATGGGAGTCTGTTCGAAGAGTCCGGTGGCACCGATGCGGAGCTTCTGCTGCGGATCGGCAGATGCTACAAGGGAATGGGCGCCTACGACCGCGCCGTTCATTTCTACGAGCAGAGCGCCGCGTCCCGGCGCGATGACCCTGAGGTGCTCGCAGAGCTGGCTGACTGCTACGCTCTGGTGAACGAGGTGCAAAAGTCGAAAGCCTTCTTTCGGGAGGCG
This sequence comes from Spirochaetaceae bacterium, assembly GCA_007693485.1. GTDB lineage: Bacteria > Spirochaetota > Spirochaetia > DSM-27196 > PWMO01 > PWMO01. The sequence continues at coordinate 12,122 of REDM01000200.1, forward strand.
TTTTTTGTTGGAGCGCAGCGAATTGACATCGCGGCGCTGGAGTCACAGATGATCATGCGCCTGGTGGAGAAGGTGCGCGAGTCGGGGTACGACGGTCCGGCAATGCTGGAATGGGTGCCGGTATTTGGGGTGCTGTTTGGCGTGTTCACCGTCAAGCGGGAGCTCCGATCGATCGAGTATGGTCGGCTGAAACAGACGATCTACGCACTCGAACGCGAGTACAGCGATGCACGGGAGCCCGACACCATCCTCCGTGCACGGTTGCTCAACCGGTATTTCTGGTTGATCGATCACTATGTGAACACAAACGAAGACCAAAGTAAGATCGAAGAGGTGTTGCTGAAGATTCGGAGCCTGGATCCGAAGGTTTTTCACCAATACACCACTTGAGACAGGAGCAGTAGGAACATGGCTGAGAAGACCCTCACGGACGATCTGATGATTACGGTAACCGAGGCACTGAACGAGGAGAAATGGACCCGTGCCACGCTGAACAACTACACCGTCCGGAATTTTGAAGAAATCGACAAAATGCTCGAACAGGTTTTTGAAGCCGGACTCGAAGACGATGTGAACGAAGCGTGCGATGAGCATCTTCAACACACCCGCAACAGCATAATCGCGCTCTACCTTTCGGGAGTGATTCACCTCCGACGCCAGGTGGTCGACGACGCCAATCTGGTGCAGCTCATCACGATCTTCACCGATAACCGCAAATGGGGAATTGTCGAGTTTCTCGCCGAGCGCATACTGGAGTTTGGCGCAAACAAGTTTGCACTGCGAACTCTCGCGGACTGCTACAGCGGCGAGAACCAGGCGGAAAAGCTTCACGCCGTCTGGGAGCAGCTCATTCGTGTCGACTTTGAAGAGGCCGACATCGTCCGTTCGCTGGCAGAGCAAAAAGAGAAAGACGGTGCAATCAACGAGGCGGTGGACTACTACAAGAAAGCACTCCACCGCTACATCGCCAAGAAGAACTTCAACGCGGTCAAGGAGGTGTGGCACCGTCTCATCCAGTACGCTCCCGAAGAAACCGAGTTCTTCTACCACGCAGAGAGCAAGATTGCCAAATCCCTGAGCGAAGAGCGCGCGGTACAACTGCTTGAAGATCTCTATCCCCACTTCAAGAAAACCGAGAAATGGGAGCGTGCGGTACATATTCTCAAGCGGGTGCTTGCCTATGACTCCAAGAATCCTTGGGCTCGCAAAGAGATCATGGACTGCTACCGCAAACTATACGAAAACCACAGCCAACTCGAAGAGTTCATCAAGATCTCCAACCTCAGCCAGAGTTGGCGGAACGTTCACGACGCAATTTCCGATTTCGAGAAACATATCTCGTTTGACGCCGGAAGCTTTGTGTTTCACCGCGCGTGGGGTGTTGGGCTTATCAAGGCCGTAAATGCCGATACCGTCACCATTGATTTCGCCCGCAAGCGGGACCACCAGATGTCACTGAAGATGGCGGTAAGCGCCCTCGAAACCCTGCCGAAAGAACACATCTGGGTGCTTCGCAGCGCCATCAAGAAAGAGCGGCTGAAAGAAAAGATTAAAACAAATATTGCATGGGCCCTGCGTACGGTCATCAGAAGCTGCGGGAACGCCGCCGACATGAAACACATCAAAGCCGAACTGGTACCACACATTCTCACTGCAAGCGAGTGGTCCTCATGGAGCACCAAAGCGCGGCAAATCCTCAAAACTAACCAACAATTTGGGAACCTCTCCGACCGCATGGACTTCTACGTGGTCCGCGAACAGCCCATAACCTACGAAGAGAAAGTGTACAACTCTTTCAAGGCCGCCAAAGGCATGTTTGATCGTGTCGGCCTTCTCTACGAGTACATCGATCACGTGGATAAAGAAGAGAAAACCGGTCCCGATTCGGACCTGTTCCGTGAAATGTTTGACTACTTTGTTGCGTACCTGCGAAACCCCACCGCCGTCAACGAACTGGTCATCGGAAGCTTTCTTGTCGTCAAGGACGTGGTACGTCGTTACCCCTATCTCAATCCCGGCATCGATCTCGATTTTCGCAACCTCTTCGAGCAAATCGAAAACGTGGATGACCTGTTTCGTGCCATTGACGAGAGCACGCTGCGTCGCCAGTTCCTCCGGGAAGTGCGGCAGAACGTGCCCGAATGGCCGAGCCATTTCACCCTGCTGTTTCCCAACCATCTCTCGCGCGACATCATCGGTGAACTTGAACGGCACGGAAAAACCAGTGAGCTCGCACGGATTCACGCGAACGTCTTCGGAAACTACCGCGACATGCGCGAGGCATTTGTCTGGATCGTTCGTAACTGCCTTCAGGACAACTGGATCAAAGAGCTCGATGTAGACTATGAGAAGGTACTCATCGGCATGATACATATCCTCGATCTGACCGCCCGCGATATCGATAGTAGAAAAGATGTCAGCGAAAACCGCAAGCTGAACAAACAGGTCCACGCCTATCTTTTTAAGGACGGACACCTCACTCGCTTTCTCGACGCGGCTGATGAAGACTCCGTGGGTCGAATTTTCAACCTGGTGAGCGACGTCAAGGAACTCGACCCCTCGCTCGTCATCGAGCTGAAGCAGCGGGTCCTGGACCGCTTTCCGGATTTTCGGTTCTACGGACGACAGGAAAAAGAAGTCGTCAGTCGCGGTTTTATCGTCACCTCCAAAAGTTACGAAGAAAAGCAGAAGCAGCTCAAGCATATCCACGAGGTGGACGTACCCAACAACTCCAAAGAGATCTCCGAAGCGCTTTCTCATGGAGACCTACGTGAAAACGCCGAATACAAGGCAGCCAAAGAGCGTCAGGATATGCTGAACACCACCGCGGCTCGACTCACTGAAGAGCTTGATCGCGCTCAGATCGTACGTCCAAACGATGTCGACAATTCGACGGTCACATTTGGCACGAAGGTCACACTGAAAAACCTGGAGACCAACGTCACCGACGTATTTACCGTCATGGGGCCGTGGGAGTCCGACCCGGAGCACGGGGTTATTTCCTATCTCTCACCACTGGGGAACGAGCTGTACAACCGGAAACAGGGTGAAGAGTGCCAGTTTGAGATTAACGAGACGCCGTATCACTACCTCGTTGAGAAGATCGAAGTCGCCAGCTTCTGACGACCTCGCCTTCAGCCCGAGTGAAGTGGTGCGAAATTTGTGCTCTGCTGCAGCGATTATTTCCGAGACGTAACCTACATCCGCTCGAGGGCGTCTGTTGCCGCGCGCCGTACCGCCTGATGGTGCGGCGCGTCGGTCATCTTGGATACGCGTTCGCGCAGCGCGCTGATACCGTGGCGTCCTGCCGCCCGAATGCCGTAAATCTGCATGATGAAGTTGGGATGATCGAGAAACCGCTCGTAGATCGCGTGCGGTACAGCCTCATCTGACGTCGAAATAATCCGCCCCACCTGATCGAGCATACGCGACTGTGGTTTCCCATGTTCGGTCTCGACGATCTGCTCGAAGAGAGGGACCGTTGCACGCCAATCGTTGTCAGCGAGACGCTGCAACGCGGTGATCCGCATCGCTTCCGGATTTCGTTCCCCAAGGACCAATTCGTGCAGAAAGGTTCGCGCCCGTGGATCGCTCATCTGAGCGAGCGAGCGGATCGCCTCGGTACGAACCCGCGGTTCCGGATCGCGCTGCGCGCGAAACTGCACCACGGGAATGGCCGAATCCATGTCGTGTCGGGCAACCGCCTCAAGAGCGGCTACGCGAACCCGCCAGAACGAATCTCTCAGCGAGTTGACGATGATTCGTTCCACCTCATCGTCTCGAAACGCGCCGAGCGCGTTCACCGCGTACGCACGGAGCATCGTATCCGACCCAACCGCAAGCTCCATCAGAAGCGGTATCGCCTGCTCGTCGCCGATTCTCCCCAGCGAATCTGCGGCAAACTGTCGCGTGGTACTCTCCTCTACCGTGTCGCCGGCTATTCGAAGAAGTTCGTCTACCGCTTCGGTTGCGCGCAGATCACCCAGCGCCAGGATCACGGCGGCTCGTATCGGGCTCGGTGCGCGGCGATCGGAGAGACGTTGCACAAGTGGGCCGATCTCTTCTTCACCGCCCCTCCGTCCTAATGCGCGAATCGCAGTCTCTGCGGCGGTAATCTGCGTTCCCTCCGCAACCTCACGCAGCGCCGCACGCGTTTCTTCTTGCGGATGGGTCACAACCAGCGACACGTACCGGATTGCGGCAAGCAGCAGATCGGTGGGTACCTCCCGATACGCTTCAAGGACCACCAGGGCCGCCGGCTCGCCGTCGGGATACTCCATCGTCGTAAAGAACTCTAACACCCTCTGCCGGAGTCGTGGGTTCACGCTCTGATCAAACAGTTCGGCTATCTCAGGAAACAATCTTCGCTCCCGCTGATCACGCAGGACCGACAGCAATTCGATCACTTCGTTATCGAGGCCAAACATCAATACCTCGCGCCAGCCGTCTATGAGGGTGGGCTCCGCGGCGCCTTCGGTCTCCTCAGCGAGGGTGGGCTCCACAGCACCTTCCGGCTCCTCGGCACGCACCGTAACGGGTACTAGCCCGAGGAAAACCAACAGCGCCACAAGTACTACCCGGGACAGACCCCGGCTCCCTCGACCCCGTTGCAGCCGCTTGCATCCATCTGTGCACATCAATCCAGTTGTGACCGTCACTACCGAGTTCTCCTTCGCGCTACAAGGGTCCAAAACGCTTCGACCTTCATTACCAGGAACATTGCAAGCACCAACACCACGGCCACCAGGGAAATCCCCAGCAATCGACCGAGATTTGCGGCGGTACTGCCTTCAACCCACCACGAACCTGTCGCCCTGAGCAGCAGCACGATTGCCACCGCCGCAGGAAGCACCGAGAGGACTACCTTTCCAAACGTAACACCAATCCGACGGAAATCCAGTCCCCCCAGCGCCTTATGTGCCGCAAACACCATCAGACCAAGCGCAACCGTAAAGGCGATCGAGTTTGCCACAGCAAGCCCAACCACGCGAAGTCGAGTTTCCTTGAGCCAGAGCGACAAGAGCACATCGAGTACAAATGCCACCACCGCGGTAATCATGGGCGTTCGAAAATCCCCGATCGCGTAAAAAAACCGCTGGAAAAAACTGAACGCTCCCACACTGAGAAGGCCCAGGCTGTACCCGGTTAACGCACGCGCGGCAAGGCTGGTGTACTGAGGAAGAAACTCGCCGCGCTGCAGCGCAACCGCTACGATTTCGTGGCTTAACAGCCCCATCACCACCGCAGAGGGAATCAGAAGCGCAATGAGGTACCGAAACCCATACTGAAGGGACTCTCCGAGCCCCTGTCGGTCACCCGCCGCGGATTGACGACTCATGCGCGGAAAGAGCACCGTGGTAATGGACGCGCCAAATATACCAAACGGGAGTTGCCAGAATGTCAAAGCGTTGGTCATCGCTGATCCGCTTCCATCCTCGAGACCACTCGCGAAAAACATTGCGACCTGCTGGTTGATTGTGTATATCGACGCGGTACCCACCACCGGGAGCCACTGCGCCATGACAATGCGAAATCGTGGATCGGAAAACCGAAACGAGGGACGAAAGTCGTACCCCAAACCGACAAACGACGGTGTCTGAAACAGCACCTGGAGAACGCCCCCAATCAATACGCCGAGCGCCATCGAGTAGACCCCCATCGTACGATGCAGCAGCAGAACGGCGCCAATCACTGCGACCGAAAAGAGAATCGGCGTAACAGCCGGAATAAGAAAACGGTTATGAGAATTGAGGGTGCCCATCAATACCGCACTGATGCTGATCAGAAACAGGTAATGGATCATCCACCGGAAGAGCCCCGCAGCCAAGACCTGGCGCTCCACCTCGGGGAAGTCGAGGATGGTCCGAATGATGGGGCCCGCGAACACAACCGACGCGGCCATGACCGGCAGCAGAATCATCCACTGCAGGGTGAGAATCTGGCGCACGATGGAACGCGAGGTGCTGCCGGAGTTGTCTTCGACAATTGTCGAAGAGAGCACCGGGATGAATGCCGAAGAAAGCGCTCCTTCTGCAAGAAGTTTTCTGAGGTTGTTCGGAATATTAAACACCAGGTTCAGGACGTCGGCCTGCCCCGCTCCACCAAACACTGCCCCGATGATCGCGATCCTGGCAAAACCCAGAAGACGCGACACCATTGTAGAGCCCATGACGACCAGGGTCGAAAACGTACTGCGCCGAAGCGATTCCTCACTCGACATCAACATCTCCACTCCCGTGCGGGAGCCAATGGGCGTACCCTCCGGCGAAGGACTCGAATTTCCCGGCAACAATTGCCGATCGCAATTCATTCACAAACCGCTGCATGAAGAACAGATTGTGGATCGTTGCCAGCATTGGACCGAGTATCTCCCCACTTTTAAACAGGTGTCGAATATACCCTCGAGCGTACCGGCGGCACGCAGCGCATCCGCATCCCTCCTCGATTGGTCCGGTGTCATGGGTAAAACGAGCGTTTTTCAGCTGCAACCGACCCTCCGTGGTAAAGACCGTTCCGTTCCGCGCCGCCCGTGTTGGAAATACGCAGTCGAACATATCGATCCCGTTCCGAACCGCTTCCAGAATATAGTCGGGTGTCCCGATACCCATCAGGTAGCGCGGTATATCAGGAGGAAGCAACTCCGCAGTGTACGCAAGGGTATCGCGAAACTGCTCAAACGGTTCTCCCACCGACAAGCCCCCAATCGCAACCCCGGGCAGGTTCTGCTCAAGAATGGCCTCAACGCTTCGCCGGCGAAGATCCTCGAAGAAATTACCCTGCACGATTCCAAAAAGCGCTCCACCGTACCCGTCAGATTGTGCTTCGCGCCACCGCTGGGCGGCCCGAACCGCCCAATCCGCAGTGATTCGTTCCGCGCGCTCGGACTCTTTCCGCCCCGCATCAGGGGCGGTACATACATCGAGCGCCATCTGGACATCACTGTCAAAATCACGCTGGATGTCCACGACCGATTCCGGCGTGAAGTGGTGAAGGCTTCCGTCGATATGTGAACGAAACTGCACACCTTCAGAGGAAATCTTGCGGAGTCGGGAGAGCGAGAAGACCTGAAACCCTCCCGAATCGGTCAACAGGTTGCCCGACCAGCCGGAAAATCGCCGAATCCCGCCGAATCCCCTGATTACATCCATCCCGGGGCGAAGGAAGAGGTGGTAGGTGTTCGCAAGAATCAATCCAAAACCAATCTCTTCCACATCCCGGTGCAGCATCGCTTTTACGGTAGCAGCGGTGCCCACGGGCATGAATACCGGTGTTGATACCTCTCCGTGCCGCAGGTGCAGCACCCCGGCCCGTGCTCTGCTTGTGGAGTCACAATGCGAAATCGTAATCATCGTTCCGCACCGATCACGTACGACTCGACCGAAACAAAACCACCGTCGCAGCCAAGAACAGCAGCACCGGCGCAGACGCACCAAGAAGCGGAGGAATTGCGCCTGATTGAGCCAGAAGACCGGTAATCATTCCCGTCACATAATACGCCACCGCGAGCGCAAGCGAAACCAGTAGACTCATCAACAGGATATTGCGCTTGAATCGACCGCCAATTGCCGACGACAGGGCCACCACCACAAGAGGTGTCAACGCGAAGGTGTAGCGCTCGTAGTATGCGGTCAGGGCGGCGCGAAAGGGGATGCCCGCCTGTCTGAGCGACGCGATGTGTTCCCAAGCCTGTGCACGCGTCAGCTCTGAAACGTGCCGCATGCTGCGACCGAAGGTGGCGGGTGGTTCACGCAACGTTGCATCGGTAAACCGGACTCGATCCTCAAGGACGACATCTTCGACGATCTCATCCCAAAAAAACAGGCGAGCGCGGTGAAAGACCCACGCTTCACCGTCCCATTGAGCCCAGTCGGCATCGATCCGTCGAACAAGCCGTCCGTCCGCGTCTACTTCCAACACAACCACCCCGTTTAAACTTTCGGTCACATCGTTATAATAATCGGCAAAATAGATAACCCGCTGACCCTCTGAAAGAATCGTCACGTTGCTGCCTGAGAAGGTTCGCCCAATCTGCATCACTTCCTGCTGAATTTCTGCGCGCAGTCGATCAGCGGGTATCGCGATGACGTCTTCCACCACAAAGAACAGCCCGCTCAGGATTACCCCAACCACCGCCAATGGTGCGATAAACCGTACCAACGGTATTCCGGCAGCAAATACCGAGATCAGCTCGTTACTGCTGTAGAGTTGCCCGAGTGTCAACGATGCCGCGAACAGCGTGGCGATCGGCAGTGCGTACAACGCTCCTCGAGGAATGAAGAGGGCCTGTACCAGAACGATGGTCTCAAGCGGGAGCTCCAGGTTCAGGTATTGCACAAGGTTTGCAAATAAATCCACAAGCTGGAGTATCAATACGAAGAACATCGTTCCGACAACCAACGCCGGCACAAATGCATGAATGATCATCCGGTCTAATCGTCTCATCGGCGAAACCGTACCATGGTCACTCCAATCCCGGCAATCAGAATCACGAGGTTGGGAGCCCACATCGCCAGTACCGGAGAAATCTCGGGTCGCTGCACTCCAATGGTCTGCCCACCGATCAGCATCGCCCAGTACGCCACGGAAACAAGGAGACCAACCCCAAACCCAACCGCTCGTCCGCTTCTTCGTGTCGTGAGCCCAATGGGAAACGCAAAGAAGGCAAACACCACGCATGCAAAGGGAATCGCAAATTTCTTGTGAAACTCGATCTCGTAGATCTGAAGACTCCGATCAACAATGGGACGAGCGGCATCACGTTCAATCGCATCGAGCCGTCGTTGCAACTCCGGGTACCACTCGCGCGCCGTTGGCCGCCCCGTCTGGTACCGCTCGGTGAGCACCGAATAGTCCTCCAGCAGTTCCTGCCGGCGGCGGTCGATCGTGCGTTGATGCTCGCTGCGACGTTGCGCGAGTTCAGTTCGTTTCACCACAATTTCGCGATGAACATCGACTGAACTCATCTCTCTTGGTCCCGGAGAGCGAAGCGATACCGCGATATCCCGCAAGAGAATGTTGTACTCCATCTCTTCGGCCGAAATCCAGTCGAACTGACCACGGTTTCTCGCGTCGACGCGATGACTGAACACATTGTCGAGTTGCAGCGAAATGACATCATCCGCGCCACCGCCAAATCGAGCGCCTCCGGCAAGAATCACTCGCCGTGCACCCCGGTCGTCCTGTTCAATGATGATCAGCCGATCAATCTCACCGCCCTCGACCGCTCCGGTAATCATGACGCTTTCCTGATACCGCGTCACCGAATACGGTTCGAGTTCCAGTGCAGGGTTTGCGTAGAGAAGCTCCCGGTACAAGGCACCGAAATTGATCGTTCCAACCGGAAGAAAGTAGTCATTCATCACAAAGGAGAAGAGTGACAACAGAACGCCCGCGCCAATCAATGGCACCGAAATTCGCCAGAGCGGAATACCGGCTGCTTTCACCGCGATAATCTCGTTGTCCGAAGACAATCGCCCCACGGCCATCAACGCTCCGACCAGCGACCCAAAGGGAAACGAGAGCGCCACGATCGAAGGCAAAGAAAACCAGATCAGACGGACCACATCGAAAAACGCCACATCGCGAAGCAGAATATCCCGCGCGAGCAGCAGCATCTGATTGACAAAGAAAATGAAGAAGAAGAACAGGAATGCGACCAGAAATGAGAGCAGATATTCAGCGAGGACGTACCGAAACATCCGAGCGTACGACCGCCTCTTCGGGCTCCTGGTATCAATACTGCCCGGTACTGCGGTCCCTATTGACGCCATGGCGCCCTCGTCCTCTGCACCGATTGTGCGCTAAGCGCCGGTTGAACCAAACCCTCCGTGACCCCGCGGGGTTTCGGAAAGCGGCCCAGCGTGAAACAGTGCGCGTGTCACCGGCGCCACAACCAGCTGCGCAATTCGGTCACCCGGTTCAATCCGAAAAACCTCGTCCCCGAGATTCACCAGTATAACCTGGATCTCTCCGCGGTAATCGCTATCAATGGTTCCCGGTGCGTTCAGGACCGTAACTCCGTATCGGTCCGCAAGCCCCGACCGCGGTCGTACCTGAGCCTCAAAACCATGCGGCAGCGCAACGCGAACACCGGTCGGAACTCGAACCCGTTGCCGCGGGGAGACGTCGAGCGCCTCGCGCAGATTCGCCTTCAAGTCGGCTCCGGCGGCTCCGTTGGTTGCATAGACCGGCTCGCACCCGTCTGCAGCCTCACAGGCAACCTGCACGGATTCCGACTGGGTAATCACCGACGATGACCACCACGAGAGTCACGACCTCGACCGTCACGCGGACCGCGGTGGTCCTCCCGTACGTTGTCGTCGCTGCCTTCGTAAATCAGGCTGAGGTTCACCCGCCCCATCTTGTCGATCTCTATGATCTTAACCGGGACGGACTGGTTCATTTGCAGCACATCGGTTACCGACTCGACCCGGCTGGGCGATAGCTTCGAAATATGACAGAGCCCCTCTTTGTTTGGCAGGAACTCAATAAAGGCACCAAAATCAACGATTCGCTTTACGACGCCGTCGTAGACCTTACCGACCTCGGGCTCTTCGAGCAGGGACATGAACGCATCTTTTGCCGCCTCTCCCGAGTCTTTGTCTTTGCAGTAAATCGTAACGCTTCCGCTGTCGTCGATATTTGTGTTCACACCGTACCGTTCGCTGATACCCTTGATGGTTTTGCCTGAGGGCCCGATCAGCAGTCCAATCCGCTCGACATCAACCTTGAAGCTGATGATTCGCGGAGCAAACTCCGACAGCTGCTGGCTCGGCTGATCAATCGCTTCGGCCATTTTGCTCAGGATGTGCATCCGGCCGCGGCGCGCCTGATCGAGGGCAACCTTCATCACGTCCGGGGTGACGTTCTTCACCTTGATGTCCATCTGGAACGCGGTAATTCCGTCCTGGGTGCCGGCAACCTTGAAGTCCATATCGCCGAGGTGGTCTTCTTCTCCGAGAATGTCACTGAGGACCACCGCTTGATCGCCTTCCTGGATCATTCCCATGGCAATACCGGCCACTGGTTTCTTGATGGGTACGCCAGCATTCATCAGTGCAAGACTCGCCCCACAAACGGTGGCCATCGATGACGATCCGTTTGACTCAAGAACTTCCGATACAATACGCACGGTATAGGGAAAGTCCGCTTTGGTAGGAACGACCGCGGAAACCGCGCGGTGCGCGAGATGGCCGTGACCGATCTCTCGTCGTCCGGTGCCGAGGCGTCCGGTTTCGCCAACCGAGAACGGCGGGAAATTGTAGTGCAGGAGAAAGTTCTCGCGGCGGTCGCCCTCGATATCGTCCATGATCTGCTCGTCGTATACGGTGCCCAGGGTGGTGATTGCCAACGCCTGAGTTTCACCACGGGTAAACAGCGCGGATCCGTGGGTGCGCTGCAGAATACCCACTTCGCAGGCAATCGAACGGATGTCTTCGGGGCCACGCCCGTCGGTGCGTACCTTCCGCTCGAAAATGGACTTACGCACGACTTCCTGCTCGAGGTCGTCCATGACTGCAGCGAACACGCCCATCTCCTGCTCGGGGATATGATCGGCAAACTGCTCACGGGTTTCCCGAATGACAGCCTTCACGGCATCGCTGCGCTCCATCTTGCCCTTTACAAAACAGGCAACTTCCATTTTGGGACGCGCGAAGGCGAGAATCGAATCTTTTGCGCTCAGGAAGATCGTCTGCTCCACGAGTGGGAGTTTCTCACGGCCGCACAGGTCGCGCAGCTCACGCTGCAAGCGGCACAGATCGGTGATCGGTTGCCGGGAAAACTCAATTGCCTCAAGCAGGAGCTCTTCGGGCACCTGATGGGCACCACCTTCAACCATGGTTATGCCGGCCTCGGTTCCCGCAACGGTGATGTCCAGCTCGGCGGCGGCAATCTCGGCGAACGTCGGATTTACAATCAGTTCACCGTTGACCGAAACAACCCGCACGGCCCCAACCGGGCCGTCAAAGGGGATATCGGAAATAAAAACGGCCGCAGAAGCTGCGACCATTGCAATTACGTCAGGAGGGTTCACCTGGTCGGCCGACACAACGGTCGGAACGATCTGGATGTCGCGCTGAAACTTTTTGGAAAACAGCGGACGCATCGGGCGGTCGATCAGCCGAGAGACAAGGATCTCCTTGTCTTTGGGTCGGCTCTCTCTCTTGATGAAGCCCCCGGGGATCTTACCGGCAGCGTAGTACTTTTCGTTGTACTCTACCTGCAGCGGCACGTAATCCAGCCCTTCAACCGGCTTTTCCGAGCAACAGACGGTGGACAGCACTGCGGTCCCCGCGTATTGCGCAAACACCGCACCGTTGGCCTGTTTGGCCATGCGGCCCGTCTCCAGAATCAGATCGTGTTTTCCTACCCGTAAGCGTACTGTGTGCATTCCTGTTCCTTAGTGTTACTTGCGAATTCCCAGCTGTGCGATCAACTCGCGGTAGCCATCGAGATCGTTGTTCTGTAGATAGCGAAGGAGGCGCCGACGGCGACCAACGAGCTTCAACAGACCGCGTCGAGAGCTGTGATCCTTCGAATGAGTCTTGAAGTGACCGGTGAGATGTTCAATTCGCTTGGTCAACAGGGCAATCTGAACCTTGGTATCTCCGGTATTGGTTTCGGCGCCGCCGAACTGAGAGACCACCTGCGCCTTCACTTCCTTGGTAACGGACATGCTTTACTCCTCACATTCTATAAACCGTGGTATTCCGCAGCAAATCTGCGCGTCAAGAAAACAGTCTGCTTCGGGGGATGGTTCAAGGACGAACCTACCCACGGAGCGGTTATTATCTTCATCAGGCGATCCCGTGTCAACCCGCACTCTGTCCGCGCTGCTCCAGAACACAGGACCAGCGAAACCGGTCCCCGTCAAATTCGGCGAGCGCAAGCAGAGAGCCGGTTTCCGCGAAGAGCCCGTACATTCCCTGCGTCATGTCACCGTCACCGACTACGTCGGCGGCGGTGACCCTGCCGCCGTTCAGTACGCGTAAAACGGCGGCTTCGTGCACCGTGATCGAGCGGGCACCATCAATTGCTGCCATCACCGCCTTCCCGCCAACGATGTGCCGCTCTGCGTCAAAGGCCTCCGTCGACACCGCGTCTTCCACCGAAAAGGCGCCGACTGAGGTCCGCCGCAGTTCCTGCACCAGCCCTACCGTGCCGGCGGCCGCGGCAACGTCTCGCACCAGCGACCGAATATAGGCACCCTTCGAACAGTGCACTTCGACCACCGCGTCCGGAGGCTCCCACTCGCGCAGCGTACACGAGTGAATCGTCACCGAACGGGAGGCAAGCACCGGTGGTCTCCCCTCGCGCGCAAGTCGATGTGCGCGTTCGCCATTGACCCGGATTGCGCTGTACGCCGGCGGAATCTGATCAATCGGACCCACAAGACCGGTCATGGCCCGCTCAACATCTGAACGATCAGGAATCGGCCCTTCCCCGGTTACCGAGCCATCACGGTCCAAGGTGTCGGTGGTGACACCAAACCGAAACCGTGCCTCGTACCGCTTATCGAGAGCCGTAATGTGATCGGCAAGTCGAGTAAACGTTCCGGCAAGGACGACCAGCAACCCGGTAGCAAACGGATCGAGTGTTCCGGTGTGCCCCACTTTACGCGTTTTGAGCACCCGCTTCACCCGTCCAAGCGCCGCGAAGGACGTGACGCCCTCGGGTTTATCCAGAAGAATCAGTCCGTTCATCCGGAGCTTTGGACACCTCGCCATCAGAGGTTTCTGATCCCAGCTCTTTTAATCGCTGGTTCATGGCAAAACCTTCTTCAATACTGCGATCGAGATAGAACCGAACCTTTGGGGTATTTCGCGTCTGAATGGCCCGCGCGAGCCGCGCCTGGATAAACCCGGCGGCGCTGTTCAACCCCTCGACGCACGTTTCCAGTGCAGCCTCATCCAGAAATCCGCCCACAAAGAGACGCGCGGTATCGAGGTCCTTGGACACCTCCACTCGGTGAACGCTTACCAGGGTATCGACCCGAGGATCCTTGATTTCTCCGCGAAGGATGAGACGGCTCACCTCTTCGCGGATGAGGTTTGCGATGCGTTCACGTCGGAAACTCGCCATGTGGACCCGCCCGCTCAGTTGGAGTCGCTGAGTTTCTTGGCGATCTCCCTGATCTCAAACACTTCCAGCACGTCGCCTACGCGAAGGTCACTGAATCCATCGACGCCGACACCGCACTCGTAGCCGGCGTCAACCTCTTTTGCGTCGTCTTTGAAGCGCCGCAAGGACACAACCTTGCCGGTATGCACTCGCACGCTATCGCGAATCACATGCACCTGGGCGTTTCGTTTGACCTTTCCGGATGTCACGTACGAGCCGGCAATCGTACCGAGCTTTGGCACGCGGAAGAGTTCACGCACCTCGACGGTACCGATGGTCTCTTCCTTGAGATCCGGAGCGAGCATTCCTTCCATTGCCGCACGAACATCGTTCACTACGTCGTAGATGATGTTGTACTTGCGAATATCGACCTTTTCCTGATCGGCAAGATCCTGCGCGCGGGGTGTCGGTCTCACGTTGAAGCCGATGACAATTGCATTGGACGCCGCGGCGAGCATGACGTCGTTTTCGTTGATTGCGCCGGCAGCCGAGTGAATCACATTCAACCGGATCTCTGAGGTGCTCAGTTTCTCAAGCGAACTCTGCAAGGCCTCTACCGACCCGTGCACGTCGCCCTTGATGATAACCTTGAACTCCTGGATTCCGCCGTCGGAAATGCTGTCGTAAAGGTTGTCAAGCGTGATCTTCTTCACGTTGCGCGCAACTTCGACCTTACGAAGCTCCTGCCGCTTGTCACCCACCTGGCGGGCGAGCTTCTCGCTTGACGTAACCTGGAAAGGATCTCCCGCGTTGGGAATTCCGGTTGCGCCAAGGATTTCCACCGGCATCGACGGCAACGCTTCTTCGACCTTGACACCGTGCTCATCGAACATGGCGCGAACGCGACCGGGGAACACACCGGCGACAAAACTGTCTCCTACGCGCAGCGTTCCCCGCTGAATCAGTACCGTCGATACGGTTCCGCGTCCCTGGTCGATTCTCGACTCAATGACCCGACCTTCAGCGTTACAATCCTGATTTGCCTCGAGCTCGAGAAGTTCAGCCTGCAGAAGCACTGTCTCCAGCAGTTCCTGGATACCCTCTT
This sequence comes from Spirochaetaceae bacterium, assembly GCA_007693485.1. Classification (GTDB taxonomy): domain Bacteria; phylum Spirochaetota; class Spirochaetia; order DSM-27196; family PWMO01; genus PWMO01. The sequence continues at coordinate 27,288 of REDM01000200.1, forward strand.
TTTTCAGCGCCGAAACTTCGCAGTAGAGGGTGCTTCCACCCCACGCTTCGGGCATGAGTCCAAGATCGGATAGCTGCTGCTTCACCCGATCGGGATTTGCCGCGGGCAGATCGATCTTGTTTACCGCCACGATGATCGGTACTTTGGCCTCTTTCGCGTGGTCAATGGCTTCCCGCGTCTGAGGCATGACTCCGTCGTCGGCGGCCACTACGAGAATGACCACGTCGGTTACCTGCGCTCCGCGCGCACGCATGAGGGTAAACGCCTCGTGACCCGGGGTATCAAGAAAGGTGATACGGTTTTTGCTGGGAAGCGTAATCTGATAGGCGCCAATATGCTGGGTGATCCCACCAAACTCTCCCGCAACTACGTCGGTGGTGCGAATGGCATCAAGCAACTTCGTCTTGCCGTGATCAACATGGCCCATGATCGTGACGATGGGCGGACGAGAGGGGATCTCGTCCCCGTCTTTGTCCTGCTCGGTGGCGATGATGGTCTCGTCGTAGAGCGAAACGATGTTCACTTCGCATCCGTATTCACCTGCCAGAATGGTGGCGGTCTCTGCATCGATCTGCTGATTGATGGTCACCATCATGCCCATGCTCATCAGCTTACCGATCAGGTCCGACGCCTTCAGGTTCATCTTGCGCGCCAGTTCTGAAACGGTAACCACTTCCATGATATCGATCGATTTCGGTACCGGGTTTGCCTTGGGCATCGCCTTCTTGGGCTTGTACTGCAGGCTTCGTTCCTGAAACCTGTCCCGGCTGACGTACTCTTTCTTTTTGGCCTTAAAAAATTTCTTGTTGCCTGGGCGCTTGTCACCGGCCGGTGGTGGTGGTCCGTCACCGCCGGGTCGCGGTGCACCCGGACGCGGTGGTCGACCACCCATCGGGCGTGGTCCACGATTCTGTGGGCCGCCCGCTCCCGGGCCTCCGGGCCGAGGTGCGTATCCTGGTCTTCCACCAGGACCACCTGGTCCACCGGGTCGAGGGGGACGTGCTTCACCCCGTGGGATGAAGTTTGGCCGTGGCCGCTCGCCGGCTGCCGGTTGCCCGTCGGGCCGACGAGGCTGGTTCCCATAGGGTTGGCCAATCTGTCGTTCGCGAACGGACGGGGGCGGCTCTGGCGCACCTTCCACACGAAATCGGTTTCGTGGTGGTGACGGTGGCGAAGAGTCGGACGATCGGGGTGGATGGTCCGGTGCCGGACGGGACGCGGGACGAGGAGCCGGCCGCGATGGACGCTCAACAGGTTGTTCCGCAGCCGCGGGTTTCTCAGCGACGGGTGTCTCGCTGGGTCGATTGACCTCCGAGTCGGCGGGCCTGGGTTTCCCCTTGCGTTTCACAACGACGCGGACCTTTTTCTTCTCGGTTCGCTCTTCGCCGTCGGGACGCCGCTCGTCCTCTTTCCGGTGCTTAATCAGAGTTGCCTTCGGTTTTGTCTCTTTGTCTTTCTCTTCTGCCATAACGTTCTTTGTTTATACCACGTTCGCCTGCGTCTCGAAAAGGGTGGCTATTCATCCTCCTCTTCGATGATTTCAACAAACTCTTCAATGATCCCCTCGATCGCCGAGACGTCTTCTTCGGTGAGACCGGGGATGTTTCGCAGTTCATCTCCCTGACGGCTGACAAGGTCAACTACGTCGACGATGTCGGCAGCTTCAAGCTTCGCAACGATCTGTGGATCGATTCCCGGGAGCTCGCTGATGAGAGTGATTTCTTCTTCGTCTTCATCGGCGTCTTCGTCTTCGTCTGCATCACCACCGCCGTCGCCTTCGGTTTCGGAAGACTCTTCAGCGGCGTCGTCCTCACCGGATTCTTCGGTGGGCGCGGCGGCGTCTTCATCATCGCCGTCATATGCTTCGCCATCGGTCGCTTCAGCGCTTTCTTCAGCACCGGTGGGGGCGTCCCCGTCTGCGGCTTCTTCACCCTCGGAGTCTTCATCGAAGTAGGGTTCTTCGGCGGCAGCAGATTCTTCTTCCGACTCGATGATCTCCACGTTCTCGGCGATGATCTGTTTGATCGCAACCACGTCTGCGTCGTTGAGGCCCGGCAGGCGGCGCAGGTCGTCGTCGGTCAGCGAAACGAGTTGTTCGATCAGCTCGATACCGTTTGCCTTCAGCGCAGCAACGATGCCTTCGTGCACGTCGGGCAGCTCGGAGATGCGGGTGATCTCGTCTTCCTCTTCGTCAAAGTCGCGGAAGAGCGCAGAGACCGCACGCTTGGTATCAGCGGCAATGTCCATTTCCGCAAACTGCTCTTCGGTCTTGACGTCGATGTTCCAGTCCACGAGTCGATTCGCAAGCCGGACGTTGAGGCCCTGTTTCCCGATCGCAAGCGAGAGCTGGGTTTCCGCCACAACCGCAAGCGCCTGGCGCTTCGCCTCATCGAGGATGATGACGTGATTTACTTCTGCGGGTGACAGCGCGTTCTTGATGAAGGTGCGTGGATCGTTGTCGTATTTCAGAATATCGATCTTCTCGCCTTCGAGTTCACGAACGATGGCTTGAATCCGCACCCCGCGTAACCCCACGCAGGCACCCACAGGATCGACATCTTCCCGGTTGGAGTAGACCGCAATTTTGGTCCGATAGCCGGGCTCGCGCACAAGCTTCTGGATCTCGACCGTTCGATCGTAGACTTCGGGCACCTCAAGTTCAAAGATCCGACGGACAAAGTCGGTGTGGGTGCGCGACAGGATAATCTGCAATCCGGCGGGCGTTTTGTTGACCTCGTAGATCAACGCCTTGATGCGGTCATTGGGACGGTACGTCTCCCGCGGCGACTGATAGCGCTTGGGCATCAGCCCTTCGGTCTTTCCGAGATCGACAAAGATATTGCCGTT
>REDM01000247.1 GCA_007693485.1 Spirochaetaceae bacterium
CCGGTTGACGATGTCCTCGATTTCACGAGTGGCCTTCCGGGCGGCGGCCCCCCGCGCGGTGTCTCGCTTTCCGGCGGAATTACTGCGGCCCTCCTGGCCGTCGCCCTCTTCCTTCTGCCGGCGGGGATTGCGCGGGCAACGGGGGCGTGGATACCGCCGTCCGCCGCGATCGCCGCCTCGCTCACCCCGGAAGAGATCGGTCCCACCATGACGCTGTCGGCGGTTGCCGAAGGGTTTGCCATGGCACCGCTTGAGCTTCTCGAAGTGCTGGGAATTGCCGGTGACTTTGATACGGACACAAAACTGTTTGATATCGAAGAGGACGAGCGCTACGAACACATTTCCGTCAGCTGGGTTCGGCAGGTTCTTTCGGACGCCCTGGCGCCGTAGTATACTGGAGGTCGCCGTGGCACGCGTATTCGTTATTGAAGACAACGACGGTCTCCGGGAGACCATCTCATCCTACCTCCAGCTCGAGGAACACACCGTGGTCTCTTTCCCGCGGCTCGCGGGAGTGGACGATGCGGTGCGCATGCAACGGCCGGATCTCCTGATCCTCGACGTGATGCTTCCCGATGGCGACGGGTTTCTTTTCGCGCGCCGGCTCCGTGCCACCGACCGAACTCCCATCATCTTTCTCACCGCCCGCACCGCGGAGTCGGACCGAATCACCGGGTTTGAGGTTGGCGGCGACGACTACGTGGTGAAGCCCTTTTCCAACAAGGAGCTGATGCTGAGGGTACGCGCGGTGCTTCGTCGCGCCGAGGCTCCGGCAGCATCCGAACGGGTGCCGTCTCGGTGGCGGCTCAAAGAGGGAGCCCAAGAGTTGGAGCTGGATGAGGATGGGCATCGCTGCCGTCACAACGGGCGAAACGTGGGATTGACCGCTGCGGAGTGGAAGATCTTGAGCCACCTGGCCGGCAACCCGTCGATTGTGATCTCGCGCGACCGGCTGCTGGGAGCGTGTCTCGACTATCTCACCGATGCGTCGGAGCGAACCATCGACACCCACATCAAGAACATCCGTATCAAACTGGACAAGGCGCCGTGGATTGAAACCGTGCGTGGGTTTGGCTACCGCTTCATGGGTGACCGGGCCACCGATGCGTAGCCTCTTTCGCCGGACCTTCCTTGCATTCCTCGCAATTCTTGCTGTGCTCCTGCTCGTGCTCGGCGGTGCCCTCGTTGCCGGATACAACCGGTCGATTTCCGCCTGGAGCGAGCACCGGATCGGGACGATCGAAGACTCCGCCCGTCAGATTCTTGCGGGTAGACCCGCGGCCGAAGTTCCGCTTCCTCAGGACATACCGGTCTTCGTTTACGATGCGGGCGGCGGGCTGATCGCGTCCAACCGCGGGGTGGGCCGCCGTCGTGACGCCGAGCACGGCGAGCGCATTCCCATTCGCACGGCAACTGGTATCGTGGGCTACTACTCGGTGGGCGCAACGGCCTTCCGCAACGACGCGGCAAACCGGATCCTCCTGGAATCACTGTTGCGCGCCGCGGTGAGCGGGTCGCTGGCCGCGTTTGCCGTGGCCGCCGCTGCGGCGTGGCTGTTTGCCCGATCGCTTTCAACCCCCGCTGCGCGGGTTGCCCGCGGAATCGACTCCATCGCCCACGGGGTTCCGTCCGAGCCCATCCCCGAGCAGGGGGCTGAAGAAATTGGCCGTATCGCGCGGGCCGCCAACACCCTCGCGAAGCGATTGCAGAGCGAGGCGCATCTTCGCACGCAGTGGGCGCAGGATGTGACTCACGATCTTCGGACCCCCATCGCGTCCATGCGTGCCCAGCTGGAAGCCATCCTCGACGGCGTCTACCCGGCCGATCCGCCGCGCATCGCCGGAACCCTGGCGGAACTCGCCCGGCTCGAGTCGCTCATCGGTGACCTCGAGGAACTGATGCGGCTGGAAGCGCCCGAAGTGCGTCTCGACCCGGCGCGGTTCAGTGCCGGTGACTTCTGCCGCACGCTGGTGCGCCGATTCGAACACGACGCAACCCGCAAGCGAATCACGCTGGTTGCGGACACCGATACCGAAACGGTGCAGGGTGATGAGGCGCATCTCTTTCGCGCCGCGTCCAATCTGCTGGCAAACGCGATCCGCCACGCGCGTGAGGGGAGTGCGGTCTCGCTTCGGATTGACTCCACAGACGGCAACTCAGTGGCGATTTCGGTTCACAACCACGGCATTCCCATTCCGGCGGATGAACTGCCCCATCTCTTCGATCGGCTCTTTCGCGGTGAATACGGGCGGACCAGCGCAGGATCGGGCCTTGGTCTGACGATTGTCCAACGCATCGCGCAGCTGCACGGTGGCGAGGTAACCGTGTCCAGCGACGCGGTGCAGGGCACCACGTTCTCGCTTTGCATTCCGGTCGCGTAATTCACCCAATCTTCATCCCCGCTCCATTGAGACGCCACTGCCGTGGGCGATCATCTACTCAAGAACAATTGAGGAGGTACGAAATGCGTACACGAATGATGGTGATTGCCCTGGTCCTCGCTCTGGTTGCGGTGGCAACCGTAACGGCTGACGACACGGAGCCCGTGGGCCGCGATGTTGCACGCGACGGACAACTCTCCACGGTGTCGGGAACGCTGGCGTATCGCAGCGACGAGTGGTTTCTGGACGCGCAGCGGGGGAGCTACGAACTGCACATGGGGCCCTACGGACACGATGAGTCGCTGCCCTTTATCTCGGGCACCCAAGCGGTGGTTCGCGGCTTCATGCTTTCCGATCACATCGCACCCATTACCGTGGCAACCTCGGGCGAGACCCACCGCTTCTGGAACGAGGGGCGCTATCCGCTCTGGGCCGGATCGGGAGCGCTTCGAAACTCGGTGACCGAGAACGGAGGCGAACGGTTGGGAATCGAGAACGGCCGAGGCCTGGCAATCGGACGACTGTCGGACGATGAACGGCTCGGCCGGGCGGCTGAGGCCAACGCGATCGCGGACGCACCGCAGACCGATGACGCACCGGGACGACGGGTCGCCGCCGAGACCGAGCCGCGATTTCGCAACCGCGACCTTCGCCCGGGGCAGGGCAGGTAAGGCCCACACCGCCGCTGCCGATTCCGTTCTTGCCGCTTTCCTTGATCCCACACCGGGCGCCATGCTACGGTGCGGGTACAAGGAGTACCCCATGGCAGACAACCCGATCGTAACCTTTACCCTCGACGGCGGTGCAACCGTTACCGCCGAGCTCTATCCCGAGATCGCCCCCAACACGGTGAACAACTTTGTATCGCTGGTGAAGAACGGCTTCTACGACGGCCTGATCTTTCACCGGGTCATCCCCGGCTTCATGGTGCAGGGCGGCTGCCCCAAGGGCGTCGGCACCGGCGGACCGGGCTACTCGATCCCCGGCGAGTTCAACGCCAACGGGTTCAAGAACCCGTTGAAGCACGAGCGCGGCGTGCTCTCCATGGCGCGTTCGCAGGCACCCGACTCGGCCGGGTCGCAGTTCTTCATCATGGTGGCCAATTCGCCCCACCTCGACGGACAGTATGCCGGGTTTGGCAAGGTGACCGACGGGATGGAGGCGGTAGACTCGGTAGTTGCGTCCGACCGCAACGCCCAAGATCGCCCGCTCAAGGATCAGCGGATCGTCTCCATGACGGTTGAGACGCACGGAGTAGAGTACCCAGCGCCAACCAAGGCGTAACCAACCTCGCGGGCGGCCGGGTGGACTGCAGGATCAGCGCAGTTCGGCGGCCACCTGCAGGGCGAGGTCGGGGCGGTCGGTGATCAGGCCGCCGATGCCGCGGCGGGCGAAGATGCGCATTGGAGAGAGGTCGTTGATGGTCCATCCGGCGACAAAGAGCCGACGGTTGTCGGCTGCCTGAAGAAACCGCCCCGTCAACACGGGAAGCGGCCCAACCCTCGGGGGCACCAACAGGGCCTCGTACTCTGGACTTATCATTCCGGCCGAGAAGAGCCACGACGCAATCAGGAATCGCGTTGCTTCCGGTTCAGAAGCGTGGGTTGCAACGTCCGGATTCCGGGTTCGAAAGTGCACGAGTGTCTCGTGTGAGAAACTCGCGAGAAGCGTTCGATCAACCCGGTTGAACTCGGAGACCAGCCTGAGAACCGCGTCGGCGAGCGCGGTGTCTTCTTCCTTCACCTCTACAATCATATGGGCATCCGGGAAGGCCTCGAATACCTCGCGCAGCGTGGGAACGGTAATGCCGGTACCCCGAAGCGGAAAGCTTCCGGGTGCGTCGTGCGGGCTGAACCGGTACGCCGCATCCAGCTCGCGAAGCTGTGCGAGCGTGAAATCGATGACGCGTCCGGCGGCGTTGGTAGTGCGGTCGACGGTTTCGTCGTGGATCACCACCGGCACCCCGTCTGCGGTCTGGTGGACGTCCATCTCCAGGACGTGCGCTCCCAGATCGGCGGCGCCCTGAAATGCAAGAAGCGTGTTTTCCGGCCAGAGATCGGCTCCGCCGCGGTGGGCAATTACCACGGGACGGTCTTCGGGCAGGCTCTCGAAGAACGGATGGATGCGCGCCGGCCGGTTAAACGAAAGCATCGCACCGTACAGCGCAACCACCAGGGCGATGCCACCGGCGATCATGCGTGCGCGCCGGGTCATGATTCTCTCCCCCTGCGGCGCAGCAGGCGCTCCTTCATGTCGGTTCCCAGCAGAAGACTCAACCCGGCTCCTACCGCAAACGCTGCCAGGTCCTTGAAAAACATCTGTGCGGAGCTGATTCCGGGGAAGAGTGCAATGGCGCTTCCGATGACCAGTCCAATAATCACCACGTAGGTTCCCGAGTGGTACCGACGCAATAGTGCGGAGATACCCTTGGAAACGAGCACCACCCCAAACATGGTGCCTCCGACAAAGAGACCGATGAGTGGAATGTTCACCGTGCTGAACCCGTACCGCAGGGTGCTGTACATGCCGATAAGCAGCAGCAGGAAACTGCCGCTCACACCCGGAATGATCATCGCGATACTGGCGATAAAGGCAGCCACAAAGATGATGGCTGCGGTGATCGGGGTGATGTCGGTGATCGGCGGCGACTCGGCCGGGCGAGTGGTGAGGCCCATCCAGAGCACCACCGCCATCCCTACTGCAAACAGCAGCAGATGGCTCAGTGAAACGCGCTGCACCCCGGAGCGCTTCAACAGGTAGGGTGTACTGCCGAGAATCAGGCCGATGAACCCAAAGGTTGTCGCCTCGGGCAGGGTCTCGAGCAGAAAGCCGATGACTCGGGCAAAGGCGATGTTCCCAAGCAGTATTCCGACTACCACGGGAAGCAGGAACAGCAGGTTGCGCTTCCATCCCCCTTCGCTCTTGAAGAAGTTCCCGAAAGCGTCGACGATTTCGTCGTAGATGCCGGTGACAACCGCAATGGTGCCGCCGCTGACGCCGGGAATGATGTTGGCAACGCCGATGCCGACTCCTCGCAACGCGTTGAACGCAGAGAGCGGTTTCTTCGGCAGGGTGGTCAGTTCATCCATGGTGTCTCCCGTTCGGTCTGGAGTGTACCCGCCACCATACGCCGGAACTCCGGTGCGTGCCAACGGTATTGCCGGCGATCAAGAAGCGTGATACGCTGTAACTATGAACGGTCTCCCACGCACCGCTCGAATGCTCGCGCTTGCGACGCTCTGCGCGGCCCTCAACCTCGTCGCGGCGGTGCTCGCCGCACGGTTCTATCTGCCGCTTTATCTGGATTCGCTGTTCACCATTACGCTGACGCTCTCGTTTGGACCGATAGCCGGGTTGATTGCGGCAACGCTCACCAACGTTGGGCTTCATCTCCTCAACCGGACATTTATTGCGTTTGTGCTCTGCCACTATCTCACCGTGGTGCTTACGGACGTCTATCGTCGACGCGCCCCGCCGCGGGGAGTTGGACCCTACGTGCTTCTCGGCTTTGTGCTGGGGTTTGGGAACGGGCTGCTCGGAAGTCTCATTTCGTTCGTTGTGTTTGGCGGGATCACGGGGTTGCACGCGGTTGACGACGTGACCATGGCGCTCATTCTTGGAGGCCAGAACTTGATCGCCGCGGTGTTCAGCGCGGGAATGCTGACCAACCTGGTGGACAAGGTGGTATCGGCGATTGTGGCGGGGATTCTCTTCGATGCTTTGCAAAGGCGATACGGCTCCAGTATGATGGGACGTGAGCGCTCACGCTCCGGGAGGTTGCAATGGCTGCGAAGAAGGGAAGCTCCGATGGTGCACCACAGATCTGGTCTCGTGAAGGGCACGATGAAGAGGCCCTCGCCTGGGGATTCGCCGAACACCTGAAGTATTCACTCGGGGTGGACAACTACACCTCGACCAACCACGACCGCTACCTCTCCCTGGCGCTCGCCATTCGTGATCGCCTCGTGAACCAGTGGATCAAAACCCAGCAGACCCATCACAAAAAGCACGTCAAGCGCGCCTACTATCTCTCGCTGGAGTTTCTCATTGGGCGCTCCATGGGGATGAATGTAATCAACCTGCGGATCGATGACGCGGTTGCGCGAGCACTGGAATCCCTTGGGTACCAATGGGAAGACATTCGCGAAGAGGAGGTCGATGCCGGTCTTGGCAACGGGGGTCTCGGCCGTCTTGCGGCCTGTTTCATGGAATCGCTGGCGACACTCAACCTGCCCGCCTTTGGGTACGGGCTGCGGTACGACTACGGGATCTTCCGTCAGGGCATCGACCGTGGTTTTCAGGTGGAGCACCCCGACGACTGGCTTCGCCGCGGAAATCCGTGGGAGATAGAGCGGCCCGAGCGCTCGCCGCTGGTGCGCTTCGGCGGCCGGGTGGAGATGTTCACCGAGCGCGGCCAGCTTCACGCCCACTGGGCAGAGAGCGAACGCGTCATCGGAATTGCCTACGACATGCCGGTGGTGGGGTACGGAGGCGCTACCGTCAACACCTTGCGGCTCTGGAGTGCCCGGGCGCCCGAGGAGTTTGACTTCTCCGGCTTCAACCAGGGCGACTACATCGAGGCGGTCCGCTCCAAGGTGACCGCTGAGAACCTCACCAAGGTGCTCTATCCCAACGACCGACTCTATCTGGGCAAAGAGCTTCGCCTTCGGCAGCAGTACTTCTTTGTTGCCTGCTCGCTCTGGGACATCGTGCGACGATTCAAGGGCGACGGGAAGCCGTGGGCCACGTTCCCCGACGCAGCGGCAATCCAGCTCAACGATACCCATCCCTCGCTGGCCGTGCCGGAGCTGATGCGCATCCTGATCGACGAAGAGCGCCTCGCCTGGGACGAGGCGTGGGAGATCACCGTCAAGACGCTTGCGTATACCAATCACACCTTGATGCCCGAAGCGCTCGAGAAGTGGTCGGTTCCAATGATGGAGTCGCTCCTGCCGCGCCACCTTCAGATCATCTACGAAATCAACCAACGCTTTCTCCAGCGCGCAGCAATATTCTTCCCGGGCGATCCTCAGAAACTGAGCGCCGTCAGCATCATCGAGGAAGGCGCGGAGAAGCAGGTGCGCATGGCCAATCTTGCCAT
>REDM01000183.1 GCA_007693485.1 Spirochaetaceae bacterium
GTCGATGACATGAATAGAATATATTCGAAATCAAAATCGATTTCAAGACTTGACACCCGATGGTCCTCCACCGTAGCTTCGGGACACCATGAACGAACCCGAGCTTGCCCGGAGAGCAGAAGTCCTTGAACCGCTGGTTCGCCGCATTGGTGCCACGGTGCGCGAGCAGCGCGCCCAGGGCATCGCGCAGATCATCAGCAAACCGGACGGCAGCCCGGTCACCAACTGCGACATCGAGGCCAACGAGGAAATCATTTCCTTCCTGAACCGCGAGTTTCCCGGAGAGGCGGTGGTGGGCGAAGAGTCCGAAGACAAAACCTACCCCGCGGGCGCCGAGCTGATCTGGTTCGCCGATCCCATCGACGGAACACGCTCCTTCATTGAGGGTGGATACGACTACTACGTGATGGTGGGGCTCTGCGTGAACGGGGTCCCGTCGCTGGGGCTCATTTACCAGCCCGAACGGGACGTGATGCTCTCCGGTTGGACCGGGCGGCGAACGCACGGTACCACTTCCAACGGCGAGTCTCCCCTGCGCATTGAGCCCGATCCGTGGATTGGGAACCGCGCGCTGGTAATGAAGTCGATCCCGGCCGACATGCGCCATGAACTCGCCGATCGTTACGGCACCAGCCGGGCACCCTACCGCACCGACATGGTGGACATGATCAGCGCCCTCTATCGGCACTCCAACGGTTTCATCAGCTATCGACGCACCTCGTACTGGGACCTTTGCGCCCCCGCCGCCCTCCTCGGCGCCACCGGCTACCAGCTTGCCTCATCCGACCCCGACCACCCCACCCGCTTCAACGACGGGGCACTCTACGCTCCCGTCTATTACTGCCTTCCGCCCGACACACCGCGCGAGTTCATCGACCACGTTTTTTCATCCAGACCGGAATAGCCGTCATGGACGCACCGCGCGGGGTATGATAGTATTTGCACATACCAACCACTGAACGGGGAGCGTCATGCGAACGGCAGCACGGGTCTTTTTTGTGGTCCTTGCGGTGATTCTGGTCGCGGTGAGCGCGCTCGCGATTCGCATGACGGTGATGGGGCGCCGTCTCGCTGCCGGCCACAGGACGGTGGCGCCGGTTGACCTGTCACTCATCGCCGACGGCCGATACGCGGGCTCATTTGGCGACTTCCTCGTGAAGGCGGAGGTGGAGCTGGAGGTGCGGAACGGTCGTATCGTGACCGCGAGAATTGTCTCGCAGGAGTGCGGCCCCGGCTACGAGGCCGCCGAGACCATCGACCGAATCGTGGCCGCGCAGAGCCCCCTGGTGGACGTGGTAAGCGGGGCAACCGGCTCCAGCATGTCGATCATGGTGGCCGCCCACCGGGCGCTCACCGACCGTTAACCGGCCTTCTCCCTACCAGTGCTCCCAGTGCACGATCTCATCCAGCGCCTTGCGACTCTTTGACATCGGTGCGGGGTCTTCCGGGTACCCGAGCGGCAGCAACTGCACCACCTCAATTTCCTTGGGGATACCACAGACGGCGCGAACGGCTTCCGGATCGAACTTTCCGATCCAGCACGTTCCCAGGCCCAGCTCCGTGGCCACGAGCGTCATGTGGTCGATGGCAATTGCCACATCGATCGGGTAACTCTTCAGCCCGCAGTGCATCAGGTGGTGATTGGTCTCCGCGCAACAGACGAGTATCACCGGCGCCTGCCCCACGAACCCCTGCCCGCCCGCAGCTTCGACCAGAGCGCTCCGCGCGCCGGCATCTCTCACGACGAGAATTCGCCACTCCTGCAGGTTGCGCGCGGAAGGGGCCATGCGCGCCGCCTCCAGCACCTGATCGAGTTTCTCGCGCTCCACGGATCGATCGGAGAACGCCCGCACACTTTTTCTGGTTGTGATTGCTTCCTGAACCGTCATGCCAACAGTGTAAACCCGCTCCGCCTCGTTTACAACCTGGCCGCTCGGCGCTATGCTCTGCCGCATGATGGGTACCATCGGACTGATTGGGGGAATGAGCTGGGAGTCGACGCTCGAGTACTACCGCCTCATCAACCAGGGCGTTGGGAGCCGGCTCGGAGGTCTTCACTCCGCGCGCTGTCTGCTCTACTCGGTTGACTTCGCCGAGATTGAGCGGCTGCAAACCGCCGGTGATTGGGACGCGACCGCCACGATCCTTGCGGACGCAGCCGTCCGGCTCGAGCGCGGCGGCGCCGACTTCATCGTGCTCTGCACCAACACCATGCACATCGTGGCCGACGCAATCACCGCGGCGGTCTCGGTGCCGCTCCTGCACATCGCAGACGCCACCGCCAACGCGATCCGCGCGGCCGGGGTCGGCACGGTGGGGCTTCTTGGCACCCGCTTCACCATGGAGCAGGAGTTCTATCTGGGACGGCTTAGAGCCACGCACGGCCTCACCGTGGTGATTCCTGAAGAATCAGACCGCGAACTGGTCCACTCGGTCATCTATGGCGAACTGTGTCGAGGCGAGATCCGGTCCCAATCGAGGACGGCCTACGTCGCGGTGATCGACCGCCTCGCCGCGAGCGGTGCAGAAGCGATTATCCTCGGCTGCACCGAGATCGGTCTCCTGATCCGTCCCGCCGACAGCCCATTACCGATCTTCGACACCACCCGGATCCATGCCGAGGCGGCGGTGGAACGTGCGCTCAGCCGTTGAGCCGCCTGCGGTTGACCGCAGCGGCCCCGTGCGGTAGTCTGCAACAGGGCACACATGTTGCGCGACGTACTGACACCGGAGCTGGTCACCACCGATCTCCACGCCCGGACAAAGCCGGAAGCAATCTCCGCGCTGCTGGATCTGCTCTGTACCACCGGCAAGGTGAAGGACCGTGCACTCGCTGAACGGGACCTCCTGGCCAATGAGCTGCGGACCGCCACCGGGATGCAGCACGGCATTGCCATTCCGCACGCCAAGACCGACGCGGTAGACGAACTGGTTGCCTGCGTGGCGGTCTCGCGCGCGCCAATTGAGTTCGACAGCCTCGACGGTAAACCCGCCTTCATTTTCGTGATGACGCTCTCGCCCACCGGCCAGACCGGACCGCATATGCGCTTTCTCGCAGAGGTGGGACGTCTGCTCAAGAACAAGAAGGTGCGCAGCGCTGTCCTAGAGGCGAAATCGCCCGAGGCGCTGCTGCGCGCGTTTGTCGGCTGATCTGCCGGTCCACGAAATCTACCAGACCACGAACAGAAGAATCACCACCGTCAACACCGCTCCAAGCGCGAGCTGCACATCGACCGCGTGGGCTCGCAGCACCACCCGGAACAGCGGAGGTGCCGCCCGCAGCAGGGCGTCGCGAAACATGCGCCGTTCTCCGCGATGGCGGCGTACCGCCGCAATCAGGCGGTTTCGAAACAGAACCCACAAAAGAACAGAGAGCAGAAGCGGCTGTGTTCCGGCCCAGAGCGCAGCCGGTGAGAAGTACTCATGGCCGCGCACCCCTGAGACCCAGCCGGGGAAGATGCCAAACAGCACAGAGAGAAGCGCCAATACGGCGGCGGCGGCAAGCAGGGCTGTTGGGCGACCACCGGCCTGCGACGTGCCAACGGCGACGGGCGAGGGAGAAACCGCGGGCGGGTTCTCATCGGGTGCGAGAAAAATCAGGTAGGTGAACTTGATGAACGAGAGGCCGGTTCCCACGGTGGCAAGGTTCAACAACCGCATGGGTACCGAGTAGCCCGCGGCGACCTTGAGCAACTCCTTGCTGCCGTAACCGCTGAGGAAGGGCACACCGGCAATGGCGCCCGCACCAATGATGCAGCAGATGAAGGTAAACGGCATGCGCCGCGCGAGTCCGCCCATTCGCCCCAGGCTGTCGTGCCCAAGCCGATGGATCACCAGCGCGGCAACGGCAAAGAGCAGCGCCTTATAGATGATGTGGTTTCCCGCGTGAAACAGCCCCGCGGTCACTCCCAGCTCGTGAAACCCCACAAGCCCGACGCCTACGAGCATGTATCCGACCTGACTGACGATATGAAATGACAGAAGCCGCCGGGCCGAGGCCTGCACCAGTGCGCACGCCACCGCCACCACCGCAACGATTCCCCCAATCCAGCTCAGAAGTGGGAACCCTACTACGGTCCACTCCACCAGCCGGGCGGCGGTGAGCACGCCAACCTTGGTGGTGAACGCAGAGAGCAGCACCGATGATGCCGGCGTCGCCGCAGTGTAGGATGAAACCAGCCAGCCGTGCAGCGGAATCATGGCGGTCTTGATGAGGATCGCCGCCGTGATCCACGGTTGCGCCGGAGGCACCATCGAACCGATCGCGATTGAACCGGTGGACGCGCTCTGGATGACGATCGCGACGAAGAAAAACACGGCACCCACAATCTGCGCCCCGACGTACCAGAAGGCGGCATCCGCGGAGCGGCTTGCGCCCACATACACCCGTCCCGGAAGTGGGGCCTGCGACGGGGCGGTGCGAATCACAAAAAAAGCGGCAAAGGTAAGAAGTTCCCAGGAGACCAGCAGGGTGACGAGATCACGAGAGAGCAGTGCCAGTACGGCACCAGCGGAGTGCACCGCCGCAGCAACGGTGCGACCGGAGTGGCCTTCTTGCGCCACGCTGAAAAAACCCAGCACTCCTGCCAGCCCAAAGACGATCAGCAGCACCCGTTCGATCCCAACGGGTATGCCGATCGTGAGGGCGGTCACTTACCGAGTCTCCGGAACCGTCCCATCACGACGATCGACGCAGCGGAGAACGGTGTGATCAGCAGGAATCGCGTGCAAACCAGTCATGGCTGCAGTCTACCCACCGGCAGCACAGTGTGCAACCACAATCGCCGCGGAATTGTCCCGATTGAGACTCTTACCAGATCCCCGCGAGCGCCAGCATCACGACCACTACCAGGAGGACGGTGAGACCCGCGAGCGTGCGGGAATCGGCTCTCCGCACCCCCAGCGCGCACCACGTAACCGCCGAGTAGAGTCGCACGCCAAATCCCGTGAATACCGTCTCACTCCATTGAGAACCCGGCGCAGCGACAAGGAACAGACGACGCACCGCAATCCAGACGAGAAACACGGCGGCCAGAACGATCATCGCAGAACCAACACCCGATGCCGAATAGACAGCGGGCTCGGAAACGCCCGATGCTACCGACGGAAACAACCCTCCCAGTACGCACATCAGCGCAAGAACCACGGCAGAGGCGGAGAGCAATGGGGAGCCCCGATCGCGATCTGCCGTTGGTGCTGTCGCCCTTCCAAAGAAGGCGCCATCGAGAAAACGGAACAGGGCGAGCGCCGTTCCGACTGTTGATACCGTGAGCAATACCCCAATCAACGGAGATTCCACAACGTGTTTGAGGAGCTCCTTGCTGGTGAACCCATTCAGAAGAGGGACGCCGATTCCTGCGCCGACTCCCACGATGCCCGCGGATACGGCGAGGGGCATTGATCGCCAGAGGCCGCCCATGTGACGAAGATCATCATGCCCCACGCGCCTCACGACCATCGCCGTGACAACGAAGAGTAACGTCTTGTAGAGAACGTGGTTGACCGTGTGAAATCGGGCCGCCGTGATGGCAAGATCATGCGGTCCAGCCGGTACGTCGGTGCCACTCATGCCGGTGGCCACCAGAACAAGCGCCACCTGAGCAATCAGGACGTAGGAGAGCAAGCGTCGTATGCGGTACTGTCTGACCGCCATCCACGGGGCAACCGCCGCTACCGCGGCGGCAAGCCATATCAGACCGCTGTACCCCGCTTCGGGCACAAGTCGCGCCGCCGTCAGTGCACCGACTTTGGTAGAGAACGCCGCGATCAGAATCAGCGAGGAGGAGGGCACCGCGCCGTACGTGGTAAGCAACCATCCATGCACGGGGATCATGGCGGTCTTGATGGCGACCGCGGCGATGATCCACCCCTGCGCCTGCGGGACGAGCGCGGTAACCCGCACCGTGCGCTGGTATGAGTACTGCACAACGATCGCCACGAAGAAGAGCACGGCTGCGGCAACCTGAACAACAAGATACCGAAACGCCACACGAGCCGTGCGATCCATGTCGCCGGCCACCAGCGAGGTGGATCCGTTTGACGGACGCGCGCTTTCAAAGGATCGGATGATGAAATAGGCGGAGATCGCGAGCATCTCCCAGGCAACAAGCAACGTTATCAGATCTCCGGCAAGGATGCTGAGCAACGCAGCCGCGACGTGAACAACGGCCGCAACAGTAACTCCACGCCGGGGTCCCTGCGAGACCGATGCCACACCAATCGCCCCAACAAGACAAAAGACCACCAGCAGTGAGTGTTCAACCTGCGTGAGTCCGGCGATCGATACGAGCGACATTCATCCGCCCCCCAGAACCAGAGACACGTAGCGGCCCGCGTCGCTCATCGAGAGGGCTGCGCGTTCAAGCATGGGAAGAATCCACTGCAGCCCCGGGCCCGAGAGCAGCGCCGCGGCCGCTCCAGCGCCCATCAACAACGCGGGCATGAACCGAAGCGCGGGGAGCGCTCGCTCGCGCGTGGGCTCCACCCCGTCGGTTTTTGCACCGCTTCTATGACGGCCACTGATGCGCTCGGTGGGGACTACCCCGGGGGCAAGGGCCCAGGTTGCAACGCGCGCGTAGTAGATCATCGAGATGACGGTCCCGAGCCCGATCACCAGCACGGGGAAGAGGCCGAACGCGCGATAGACCGCCACTGCAATGAACCACTTGCTGAAGAACCCAATCGTCGGGGGAATCCCGACAATGGCCAGCGCGGCAACAAAGAGTGCGGCGCACGCCACCGGTTCGGCACGGACCGCTCCACGCCACTCCCGTAATGACGACGACCGAAACCGGGCCGTGATCCGCCGAAAGGTGAAGAACAGCGTGGTCTTGGTCAAGGCGTGCATCAGGAGGTGAGTGAGCGCCGCCAGGAGCACCACCGCCCGCCCTGCTCCATCCGCGACGCCGTGAAGCGCCGCGACGCCGGTGAGAATATAGCCCACGTGTGCGACGCCGGAATAGGCGAGCAGCCGCTTCGCTTCGGGTTCAGCGAGACCGGCAAGGTGTCCAACCAGAATATTGATCAAACCAAGAACGAGCAGGGTCGGAAAGATCGCGGGAAGCGTTTCGTGCACGCGCAACCCGTGAAGCAGGATTCGCAACAATGCACACAGATAGAGCTTCATCGCGGTACCCGACAGGAAGGCGCACGCGGTGCTCCCCGCGGCCTGATAGGCGGGCGCCTGCCAGAGATGCAGCGGCACCAGCGCAAACTTGATTCCCAGCGAGCCGATGAAGCACGCCGCGGCAACGGCGACCGCAGCGCGCGGCATCCCGGCGACAACCGTGCTGATGGCGGCAATGGTCAGCACGCCGGTCTGGGCGTAGAGCACGACCACGGCGATCAGGAAGAGGATGCCGGAGAGCGAGGCATAGATCAGGTAGACAAACCCGCGAACCGCCACCTCATCCCGACGCTTCAGCGCGATGAGCGCCGTTGTGGAGACGGTACCGAGCTCAAGAAATACAA
>REDM01000248.1 GCA_007693485.1 Spirochaetaceae bacterium
ACACCAGCACCAGCGACGATTTCCTGGAGCTCGACTCCCTGCCGGAGTCGATGGTCTGTATCGGCGGCGGATACATTTCGCTCGAGTTTGCCTTCATCGCCGGGCTCTCCGGTGTGAAGGTCACTGTTCTGCAGCGCGGCGACCGTGCGCTCCCGCAGTTTCCCGCCTCACTCGTGGACCGTGCCGTTGAGGCGGGGCGCGCCCACAACGTGAGCGTGGTTACCGGTGTCGACGTGGAGCGAGTGGAGGAGAAGGCGAGCGGGCTCTCTGTGGTGACCCGCGATCACGGATCGTTTTCCGCCGGGTTTGTGATGGCCGCCGTGGGGCGCGTGCCAAATACCGATGGGCTCGGCCTGGAGTCAATCGGCGTCACCCTCGACCGCGGGGCGATCGTGGTGGACGAGCATATGCAGACATCGGCTGAGGGGGTGTACGCAATCGGTGACTGCGTTGCCACCAAACAGCTCGCCCCGGTCAGCGACATGGAGGCGAAGGCGGCTGCCGCCAACATCGTCTCGCCGCGCTCCGTGGCGGTGAGTTACGACGCTATTCCGTCGGTGGTCTTTACCCATCCGCAGATGGCAAGTGTGGGAGTCATGGCCAATGAAGCGGATCCCGATACCATGACGGTGAAGACTGGCAGCGGGGCCGGCTGGCCCAATAACCGGCGCCTGCAGGCCGACCCGGTCTACTACGAAACCGTCAACGACACGCAGAGCGGGCGTATCCTCGGTGCTCACCTGGTGGGCCCCTACGCGGGGGAGCAGATCAACATCTTTGCGCTTGCGATTGCGTCGGGAACGACTGCCGATCAGCTTCGCGGTCTCCCGTGGGCCTACCCAACGCACGCATCCGACGTGAAGTACATGGTGTGAGCCAAGAACAAACACAATGGATTCTCACGATCGTGGCGCTATGCAACCCGCTTAGTTGGAGCGTTTCCGCGGGCCCAACATATCTGTACCGCTGACGTCGAATGATGTTTATAGAAAATCAGTGAAAATTGAAGAAAAAATTTGACAATAAATGAAAGTCGTGTTGTAATGCCCGTGGAGGCAACAATGCGATTTGCAACGAGACTGAACTCGTTTCTTCAGCAGGGGAAATCGTTGCAGCAGACGCTTCGGGCAATCGCCGACGTCCGTCCCGGTGCAGTAGTCGATTTCAACTTCCCAGAGCACGTCAATAATCAAGAGATCGCTGCGATTCGACGGATGCTCGAGGAAGCCGGCCTGACGTGTAACGGTGCCGCGGTGCGCTATCGGGAGTCGTTCAAGAACGGCGAGTTCTGCTTCGGAGAGAATCGGACTCGTGCCATTGATCTTGCTCGTCAGACTGTTGATGCTATCCAGGAGCTTGGCGGGGACACACTGACAATCTGGTTGAGCTATGATGGTGGGGATTACCCATTCCAGTTTGACTTTCGTCGGGCGTGGGATATCGTGCGCAAGTCGTTTGATGAAATCGCAGCTTATGCCGGTTCCATGCAGGTCAGCGTCGAATCGAAGCCGTATGATCCGCGTTCATTTTCCGTTCTTCCTACCACCGGCCATACCCTTCACTTGTTGAATCAGATCAACCGCCCAAATCTCGGGATTACGCTTGATTTTTGCCATATGCTCATGGCACGGGAAAACCCCGCGTTCAGCGTGGTTTTGGCAGGGGGGGCTGGGAAACTTTTTGGGGTACATCTGAACGACGGATACGGAAACACCGATGACGGACTGATGTTTGGTTCCGTCAATCCCGCCCGCGCCATGGAGTTCGTGTACTTCCTGAAACAAACCGGATTCGACGGCACGGTCTTCTTCGACACATTCCCCGAGCGTGAAGATCCACGCGATGAATTCGCATTGAACGTCGAAACGTTCGAGCTGATTGAATCCCGACTCGATGAGTTCTCGCAAGCGATCTCACGGGTGCTGGAATCGCAGGATGGAATAGCCGCGCAGCGGTTGGCTCATGCCATGTTCTTCGGAAAAGGTGAGAATCCCCGCAGTTAGCGGAGAAAAGATCGAACAGGAGGTTTCTATGAAACGCACCATGTGTATGGTTGTGATTGGCCTTGTCGTACTTTCGTTGGGTGTGGCGCCGGTGTTCTCCGGTGGTGCTCGCGACGGCGGCACGCGGCCGGCAATTCAGCTTATGCCCGATGAACCGTTCAACCCTGATACGGCTGACGGTGTTGACTTCATGGACATGCGACGATCGCTGGGCCCGATTCCGGATCCCGGTGCCAACATTCGGTTGGGCGCTGTGGCGAAAGCATTCGAGAATGAGTACTGGAGAACGCTCCGGTCAGGGATGCAGACCGCTGAGACCAACCTGAAGGATCGCGGATACGACATCATCGTTGACGTCCGATCCGCCCTCGGTGAAGGTGACGAACAAGGACAGCTATCCATCGTGTTTGATATGGTCAATCGCGATTACTCCGCACTTCTACTATCCCCGATTACCGACAGCAACCTTATCCCCGGTGTGGAGCGCGCAGCGAGACAGGGGATTCCGGTCATCAATGTGAATGACGGGTTGATCAACATCGCACCGAACTTCGTAGGCCCCCGTGCCGTGCAGAACGGTGAGCTTGCAGCAGAGTGGATCGCGAATCGTCTCGGTGGTCAGGGCAAGGTTGCGATTGTGATCGGAATGCCCACCGCATTCGCTGCTCGTCAGCGGACTCTGGGATTCGAATCCTGGATGCGGGCCAACGCACCTGGTATCCAGATCGTAGAGCAGCAGAACGCAGACTGGAGTCGCGCACGCGCTCGAGAACTGGCGGAAATCTGGATCAACACCCACCCAGATCTCAATGCAATTTTCTGTAACAATGATACCATGGCGCTTGGGGTGCAGGAAGCAGTGAACGCATCCGGCAGGGACATCCTGGTGGTTGGAGTTGACGGAATTGGGGAAGCATACGACTCGATCCGCGCAGGAGAAATGGCCGCTACCATCGACTCCTTTCCGTACTTCAAGGGTCAGATTGCCGTTGAAGTCGCGCTGCGGGTGCTTGGTGGACAGGATCTCCCTCGCGTGGTGTGGACTCCGCAGGCGCTGATCGACTCGAGTAACGTGAATGTTGCTGCAGCTGAGATCATCAACTGGCAGGAACCGGATTTCGCTCGCTGAACGCGCAGTTTGAACGAATCAGTTCGCAGATTTCACGGGGATCCCGGTGTGCTGATGGCGCATCGGGATCCCGTTACGCCGAAAGCGTAAGGATGTTTTCATGGATTTCGCGATCGAATTCCAGCACGTAACGAAAACCTTTCCCGGTGTGGTGGCCCTCGACGATGTTTCGTTCGCGGTACGGCGCGGCGAGGTCCATGCTTTGGTTGGGGAGAACGGTGCGGGAAAGTCAACGCTTCTGAATATTCTCCACGGGGGATACTCAGAGTATGCCGGGACGGTTAAGCTGAACGGCACTCCAGTCCAGTTTCGAAATCCTCACGATGCGATTCATGCTGGAGTCTCGAAAGTTCATCAGGAGATATCGCTGGTTCCCAACCTCACTGTCGCGCAGAACATCTTCTTGGGGTATGAACCACGGATGGGGCCTCTCGTCGATTTCCACAAGATGAACAGAGACGCAGAGAACATCCTCAAGAGGCTGCGCAGTCCTCTGCGTCCGGATGGATTGATGGTCGGGGTAAGCGCGGGAGAGATGCAGATGATCTCGGTCGCGAAGGCGCTCTTCCACGACGCTCAGGTGATCTCGCTGGACGAGCCCACGTCGTCCCTTTCGTCCGCTGAAACTGATGCGCTTATGTCCATCGTTCGAGAGTTAAAGGAACACGGGATCACAATCTTCTATGTGAGTCATCGCCTTGATGAAGTGTTCGACCTCTCAGATCGAGTAACGATTCTGCGCGACGGCAAACTGGTGGGCTCGTACGAGACTTCGGAAATCAGTCGGGCCGAGCTTATACGGAAGATGGTCGGACGCGATGTCTCAACATTTGCAACTCGCAAACAGCCCCGACGAGTTCAGCCAGAGGTTGTCCTTGAAGTGGAGGATTTGTCCTCACCGGGCCTGTTCGAGGATATTCGTTTCTCGCTTCATAAGGGAGAGATACTTGGTTTTGCTGGCCTCGTTGGGGCGAAACGGACAGACGTTATGCGTGCAGTGTTCGGTGCTGATCCGGTAGTAAGCGGCAAAGTGACAGTGCACGGAAAGGTGGCGCGCATTACCAGCCCGATGGACGCGCTCGAACGAGGAATAGGTCTCGTCCCCGAAAACAGAAAGACCGAAGGCTTCGTTCGCTACTTGACCAATGAGGCCAATATCTCACTGACCTGCCTCCGTCGTTTCCAGCGTCTTGGGTTCGTCGACCGAAGCCTCAGGAGATCGAATGCCGATACCTACATTCAACGACTCAACGTCAATCCGCCTCGATCCGACTTCCCCACCGAAAACATGAGCGGTGGCAACCAACAGAAGGTAGTTGTCGCAAAGTGGTTGTCGACGCAGGCGGATATCCTGATCCTGGATGAGCCGACGAAGGGTATCGACGTTGGCGCAAAAGCCGAGATGTACGCCCTTTTGGAAGACTTGGTCGCTGCGGGAAAGTCAATCATTCTGGTCTCGTCAGAACTCCCCGAACTGATCGGTCTCTGCGATCGTGCGGTCGTGATGAAAGAAGGACGTATCGTCGCAGAAGTGAGTGCGGATGAGATGAGTGAGGAGTTGCTCTTGAACTACGCTATGGAGGGGGTCGCTTCATGAAGGTGAGGCTCGACACGTATCGAGAACTAGGAATTAGTATTGCGCTGGTCGTCATGATCGGCGTGTTCGCGTTCATCAACCCAGTGTATATTCGTACCAACAATCTGATTGATATCGTTCAACAAAGCACGGTCAACGGGATGCTTGCGATTGGGATCACTTTCACCATCATCACCGGCGGGATCGACCTCTCTGTTGGCTCGACTTTCGCTGTCGTTATCGTTTCGGTTGGAATGCTGGTCACCAACGGTGTTCCCCCGTTGGTTGGTGTTGCAATCGGAATCATCATCGGGCTGACGCTTGGCATCGTAAATGGCTTGCTCATCACCAAGATGAAACTTCAGCCGTTCATCGCCACGCTCGGGATGATGAGCGTGTATCGTGGCGTCGCGTATGTAATGACGGGCGGCTGGCCGGTGGTCCGGATTCCGCGCGAATTTCGAGATCTCACCGACGGTCGCGTGATCGGTGAGATTCCGGTTTCAGTATTCTCTCTCATTGCGTTTGCAATCATTGCCCACGTACTATTGAACCGGACACGGTTTGGGGCGTATCTCTACGCGATCGGAGGCAATGAGCAGGCGACTCGTCTATCCGGTGTCAATGTTGATCGAACCAAGGTGTTCGCCTACGGCTTCTGTGGAATCGGCGCGGCACTCGCAGGGATGGTTCTGTTGGGAAGGTTGGGGAGTGGCGAACCCACCGCCGGAATCACATACGAGCTTCTTGCGATCGCGGCGGCCGCTGTCGGGGGTACTAGCCTGGCGGGCGGAAAAGGCACCATCACTGGAACCCTCCTGGGCGCCCTTCTGTTGTCGGCGCTGCGGGTGGGATTGATTGTCGCAGGAATGGACTCATTCTGGCAGTTTATCGCCACCGGGCTCGTTATCGTCGTTGCCGCGTACTTCGAGGTGATTCAGCAGAGGCTCCGGTTTCAACGGAATAAGAAACCGGTTGTGACCCCATGAGTGAACCCACCCCGCGTACAGCGATTACCGTATTGGGAAGTCTCAAT
Organism: Spirochaetaceae bacterium; assembly: GCA_007693485.1. Taxonomy (GTDB): domain Bacteria; phylum Spirochaetota; class Spirochaetia; order DSM-27196; family PWMO01; genus PWMO01. The sequence continues at coordinate 5,745 of REDM01000248.1, forward strand.
TTCGATGTTCTGTTCTCGGTGGACGCCCTGCCGGAGCAGGGCGAGACGAGAGCTGCTCGTAGCTTTTCGTTCGAGTGCGGTGGTAAAGGCGCGAACCAGGCTGCTCAGGCGGCCCTGCTTGGCGCTTCGGTGCACATGGTTGGCGCTGTTGGTGATGACCCTGTCGGGCATCACCTCGTGAATCGGTTGCAATCGTCCGGGGTCGACGTGCAGCGGATTCGAGTGGTTTCTGCCCCCACTGGTGTTGGTGTCGTTACCTATCTGGATTCGGGGTCCGTTGCAGCACTCATTGGTCCAGGAGCAAACGCGGAGTTGAGCAATGAGGATCTGTCGACAGCCGAATGGTGTTTTGACCGCTCATCTGTCGCGCTGTTTCAGCTCGAGTCGCCGGTTGATTTGGTGGCTGCAGGTATCAGAGTCGCTGCTGAGCGTGGATGTCGCACCGTATTGAACGGCGCCCCTGCGGCACCACTTCCTCCCGACGTGTTCGGAGCCATTGACACCTTCATCGTCAACGAAGTGGAGGCTGCCTACTACAGTCAGCCTCCCGATGCATCGCGATCTACACCGCAAGAGTTCAATGTGCTTGAATGTGGGAGTTCGCTTCGGGATCGATTTCAGACGAACGTTGTGGTGACGGTGGGAAAAGAGGGGTGCTGGGGGTTTGAGGTCAGCGGATCGAATTGGCACGTTCCGGCGGTGACGGTGCGCGCAGTGGAAACGACTGGTGCGGGTGACTCGTTTATTGGGGCTTTTGCCGTTGGCTTGACAAGAGGAATGTCGTACCAAGACTGTGCACAGCTCGGTGCCGTCGCGGCATCGATCACCGTTACCAAGGTTGGCGCACAGTCTGCGATGCCAACACGGGGAATGTTGCGCGATAAGGGGTTTGCGCTGTAGTATCGCTCATGATCCCCTTCGTCCGGCATCAACGTATCATCGAACAGCTCAATCAGAAACCGGTTGTCTACATCTCAGAGTTGCTGAACTGCTTGGAAGGGGTTTCGGAATCCACAATTCGCCGTGATCTGCGCTCACTGTCGGAAGACGGACAAATCGTCCTGCTGCACGGAGGGGCCGCAACTCTTGCAACGACCGGCTCGTCGTACGACATGCCGATTGAGCGTAAACAGCAACTGTTCATGCAGGAGAAGCGCGCAATTGCACGGTATGCGGCCTCTCTCGTTCTTCCTGACGAAGTGATCTATGTCGATTCCGGGACAACACTGTTCGAGATGGTCCCGTTTCTCAAACCGAAAGAAATTCAGGTTGTGACGTCGAATACGGCGATTCTTGCCGAGCTTCGTGATGCGCGGTTCCGGTGCATCATCCTCGGGGGCGAGGTGACCGAGACGCTCGGATCAGTGACGGGACCGATCACCGACAACATGCTTCGCACCATGTATTTCGATAAGGCTTTCCTCGGCGCGACCGGATTCAGTGAATCGAGTGGATTCAGTACGCCGGACTTTCGAGAAGCGAGCAAGAAGCAGATCGTCGCGCACAACTCGCAGCAAGTCTACGTTCTGGCAGATAGTTCGAAAGCCGGGCGACGGGCACTTTGCAAATTCTTGGAAATCAATGAGGCGGTGGTGGTTTGTGACCAGGCGCATCCGATTCTCGTAGAACACGCGGAGTATCGGGTCGCTCAAGTTGACCCCGATGCCTGAATCGCCGGGCACACTCTTGATTCGCGCGCGAAAATCTTTTAGAGTGT
>REDM01000138.1 GCA_007693485.1 Spirochaetaceae bacterium
AGTTCTACCGGGCAATCTGCCGCGATCGCGGCGTGACCCGAAAGAGCATCCGCGAATACCTGGAGTAAATGATGAATTGGCGGAGGCTGACGGCCCTGACGCTCGTTCTGACAGCGTGGTACACACTGCCCATCGCAGCCCCTGCGTACGCCGAGACTCCTGAACCTCCGCTGCTGATGCTGCAGGTATACAGGCCGGTGGAAGCCCGCGATCCCGGCGTCGAGCGGGTGCTGGAACAGGCTATGGCGATCGCGCTGGAACGCCAAGGCCCGCTTTCGGTCTCGACCGCGGCGTTTCGCGACGTTGGCGCAGAAGAGGCTCTTGCCTTGAACCTGGCCGGGAGCCAGGGGTTCAGCCTTCTTGTAATAGGGGCGTATCAGGTTGTCGATGACGGTCTCCGTCTCGATGCGCGCCTTCTGGAGGTCGAATCGCGACTGCTGATCGCCGAGGTCTCGGTAACGCGCGAGATCGACCTTCGACTCGATCGCATCGCGGATGCGGCCGCCGAGGCTCTGCTGAACGCGGCAGCACCGGAGATCTCGCGGATGATCGCAGCTCGTTTTGTGGAAGGCCCGACCCTCGTACCCGATGAGCCTCCGGACGAAACGCGAGAACCGGAGGAGCCGGTAGCTGGGCTCCCGGACGAAACCGATGATGCCGACGTCACCGGACGCGAACCGTACGAGGGACCTCGGTACCGTATCGGCGCCGGACTGTCGCTCGCGATACCCGTTGGTTGGTACGCCGAGTTCTTCGGTCCCGGTCCCGCCGGAGAGTTTTCGATCCACCGGATGTTTGCCCGAATGCGCATCGGGTTCTCGGCCGGACTGCTGGTCTCAACCCCCGAGCAGCCGGAGACCGGCGAATACGCACGGGTCTTTATCCCTGTGTTGATGGAGGTCGGCTTCCCCTTCGCAATAACGGGTACCATCACGTGGGAGGCGCACGCAGCCGCCGGCACCGCAATCCGTTTGGCCGGCGATTCTCCCGTGTCCAACCGGCTTGCACCGGCGCTGGTCGCATGGCGGACGCGGCTCGCCGCGATAGTGCCGGTTTCTGACCGCGTGTCGCTGGTCCCTCACCTGACGGGGATGGGCGCGATACAGTTTTACCAGGGGAGCCCCAACGGTGGTGATGCCCAGGGTGTCGACCACATCATCTGGATTGTCCCGGGGATCATGACCAACTTTTCGTGGTGAGAACCATTTTCGTGCGAATGTGGTCACGTCCATGCGCGAGCGATATATTATATCTGTTGTGATGAACCCGATCCGTCGTCCTGTTATCCAGACCCTCATCGCGGGTGCAGCCGCAGCGTTTATGCTGTTTGGGTGTTCCGAGCTCTCTCTATTTGGCTTGTTGGAGTCACAGGACCCGGGGTCATTCCGGATGGCGGAGACGGTGGTCAACCTTGGCCCCGGTGAGAGTTACCAGGTGTCCGCGCGCGGAGGATTCCGGGAGTACCAGTTTGAGAAAACATCCGGCCCGGGCGCTCTGTCGTCGAGCGGAAGGTACGTGTCCTCGGACGACGGAACCGCGCTCATCCGCGCCACCGACCGGTTTGGCGCTGCCGCTACCGCACGGATCAACGTTCACGAACGGCTTCGGCTGTCTCCGTCTTCGGTGACTCTGATTGGTAACGGTGTGCCGCGCACCGCGGTTGCGGAAATCTCCGGTGGGTCTGGCCAGCACACGATCGTTTCCCAGACTCTCATCACAAACCACGCGGAACTTGTTGATGCTGGTGAACATAGCACACTGGACTACACCCCAACGTCCATCGGTATCGACACAATTGAGATCGAGGATGCGTTGGGGAACCTTGTTGTTCTCACCATTACGGTAACCACTCCGGATGATCTGGTGCTCATCCCTACCAACGGGGTAACGACTACGTATGGTGGTGGAGATATATTGATTGCGGTCTCGGGCGGGACGCCCGATTACGCGGTCACGTACGCGGTCACGCCGGATTCCGCTGAACCTGGTGAAATCACCCCACTGCTTTCGGACACCGCCCCCTTCACCCTGACCTACACACCGCCGGGCTCCGGGACGGGAACGCTCACGGTGGTCCTGACCGTAACCGACACCACACCGGTGACACCGCAAACCGCGTCCATCACCGTATTCGTAACCGAGCCGCTGACGGATGGGCCACTCACCATATCGCCCGGCGCCATTACTGCAACAGACGGAACCACCATCGAATTCCGCGCCTCTGGTGGGGTGCCACCGTATGAGTTTGAACGCGTCGGCCCGGGCAGCGGTCAGCCGGTGGTGGTGAACGCGACCACGGTGCGCTACACGGTTTCCTTTCCTCCCGGGACCGCACAGATTCGTCTGACCGACCACACCGGCGAGTCGGTCGTTGCCAAGATCAGTGTGACCAAGTAGTCACCCACACCCGAGAACGAATAAGCGTCAGCGAACGAGTGCCTCGGACTCGGTCAACAGCTGTTGCAGTTCGCGCCGTTCCGTCGCGGTGAAGCGGCCGGCGAGGTCGGTCGCGGAGAGCGTTCCGGTGCGGGCTCGCTGAAGCAGCCATTTCGCATCGGCCAACCCTTCGAGCCGTCCTGCGCGTCGGGACTCAGTAACCAACGCGTCCAGGTAGTGCTCGAGACGGCCGTCCAGTCCCGGATTGCGACTGCGAATGGGCTCATCGGAAAGAATGCTCATCACCTCGACCTTGCTTCCTACCGCGTCGATGACTTCATTGCGGGACGGCTCGACCGCCACCGGTGCAGCTGCCAGCACGTTCGTCGCAGAGACGATCCGCGATCGAAGCTGTGCCCGCTGTTGGTCGGCGGCCACCCTGGCTGCGGCTTCACGTTCCAGCCGGGCGGCTGTAGTCTGCCATCTGTCTCGCTCGGCGACGAGCTGACCCTGGCGCGCTTGCAGCGCCGCACGTTCCCCGGCCATTGCATCGCGCTCCGCTGCGACTCGCTCGATCTCCTCACGAAGACGCTGTGTCTCCCGTATCTGTTCGTCAAGCTGACCCTCAAGCTGCACCCTCAGCTCCCGCTCGAGCTGGGCGTCACGCCGATCGAGGGGCGATTCCCGAGGTTCGACCGGGTCGGCGGCAGGGGCAACGACGGCCGCCGCTGACTCCAGCTGCACTTCCAGATCCGCGATACGCCCAAGCGCCACGGAAAGCTGGGTCGCCAGCAGCTGCTCCTGCTGTTGCACGCGTTGCAATCGTGAGAGCAGATCCATCGATTCGACTCGCTGTGAAGCTGCCAGTTCGGCGTCCTGAGCGTCACGAAGGGCCGCTTCCAGTGCCGCGATGCGATCGACCGTTGCCGGGTCGACGGAGGCCTCCTCTCCAGCCAGAGCGAGTCGCTCCAACTCCGAGCGAATGCCCGCAATCTCTCGCTCGCGCTCGGAGAGCTCTCCCGCTGCATCCTGACGAAACCGTTCAAACAGACCCGTCTGCGCCGGCGCGTCGTCGCCCATCGTCGCGACGACGGACGCCTCCGTTGGTTGCAGCAGCGTCCAGAGCCCGAACAGTGCCGCCGCCGTCAGGGCGATCGCTGCGGTGTTGAGAGCGATGAGCCACGCGGCAGCGCTGCGCTGAGGGGTATAGTCGAGTCGCTCTGCCGTGGACTCCGACGCTTTGTCGCTGAACACGCCGTCGATGTGGGCGCGAATTTCCTCGAGCTCTGCGGAGGGAATGCCAACGGTGCCGGTCTTTGCATCGAGGTCGTTTCCGATATCGGACTGGTCGTTTCGAGGCGTCATCTTAATTCCATCATACGCCCGCGATCGTGGTTTGCGCAACCTGGGCCGGCAGCAGAAAAAAGCACAGCTTTTGGAACACACAAGTTTCGTTTGACATCGCGATCGAGAAGGAATACGCTGAGCGAGACATGAGTATCCGACTGAAAGTCCTTCTGGTGGTGCTTCCCATACTCATTCCCCCGCTCATCATTGCGGGAGCGGCATCCGCCCTCTCTGCACGCGGCGGCATCAGCGCGATCGGACGCGAGTTTCTGCAATTCAAAGCCGAGGAGCTCGTTCGGTATGCGGGCGAGCAGTGGCGACTCCTGGTGGACAACGAGCTGTCCAATGATCCCGATTACGTTTCCATTGCTCAGCAGACTGTACAGGCGTACGCATCAGGCATGATTCGGCGAGACTCGGAGCTGGTATTTGCCGTACAACCGGACGGAGAACTGGCGTTCGCGACCCGCCCGGTCCAGCTGAGCGAGGACGAGCGACGCGCCATCGTCAACCGAGTGCGCGAAAACCCGGCCGGATGGGAGTCGTTGACGGTTGGAGGCGTGCGTCGTGTGGCGCAGTCGATTCCCTTCGCCCCCTTCGACTGGGTGGTGTTTTTCTCCGAAGAAGAGGCAGTGTTCTACGGCAGCGTCCAGGCGATCACCCGTCAGACCGCGATTATTCTCGCGGCGTCTGTGCTGTTTGCGGTTCTGTTGCTGGTGGTCTTCACGCGGAGCCTGTTGCTTCCCTTGAGTAGAATGGCCATCACGATGCGGCGGATCATCGGCGAACACGACCTCTCTCAGCGGGTCGAAGTGCTGTATCGCGACGAAATCGGCGACCTCGGTCACACCTTCAACCTGATGACCGACGAGCTGTCGGTGATGTACGAGCAGATCAAGCGATACGCCTTTGAGGCGGTGGTTGCCCGCAGACAGGAACGGAAGATCCGGACCGTATTCCAGAAATACGTGCCGATCGACGTGATTGATCAGATTTTTGCGCATCCAGAATCGATCCTCGTGGGACAGACGCGAACCCTCGCCGTGCTCTTTTCGGATATTCGCAGCTTCACTTCGATTGCAGAGCGGCTGCCGCCCGAACAGATCGTTGCGTCACTGAACGGCTATTTTTCCGCGATGGTCGACACCATCGTCGATCACAACGGAATCGTCGACAAATACATCGGCGACGCCATCATGGCGTTCTTCGGCGCTCCGGTGTCACGGGGCGACGACGCCCACGCTGCGGTGCGCGCCGGACTCGATATGCTCGCCGCGCTGAACCTATTCAACGCCCGGCAGGCAGAAGCGGGTTTGCCGGCATTTCGCATTGGTGTCGGCATCAACTACGGGCCGGTGACCATCGGCAACATCGGGTCAGACAAGAAGATGGATTATACCGTGGTCGGAGATATGGTGAACCTTGCGTCCCGGCTCGAAGGGCTTACCAAGCTCTATCATGTTCCGATACTCGTATCTGAGTCCGTGGCGCATCAGGTGATGGATACGATCCCGTGCCGCTGGATCGACACGGTCCGCGTAAAAGGCAAAACCGAAGCGTCTCAGATCTACGCCCCGTACCGAAGCGCGGATACAACCCAGCGTGAAGGGTGGGCGCTGCAGGAACGCGGAATGACGCAGTACTTCCGCGGAGATTTTCGGGAAGCGGCACGGTTCTTACTCGCGGCGCGTAAGCTGCTCCCGAAAGACCCGATCGTTCACAAATTTCTGATACAGTGCAAGCGCCACATCGCCTCCCCACCACCACCCGACTGGTCAGGGATTACCACGCTCGGTGACACGTAAAAGGTCAGCGATTGGGGCCGGCGGCACCGCCGTGATGCGGCTACGCGATCCCTCCGGTTCCGTCGCGATTCTGAGGAACCGGCAATACCATCACATGCTGAAAGTGGTCAACCACGTCGTAGCGCGATACCGCCACGTGAATGAAGGAGCTGTCTTCTGCATCGGCAAACTCAGCCATCTCCGGGTACTTCGCGAGAAAGATCGCGCGATAGCGGTTGCGATGGGTGCCGGCAAGTTCGCGTGCGGTCCCGGTTACCTCGATGCCAATCACCTGCATCAGCTCATCGGCGCGCTCCCGTCGGTTATCCACAAACAGCGCGACCGACGGTCGTTCCGTCAGAAAACGGTACTTGCGGGTCTTGCGGGGAGTCACGAAGACGACACTGTTCAGATCGTCGGCCGAGACAAAGGCGACGATTGAGGTGTGGGGCGTGCCGGCATCGCCCTGCGTTGCCAGTACCCCGTAGAGCTGTCGAGCCATGAGCTGTTTCACCACGGTTGAGAGTTCACGCGTTGTATCGGTTTCCATCGTTGTTCCTTGTTCTCACGTCTTGGGACGTGTGAGGCGTCTTGGGAGTGTGAGGCGGTGGGCCCGGCTTCGTCAATACCGGTCAGTCGCTTTCAGGACGGCATTTGAAAACGGATGACCGCGGCAAACCCCCTGCCCTCGTCGGGGTAGTCGATCCGTCCGCGTATCTGCGACTCCACGATGCTCGAGATTATGACCGAGCCGAGTCCGCCTGTGGTGGTATCCGTCCCCTGCACGGTGCCGACGCCGTCGTCCGAGTAGTGGAGAACCGCCTCGCTCGCTCCGTCGCGCACGACACTGATGGTGATGGTTCCGTCGCTGCGATCAGGAAAGGCGTGCTTGAAAGAGTTGGTCACCAGTTCGTTGACCACCATACCCACGGCTACGGCAATCTCGATGGAGAGCTCGATCGGTTCGCAGGTGACCGTTGTGGCCACCCGTCGACCGTCGGACCGAAACGACCCGGAAAGCGCCGCCACCAAGTCGTGGAGGTAGTCGGCAATCTGGATGCGGTCAAACACCTCGGCCTCGTAGAGCTTCTCGTGTGCGATCGACAGGGAATAGATCCGGTTGCGTAAGCGGTTGAACGAGTCGGACACCCCATCGTTCATCGGCCCTGCGGTGCCCTCCCGCGGGGCGGCGGCGAGATCCGCGGACAAGGCGGAACGGCTCGACTCCTGCAGGTTGATCAGGCTGATGATCATTTGAAGATTGTTCTTGGTGCGGTGGTGCAGTTCCCGCAGAAGAGCGGCCTTCTCGCTCACGCTTCGGGTGAGTTGTGCTTCGGCCTGATCACGAAGTCCCTCGTGGTGCTGGAGGCGCTCGGCCATCTCGTTGATGGCGCTCGCCACCGGGGCAAAGTCGCCGAAGGCCAACTCTTTGTCGGCGCGGGAGCCGAGGTCACCGTCGGCGATCCGTCGCAGCGATCCGCTGACGGCGGAGATCGGGTGGATAAGGGCGCGGTCGGTGAGAATACGAGCGATCGCCAGCAGAAGCAGCGTCGCGGCGGCAACCGCCACCAGCGTCAGGTGGACCGCGATCCGCGACCCGGCGAGGGCTGCCTCCTCGGGTACCAGAATCACCGAGTAGGCGAAGGGAGTTGGATCGGCCCCGAGCAGTGAAGCCGCCGAGGCACCGATGAACTCTCGGTACCGGAATTGTGCCTGCTCAGGGGCACCATGGGTCGCAAACCAGAGCTCCCGGTCTACCGGTTCACCAATCGGAAATCGATCGATAGCCGGCGCGTAGGCTCCGTTGAGATACCGATGGCTCGAGATGATGCGCCCGAGCCGGTCGAGCGACAGAACAACGGTGCCGTCCAGGTATCCCTCCGGGT
>REDM01000157.1 GCA_007693485.1 Spirochaetaceae bacterium
GGGCCCCTTCGCCTTCGTCGAGCCAATCCTGCTCGCTCCGGATGTTCGCATCGATCCGGACGCCGCAACCGGGGTCTTTCTGGGCGGCGGCGACGCAGACGGCAGCGAGGGCGCTGCGGGAGGAGCCGGATCGTCGTCGCTCGACGCCACCCTCGGTGCGGCAACGCCCGGGGTCTGGAACCTCTCGGCGGGAGGCCGGATTCAGGGCCAGATTGCCGGCATCAAGAGCGAGGCGGGATATCTCTATCGTGGCCGCGAACAGCTGCACACCGTCTCGGCGAGCGCGCAGGGCCACCTTCGGCTCTTTCCTGGTGGCGTCGGCAGCGATCTCTCCGCGTCGGTCACAACCGATCTCCCCGCGCCGGGCGCCGAGCAGCGCGACGCCGCGCGGGAGAACCTCGCGGTGAGTGCAGGACTGCTGCAGATCCACCGCCTCGGCGGCGACGCAACCCTCTCGCTGCGGCTCGAGAGCCTCTGGCGCCCGGCCGCCTCGTGGAGCGATCAGCGGGATCCGGCGGCCGTCTACGCGGCAACCCTCTTCCCCGAGGTGATCTGGTCGCCGGCACAAAACGCAAGTCTGTTTCTGCGAAGCATCGTCTCGCCCATCGACGGCTCGGCGATGATCATCCCCGGCGGCTCGTGGAACATCTTCCAGGACTTCACGATGAGTCTCTTTGCCTTCGTGGCAGCGGGCGAGTCAAGCGACGTCTTTCACCCCAACCGACCCGGCGGGGCGACAGTCCAGACCACGTTCAGTTTTGTGTACTGAGCGTCAGCCGAGGTCGAGCACCAGGACGCGCGAACGGCGTCCCTCGTCGTAGGGGGAGCGCCGGTCGGCCGGGAGGTCGGCGCGGGTTCCCTCGTGGAAGCCCAGAGCGCGAAACCAGTCCACCGTTGCGGTAGTCAGCACGATGATGCGGCTCAGGCCGAGCCGCTTGGACTTGTTGATCAGAAAACTGATGAGTTTGTGCCCGATTCCCAGGTGCGAGTAGCGCGTGTCCACGGCCACGCCGGCTATCTCCGCCACACCGCCGCCGTACTGGTGCAACGCGGCGCAGCCGTGAATCGTCCCGTCGGTTTCGTACACCACGTAATCACCGAAGGTCTCTGAGAGATGGTCTTCGCTTCGCTGCACCAGAATGCCCTGGTCCACCAGTGGACGCATGAGCCGATAGACATCGGGAACGTCTTCCGGCCGCATGGCCCGCACACTCTGGTAGATGTTGGCGTGCACCATGGTGCCCATGCCCAGGTTGGAGAAGATCTCCTTCAGCATGACGCCGTTGATGCGGCCGTCAAGAATGTGCACCCGCTCCACGCCGTGGATGCTCGACGCGTAGGCGAGCTCGATGAGCTCGTACATGGTCTCCGCGGAGTGGCCGGGATTGGAGTCGATGAACTCCCGCGCCTCGTTGACGGTCATGCGGGAGACGCGTCCCTCGGTGGTCAGATCGATTCCTTCAGGCACCGTGAACTCGTTGGCAAAAAGACCCGGCGCGTCGGTGATAAAAAAGAGTTTGTCGGCGTGAAGCTCGGCGGCGAGAGTGGCGGCGAGCTGGCGCGAGGAGACGTTGTAGGGTCTGCCGCCCGCGCTCCAGCCAATGCAGGGAAACACCGGGATGATGCCCTGATCAAGAACCGCACGCAGCTGGTCGATCTTGATCCGCTCGACGATGCCTGACTCCTGGAAGTCAATGCCGTCGCGCACCCCGTGCGCCCGGGCCTTGACCCAGTTGCCGATGACCGCGTTGGCGCTGTTGGCCGTCAGGTGAGTGAGCAGGGTATTTGCCGTATCAAACGCGGCCATCTTGATGAAGGGGATCGCCTCGGGAGTGGCAATGCGCACGCCCTTGTGCAATTCCCACGGGATCCCGTAGCGGGTCAGCACTTCGTCGATCCGGCCCCTGGCCCCCGGAACCAGGATGATCTGGATGCCGGTCTGGCGCAGGAGCACCAGGTCCTTCACCAGATCGGGCAGCGACTCCTGCGCCAGGATCGCGTAATCAAGCTGAATGACAAACGTCGAGTTCTGAAACCGGTTTGCGTAGGAGAAGACCTCGCGGATGAGTTCTACCTGTTCCTGTACCGTCAGATCGGCCACCGCCGCCTCCCCTGCGCATCCATGGATTGCACCCAGTCTGTGCTGAATCAATCCCCGCGAACCCAGCAAAAATTCCGCTGGAATAGTAGCGCGTGTTTGCCTTTTGAACAACCGTACGCTATAGTGGATGAGGAGTATGATCAGGTAATGCGCCGGATCGGCGCCGCGGCAGCACCGATTCTTCTCCTCTTTCTGCTCAGCGGTCTTCTGCTCAGCACCGGCTGTGCGGTTGACTCGGCGGCGAGCCTGTCCCGCATTGAGCAACGGATCCGCGGACTTCTGGAAATCCACACCTTCGAACACCTCTACCGCGAAGTGGTCTATTTTGGCGAAGAGCGGTCGCTGCTCTTCCTGCGGACCATGGACCGGCGCGTGCTGTTCAGCATCAATATCCGCGTCCGCGCAGGCGTTGACCTCCGCGACGGCTTTGAACTGCGCGGCGATTCGCTGCGGCCGGAGCGACTCTTTGTGCGGCTTCCAACCGCACGGATCCTCCTGGTGGACGCCGACGAGCGCTCCATTGAGCAGTACTTTGTTCGCGAACAGGGCGGCGCCATCCGCTGGCTCGAGCTGGCAGACCACCTCGAGTCGGTCAAGGAGACAGTTCGTCAGGACGCGATCGAACGGGGAATCCTCCTGCGCGCCGATCAGAACGCCGAGCGGGTGGTGCGAAACATGCTCGAACTCGCGGGATTCACCGACGTACAGATCAGTCGCGGACCGAGCCCGCCGGAATCATCGCTTGAGCTGCCGACGCGGGAATCAACGCAGGCGGAACCAATTCGTGGAGCCGCGCGATGAAGGTCCGAACCGCAATCGCCATTGTAGTACCGCTGCTCGCGGTCACCGCCGCCCTGGTGCTTGGGGTGGTGATTGGAGCCGGCCGCTTTGGCACAGGGTTCAGCCTGATACCGTCGTGGGTGCGCGACCCTGTGCGCACCCGGCGCACCGTGGTTTCCGCCGGCCTCCTCGCCGAGGTGCGCGATATGTACACCTTCAACACCGTCGAATACGTCTACCGGGCGGTCTTTCCCTTCGACTTTCTGCACGCGGATACCTCGATCGAGCTCATCCTGTCGCGGCTGCGGGGCGCCTCCGGTAGGATCGAAGACGTACTCACGCCGCGGGAGTACGAGCACTGGCGTGCGTGGAATCTGGCGCGGACCCACCGTTTCTCGGTTTCCACGGATCGTCCGGACTTCGTAGTGATCACCATCACCGTCAGAGGCGGCTTTGATCTCGCGGGCACGGTGTGGGACCGCGGTATTGCCGCAGGCCCGGACGAAGTGGCCACCGTGATACGTACTATCGGCGAGCCGCGTGATCGGGCGGTCGCGGTGCAACTTCCCCGCGCCACCGTCACCGACGTCATCATCGAGGACGTCGACACTGCGCGCTACCGTTTCCCCGACTTTGCCCTGCAACCGGCCGCATGGCGCGAAATCGCCGGTTTTGTGGCAGATGCCGTGCGCGAGCGCACCATCGCCGAAGGACTGCTCCTCGTGGCGGAAGCCAACGGGAGGGAGTTCGTCGGCGGAATGTTACAAACGGCCGGGTTCGACCGGGTGCAATTCATTGAATAAGACGGAATCGCCCAAGCCGGCGGGCTTTACGTTCGATCGCTTTTGTGCTATACTATATATAGAAAAATCAATATGGTGTTTCACCAAAGGACTATGACATGGCAGAACGATTGACCACCGAGAGTTTCAAAGAAAAAGTATTCAACTTCGACCAGAGCAAAGAATGGAAATATGAGGGCGATCTCCCCGCGATTGTCGATTTCTACGCAGACTGGTGCGGACCGTGCAAGATGGTCGCGCCCATTCTCGAAGAGATTTCGCAGGAATACGCCGGCAAGATGCACGTCTACAAGATCAACACCGACGAGGAGCAGGAGCTCGCCGCCGCGTTTGGCATCCAGAGCATCCCTTCCCTGCTGTTTATTCCTGTGGATTCGCAACCGCAGATGGCCGCCGGGGCCCTGCCCAAGGAGACCCTTGTCAAAGCGATGAAGGAAATCCTGAACGTTGAATAACCCTCCATGCTCCCGCGGCTTCTGACCATTGCGGCGCTCGTCGCGCTCTCCGGCTTCTTCTCCGGTACCGAGACGGCGTTTACGTCGCTGTCCGCCGCGCAGATCCATCAAATCCGGGACAAGTGGGGCAAACGCGGGAGGATGGTAGCGGCCGCGAGCGAGAATCCCGAGCGTCTCCTCACCGTGGTGCTCATCGGCAACAACGTGGTCAACATCGCGGCGTCGGTGCTCGCCGGCGAGTTTACCGTCCGGGTATTCGGAAGCAGCGCGCTCGCCGTCACCACCGCCATCCTCACCCTGATGGTTCTGGTGTTCGGCGAGGTGACGCCCAAACAGCTTGCCATGAGCCACAACGAAGCCTGGTCGGTCCACACGGTTCGCCTGATCACCTTCCTCGATCTCATTCTTCGCCCGGTGGTGTGGGCCATCGCATCGGTGGTGATGCTGCTCACGAGGCTGTCCGGCGCGACGCCGAGTTCAGTGGTCACCCGCGAGGGCCTGCTCAGTCTGGTGAAACACGCGGAGCACGTCGGCGTCCTGGAAAACTCCAAGTCGCGAATGGTAAAGAACGTCTTCCGGTTTGGTGATGTGACGGTGGAGTCGATCATGACGCACCGGACGCGCGTCTTCAGCCTCGAGAAAACCGTCTCCATCGAAGACGCGTTGCACGAAATCAGCCGTCACGGCTTTTCGCGCGTACCGGTCTACGATGCCGATCCCGAGCGTATCGTGGGGATTGCGATCCTTCGCGACCTCTTGCAGCGGCGCGAGCAGGGGGAAGGCAACGCACCAATATCCACGGTGATGGTGGATCCCATCTTCGTACCAGGTCACCGGAGCGTAGAAGAGATGCTCACCCAGTTTCGCGCGGAAGGGCTGAACATGGCCGTGGTACTCGATGAGTACGGCGGCGTTTCGGGCGTCGTCACGCTGGAGGACGCGATCGAGGAAATCCTCGGTGAAATCTACGACGAACACGAGTCCAAGCATCGCGAACCGGTAACCGACATGGGTGATGGGTCGGTGCGAATCATGGCCGACGCTCCCGTCTACGTGGTCAACGAGCTGCTGGATCTGGAAATTCCCGACGTTCGCGGGGGCAAGACAGTGGGCGGCTACCTGATGACCCGCATCGGGCACATTCCGGTTGTGGGCGAAGAAGTGAACACCGATCTTGGCCGCTTTGTGGTGGAGGCGATGACCGGTCGACGCATCGTCGCGGTACGCCTCCGGCTCACCACCGCATCCGAGGATGATGACGGCGACTGGGGCCAATAAATGCCGAAATCGCGTCTATTATTTGCCCACGTTACTTGATCTTTCTGATGCAACCGATTACATTTCGGCCATCACATCGGTCGTTTTCTGTAACCTTTCGGCTGTTTTGTTGTTTCCCAAGTAAATAAAGCGAGTGTTACTCGTTTTATGAAATAGCCCACTTCGGTGGGAGCAAGTGTTTTTTTTGACGGTGCCCCCTCAGGTTTTATACCTCCTTTCCTGAGGGGGTTTTTCTGTCCTCACGACGTTTCCGTCTCCACGCGGGGTATGACCTTCCCGCGGACAGGCTTCCGTGATAGGCTGCAGCCATGTTGGGCAAACTCTTTCTGCTGTTTACCGTTATCCCCCTGATCGAACTTTACCTTCTGATCCGCATCGGAACCTGGATTGGTGCGCTGCCGACGATCCTCATCGTCCTGACTACCGGATTCGTAGGGGCGTGGCTCGCGAAGCTGCAGGGTTTCCAGGTCTGGGCGCGCATCCAGATTGAGATCAACGAGGGCCGGTTCCCCGGCGATCCCCTGCTCGACGGGCTGCTGCTGCTGGCTGCAGGGCTGCTGTTGATTACCCCCGGGGTACTCACCGATGTGCTGGGATTTGCCCTGATCATTCCCGCAAGCCGCATTCCCATTCGCCGCGCGCTGGCGCGCTGGTTGCGCCGGATGATCGACCGGGGCACCATCACCATCCAAAGTTGACGGGCCCATAGCGCTTCGGTATCATGCCGCCTATGAGCAAGTATCCGTTCACCGACATTGAGCAGAAGTGGCAGGCCTACTGGGAGCGCGAGAAGACCTTTCGTGTGACCGAAGACCCCTCCATTCCCAAAGAGAAGCGCGCCTACGTTCTGGATATGTTTCCCTACCCTTCGGCTGCCGGGCTGCACGTGGGCCATCCCGAGGGCTACACCGCAACAGACATCTACTGCCGGTATCTGCGGATGAACGGATACGCCGTTCTTCACCCAATGGGATTCGACAGCTTCGGCCTGCCGGCTGAAAACTACGCCATTCAGACCGGGACCCACCCGCTGGAAACCACCGAGCGCAACATCAATCGCTTCCGCGAGCAGATCAAGTCGCTGGGCTTCTCCTACGACTGGGACCGCGAGGTATCGACCCACGACCCCGACTACTACCGCTGGACGCAGTGGATCTTCCTCAAACTCTACGAACGCGGACTCGCCTACGTGGCCGAAATGCCGGTCTGGTACTGCGAGGCGCTGGGCACGGTGCTCGCCAACGAAGAGGTGCTCACCACCCCCGACGGACCGCGCTCGGAGCGGGGTAACCACCCGGTGGAACGCCGGCCGCTGCGTCAGTGGATCCTGCGCATCACCGAGTACGCCGACCGCCTCCTCGAAGACCTCGAAGGGCTCGACTGGCCGGAGTCCATCAAGGCGATGCAGCGGAACTGGATCGGTCGCAGCGAGGGGGCCAACGTCCGCTTCGCCCTCGAAGACGGCTCAGGCGATATCGAAGTCTTTACCACCCGGCCCGACACCCTCTTTGGCGCCACCTACATGGTCCTCGCGCCGGAGCACGCCCTGGTGGACCGCATCACCACCGCCGCGCAGCGCACCGAGGTGGACGCCTACGTGGAGCAGGCGCGCCTGAAGTCCGATCTGGAACGAACCGACCTGGCCAAGGACAAGACCGGTGTCTTCACCGGCGCGTACGCGATCAACCCGGTCAATAAGGCGCGCGTTCCCGTCTGGATCTCCGACTACATCCTGGTCTCCTACGGAACCGGCGCCATCATGGCCGTTCCCGCCCACGATACCCGCGACTGGGAGTTTGCCGTGCAGTTTGGCCTGTCCATCGTGCAGGTGGTCGAGCCGCCGGCCGAGGTCTACGTTGCCCGTACCGAAGACGGAGGCCTCGCCGAGGCGTTCACGGGCGAAGGCCACGCGATGAACTCCGGCGAATTCGACGGCCTGCAGACCGCGGTCTTCAAGCAGCGGATCACCGAGTGGCTGACCGAGCAGGGCCTGGGCCGCAAGGCGGTCAACTACAAGCTGCGCGACTGGATCTTCTCGCGCCAGCGCTACTGGGGCGAGCCCATCCCGCTGGTGCACTGCGGGGAAACCATCGTTCCGGTGCCCGAAGACCAGCTGCCGCTTCGCCTGCCCGACGTACAGAGCTACAAGCCAAGCGGCACCGGAGAGTCTCCGCTGGCAAAGGTCGAGGAGTGGGTAGTTACCGGGTGTCCCGATGGATCGGGCTCAATGGGACGTCGCGAGACCAACACCATGCCGCAGTGGGCCGGCTCCTGCTGGTACTACCTGCGCTACCTCGACCCACAGAATGACCAGGAACTCGCCGGCCGCGACAAGATCGATTACTGGATGCCGGTCGACCTCTACGTCGGCGGCGCCGAGCACGCGGTGCTCCACCTGCTCTACGCCCGATTCTGGCACAAGGTGCTTTACGACATCGGCGTGGTAAACACCGAGGAACCCTTCATGCGCCTGATCAACCAGGGGATGATCATGGGAGAAGACGGTCTTCGCATGTCCAAGTCACGCGGCAACGTGGTCAACCCCGACGATGTCGTCTCCGCCTACGGCGCCGACACGCTTCGCATGTTTGAGATGTTCCTCGGCCCGCTGGAAGCCGAGAAACCGTGGTCAACCGGCAGCATCAGCGGGGTACACCGCTTTCTGGACCGCGCGTGGCGGCTCGCCGAACGGGAACTGGTCGATGGAGAACCTCCCGAGCACATCCTGCGGGTGCTCCACAAGACCATCAAGAAGGTCGATCACGACACCGGGAGACTGGAGTTCAACACCGCCATCGCGCAGTTGATGATCTATATCAACGAGCTCTACAAGGAAGAGACCCTCTTCCGCGCCGCCTGGGAACCCTTTATTCTGCTGCTTGCACCCTACGCGCCGCATCTCGCCGAGGAGCTCTGGGAACGCGCGGGCAACCCGCCGTCGGTGAGTACCGTGGCGTGGCCAGAATGGGAAGAGGCGCTCACCCGCGACGAAGCGGTAACCGTGGTGGTACAGGTCAACGGCAAGGTGCGCGCCCGCCTCGAACTGCCCACCGACACCCCGGAGGTCGAACTGCGCGACCGCGCACTGGGATTGGAGCGCATCGCGGAGTTTACCGCCGGCAAGGAGCTGGTCAAGGTGATCACCGTTCCCAACAAGCTCGTCAATATCGTTGTGCGCTGATCCGCGTCAGCACCTCGCCGCGCGCATCAACCGACACGGTCAGGACCGCGCCGCTCTGGGGATGATGCAGACGGTGCACCCCCTCCTCCAGTTCGACCAGAAGCGCACCTTCGGCGTCGCGCGGAAGCGTCGTTGCCGTGGGGGTGTTCCGCAGCCAGGCTCCGGGAGGGGCGGCGAGCTGAAGCGGCACTCGCGGACGAGCCCGGATGGCCGTGACGCGAAACGTTCCTCCCAGGAGCAGCCCGGTGATGGCGTCCAGATCGGCGCGCCACGGGTCGCCGTCGGTTCGCGCGGTAAGCTCTCCGAAGAGCCGTGCACCGTGGTAGCGCTCGGGAGCTCCGGTTCGCCGTGCAATCCGCATTACAATCGTGGCCGCGGCGCCACCCTCCCAGGTGGGCCGGAGCACCCCGCCGGCGCTGAGATGCTCGGGAACCAGCGCTCCGGCGGGCAGCAGCCGATCTCCATTCGCGGTTACCGGGTGGATCAGTACCGGGACACCGCGCCGCTTGGGCATCTCCAACCACACCGCATCTACCTCCCTCGGTACAGACCTCGACTGAACGCCGTCCGCGTACCATTCCAGCCGGAACCCGATGATTGCCTCTGCCGGCCAGTCACCGGAGGTTTGCGGAACGACCACTCTCACGGGTATCTGCGGCTGCGCCAGCGCACAGCTTCCGCTCGCCAGCGCAGTCGCAACCAGCGCCGCAGAGACCCATAGCGCCTTCCATTCCATGTGCGATGCTCCTCCTTACCCTGTATCTACATACCAAAGGTTCGCCCTGATTGCGTCTTGCGCGCATTTGTGGGATATTTTGTACGGCACCCTTCATGCAGACGCCAACCGATTTCGACCAACAACTTCAGCAGGCACTCGAAGCCCGGCGGACACTCCTGCAGGAGCAGCGCATACCAGAACTCAAGCAGGAGTTCCACCTGTTTCACTCCTCGTTTCGTGCGATGATACAGGTGCTGGAAAAGAAGGGTATTCTCCAACCCGATCCCTACAAAAGCGACGAGCGGATTTCCGAGGTTACCCCTCCCCCGGACAACGCCTTTCTGGAGTCGGAAAAAGACCAGCAGATGAGCATCCGGCTGTCCCGCTTTGACAACCAGCTCGACTACCTGAACAGTTACTTCCAGTTTGATCTGGACTTCATGACCCTCGCCCGGATGAAGAACCTCGTCGGTCTGGTGAAGTACATTCGGTGGCACCAGCTGACCGAGACATCAACACATCTGATGACGCGTACCCTCGCGGAGTACATCGGCCGCCTGGTGCGAGACCACGATCAGCTCTCGGCGGGTATTACGAAGGATGCGCAGGATCAGCTGGCTCGCCGGTCCCGGACGGTGCTGCAGCTTCTGAAGGCGGTTGCCGACTACCAGCGCGAAGCGATCAAGTACGCGATGAGCACCGAGCTCCTTCCTCACTGTCGCGTCGACCCGGCGAAGATTGGCGTGGAACGCGAGGCGGTGCTCAAGCAGTTGCGCCGGGGCGCCGCGCTCGCTCAGCCACCCGTCCCCTTCTATGCAGACCTCGCCGGCGAGATGCTGGACGAACGCTTCTCCGACCAGGCGCCGCAGCTTCAGAAGGAGCTGCTCGATCGGCTGAAGATCGAAGAAAAAAAGCCGCAGGTGCAGTCCCGCCGGGAAGAGTTCCGAGCGATTCTCCAGGATGCGGTGCGAACCATGGTCACCGGAGGCGGAACCCTCACCTCGCTGGTAGAGAAGTCCCGTGAGAACGCGGCGCTGCTCCATGCCCGCAGGAAATCGGTGATTGATCGATTCAAGGATTGGGTTGACCGGGTGACCAATCGGCCCACCGACAAGCTGCTGTTTTCCGTTGAGTTTCTCGACGAGAACACCTCCGCTCGACACAGCGAAGAGATCGATCTGGAGCAGTTTACCGACGGTGTGCAGAAGCGGGCCCGGTTGTATGGGGCAATTCTCAATCGGGTCAGTGCCCCGGCGCGAAAGATCCAGGAGGCGGGCGAAGAGCAGCTCTTTCAGTTTCTGCAGAAAGAAATCGAAGAGCTTTTCATCCTGCACCGCCGGTTCAGCGCCATCGACACCTACATCCGAAGCGAAGTGGCGCGGGAACACCGTGCCGAGCTGCGGGGCATCAATACGGAGCTGGCCGCGCTCAAAGAACACATCCTCCGCGTCAACAAGAAGCGCCACTCCTACGTGGCGCGTAAAGAAGAACAGGAACAGCTGAAGAAACTCGGCATCGCCGAGGTGGAGTAACCGCGCCGGACCTGCCGAAACCCGGACCCGCCGAAACTCCGCCGGCACAACGGGACCGTTACCGCTCCCGATACCTTCCCAGCAACCGAAGCTCAATGGCGACTGCGGAAAGCTCTTCCATCGCCGCATCAAAGTCGCCGCCATCCGCGGGAAGCTCGATATCAAGATAGAACATGTACTGCCACGGTTTCCCGTGGATCGGGCGCGACTCAAGTTTTTTGAGGTTGAGATTTCGCTTTGAAAGCACCGCCATGCACGACAGCAGTGCACCCGGCGTGTCCGGCGTCGCAAACAGGATCGACGCCTTGGTCGGCCGGGTCACCTCTACCTCGCTGTCGCGCGCGAGTACGGCAAAGCGCGTGTAGTTGTGCGGGTTGGTCTCGATACCGTCCTTCAGGCGCTTCATCTTGTACACCGAAGCCGCCTCGGAATTGGCAATCGCCGCCACGGCGGGGTCGCCGACCTTGGCAATATGCGCGACCGAACCCGCGGTGTCGTAAAACGGAACCCGCTCCCACTCGGGGTGCTGGTCAAGAAATCGCGCGCATTGGGCAAGCCCCTGCGGATGACTCAAAACCCGCTTGATGCTTTCCATTGTTGCGGTTGGCGTACCAATCAAACTGTGGATGATGCGGATCTGCGTCTCTCCCACAATACGGATATCGGGAAACTGCAGCAGAAGATCGTAGTTCTCGTGGATGGACCCGGCGAGCGAGTTTTCCAGCGGAATAATGCCGTATCGGCAGCTTCCGTCGAGCACCGAGGTGAACACCGATCGAAAGTCCGGCCGCGGAACGGGTAGTACGCCCTCAGACTGAAAGTAGCGCAGGAGCGCAAGCTCGCTGAAGGCGCCGCGCTCACCCTGAAAAGCGATACTCAGCTGATCCCCGGCGACCTCCGACACTCCGGCAAAAGCCGGTACCCGCACGCCTTTGTCCGGCAGGCGCTGCACTTCCTTTTCCACCACGGGCGACAGCGCTTCGATGTCGCGCATCAGCCGCTCAAACTGGTCGGGGTAGAGACTCTGCGGTCCGTCGGACAGCGCCTCGTCGGGGCGGGGATGCACTTCCACAATGAGACCGTCCGCTCCGGCGGCCAGGGCAGCGAGGGCAACCGGAGGCACCTCACTGCGAATGCCGGTTGCGTGGCTTGGGTCAACCACCACGGGGAGATGGCTCAATTTCTTGGCAATGGGAATGGACGAGATGTCGAGGCTGTTGCGGGTGTAGGTCTCGAAGGTGCGAATGCCGCGCTCGCAGAGTATGACCTGCTCGGCACCGTGCGCCAGCAGGTACTCGGCGGCCATGAGCCACTCCTCGATCGTTGCCGCAAGCCCGCGTTTGAGCATCACCGGCACGTTGCGGCTGCCAATCACTTTCAAGAGCTCAAAGTTCTGCATATTGCGGGCGCCAACCTGCAGCATGTCAACGTGCTCCACCATCACATCGATGGTGGCGGTAGAGACAATCTCCGAGATCACCGGCATACCGGTTGCCTCGCCGGCTTCCTTCAGGTAGCGAAGGCCCTCTTCCCCCAGGCCCTGGAACGAATAGGGAGAGGTTCGCGGTTTGAACGCACCGCCACGGAGCATCACCGCGCCCGACTCGCGGACCATGTGTGCCGCTTCGAGGATCTCTTCGCGCCCCTCTACCGAGCACGGTCCGGCAATGACCGCGATGCGCCGTCCCCCGAAGGCCACCGGCCCCACGCGTACCACGGTATCTTCTTTTTTCAGCTCGCGCGATGCGAGCTTGTACGGTTTGGAGATGGGAATGACGCGTGCCACGCCGCGCAGCACCTCAACCTCTCGCAGATCGATGGTAAGCTGACCAACGGCACCAAAGATGGTCTCTTCTTCGCCCACAATCTCGCGTACGCGAAAGCCTTTTTGATCGAGAAATTCCCTGATGCGGGTCTTGTCGTCATCCCGTATGTTCCGTTCCAGTACGATGATCATTCTGCCTGTCCTTGTGCTGCGTTCAGCTCGTGTGGTTCGTCCGGTTCTTACGCGGCGCCCGACGGAAACCGCCGGCTCATGTATCGATTGAATCGCGCTTCGATCGAGCGCTGGTAGGCGGTGACCCGCTCGACGTAGCGCACCGTTGTCGGAGGAATCTCGTTGCGCCGCACCCGCGCGAGACCCGCGTTGTATATCGCCAGAGCGGTACGTTCGTCCCCCCCAAGATCCAGGCAGCGGCGCAGGTAGGCGGCGCCGTGGCGACTGTTGACGTCGGGGTTGAAGAAATCCTCTTCACGAAGGTTCGGAAAACTCAATGAGTTCAGCTGCCAGAGTCCGCGATCGATGCTGGTGGGGTTCTGATTGACCGCCGTCGGCGAATAGAGGCTCTCCACCCAGGTGAGCGCAAACGCAAGCGACAACGAAACGTTGTGTCGATCTGCGTGATACAGAATCGGTAGTGCCGTCTCCGCTGAGCCGGTCAGCGCGATGAAAAACTCGGTCACCGCACGGTTGGTCACATCTTCCCGATAGAGGGCGAGTATCGGCTGGGGACCTCCGAGCAGGTTGGCCACGTTGGGAAAGACCTCTACCGGTTGGGCATCGGGTCGACTTCGTTCCCACTGAATCAGGAACGCGTCGAGCGACCCGGTGGGCCCGGGAAGCTCGGCAACGGTCCACGTGCTGCACCCGAGAAACCCGGTCAGCATCACGATGAGCACCGATCGATTCAGCGTTCTACCCCAGTCCAAACCGTCCCCTCTGCGCCATGTTACCGGCACATCGCGGAATTGTAGCGGCCAGGGCCCACAAGTGCAAGCTTCCGCTCAACCGCTTCCGTTCAGCCGGACGGCAATTTTACCGCGACCAGCTGCCCGTTCAGGTTGTGCGTCACGATCCGGTCGGCTGCACGAAACTCCTCGTTTCCCAGCGCCGTAACCCCTTCGCAACCGTAGAAGCCGTAGTCGTCGTAGACCAGCAGCCCCCCCACCGGTAGCCGCGGCCAGACCCAGTCGGCAACGTCGCGGGCGGACTGGTAGACGTCCACGTCAACGTGACAGATCGCAAATCGGCGGTCGGCTGACAGAAGGCCGGCGGTCTCATCCGGGAACACGCCGACCAGAAGGTCGTACCCATCCAGGTCGAGGCGCGTAAACAGCTCGCGCACGATGGTCTCGCTGGTGTCCGCGTGTTCGCCGCCCTTGTAGTAGTCGTCGCGCGGACCGGCCTTCACCACACCGCGGAAGGTATCGGCCAGCACCACGCGCTTGTCGCTGATCCCGAATTCACGCAGTGCTGCCGCCATCAGTGCAGCGCTGCCACCACGCCAGACGCCCACCTCAAGGATGTCTCCGGGGAGCTTGGCGCTCTGCTCGGCGTAGCGCCAGAGCGCGTAGGCGCGAAACAGATCAAGCTTGGTGTATTCGCTCACCTGCTCGAACACGGCGGAAAACGCGGTGTCTACATCCCACGGCCGATAGTCGGCCACCGGTGCCACCGGACCATACCCCGGCGGGTATCGCTTTTCGCCCATCAGCGGCGTACGTGTGGAAGAAGGTGGGCGATGTAGTTGCTCGCACCGCCCGCCACGAAACCGGTGCGAAACCGCTCGGTTCCGTCAGGATCGAGGATGATGATCGTCGGAAACCCGCGCACGCCAAACCGGGCGGCAAGCTGTTCGTTGGCCAGCTGCTGTGCCGGCGTCAGCTCTCGAATACGCGGAAAATCAATGAGCACCGGCACCACGAACCGTTGTTGAAAGTCACGAAAGAGATCGGTGAAGATAACCTCGTTGTGCAGACGGGCGCACCAGCCGCACCAGTCCGAGCCGGCAAAGTAGACCAGGACCGTGCGGTCAACTTCACGCGCGTGCGCGAGGGCCGCATCCAGATCTGTTTCCCATGAGTAGATGTCGTCCGCGGCAACCGCAGCAACCGAGACGAGGCTCAGCAGCAACAGCGCGCCGATAATCCGAAGCGTTTTCATAGCCCTTAAAGTAGCGGGTGGGCGTCGCTTGGGCAAGGGCGTCGCGCGGTGGTAGAATCGCCCCATGCAGCCGGATACCGACACCCAGCAGCCCAACGTGACCGCTCTCGAGCGGGAGCGGCTCTCTGCCGAGCGCGAAGGTCGTCTGATCGACCTGATCGACACCAACTTCTCCGCCAATGGACTCCGGTATCCTCTGGAGCGACTGCACGATACCGTAGCCCGGTATCTGCGCGATGCGCGCTACCGGCCGCATTCGCAGGGCGATCCGGCCGCGCGAGCAGCGATCGCAGAGTGGTACCGCCGGGATGCAGCACTCAGCGTATCACCCGACGCGGTGATCATCACTGCCTCCGCCTCCGAGAGCTACGGTCTGATCTTCCAGGCCCTCGCCACGCAGGGCGACCGGGTCCTGCTGCCGCAGCCCGGGTATCCGCTCTTTGAACACGTGGCCGCCTACCACCGGCTCACGACGGGGTCGTATCCGCTGCGTTTTGACGAGGGCTTCCGTATCACCGAAGAAGCGCTTGAGCGTGCGGTTACCCCGGATTGCCGCTTTCTGGTGATGATCTCGCCCAACAACCCCACTGGTCGGATGGCAGGTCCGGCGGAAGTAGCGGCACTGTTGCGAGTCTGCCGGCGGCATCGGCTCATTCTCATCTGCGACGAAGTGTTCAGCCCCTACCGCTACCCGCCCGACGCAGCCGGCCAGCGGCCACCCCTCCCCCGCCCGATGGCCGCCGCCGAGGATGTGCTGGTACTCACGATCAACGGAATCTCCAAGCTTCGTGCCACTCCCGAACTCAAGCTGAGCTGGATCGTGGCGCACGGCCCGGTGAGTACGCAGAGCGAGGCCGTCGACGCGCTTGCACTCGCCAACGACATGTACCTCAGTTGCACGCCCCTCTCCCAGCATCTGCTGCCGCACCTTCTGGGAGACCTCGACCACGAACAGTGGCTCTCCCGCAGCGTCGCCGAGCGGCGCGGGACCCTCCTGGAGCGAGTTGATCGCATTGGGGTCATGGAGCTCTCTCTTCCTGACGGGGGGATTCATGCGGTTGCCCGCCTTCGGCTGGATGCATTGCCGAAACACCTTCGTGACGACGAGCAGTTCGCCCTGCGCCTGCTGCGCGACACTGGCGTTCACCTGCATCCCGGATACCTCTACGGCATCACCGACGATCAGTGCCTTGTACTCAGCTTTCTCAAAGCACCAAACCCGCTCGCCGAAGGGCTCGAGCGGGTTTGGGAGTGGGCGCGCCAGTTCGTACGGTAGTTTCGGGGTTACCGAACGACCAGTTCCAGAAGGGGGCGAATATGATAGTGTCGCCCCGCCTCGACAAAGATCTCCTGCTCCACCAGAAACGCTCCCGAGCTGTACCGCACCCGATGAGACCCGGGGCTGACGCTCACTGTACCGGATTGCACGGGGCGCCCGTTGAGCTCGATCCGCACCGATTCGGCGTGTGGCCTGTGTCCTGCGAGTGCCGGCGGCAGATCGAGCGTCAGCGTTGCCCGCTGCGGAATGAGCTCGGCGTGAAACCGCGAAGGCGACCGCATGTCGATCCAGCCGCGGAACGGCTCGTGACCGGACGCACGCACGATGACCTCGTGGCGCCCCTGAGGCAGGGTATAGCTTCCGGGGGCAACCCCGCGCAACTCGCCATTCACGTAGACCTGGGCGGAGGGAACCGATGCGGTGACCCGCAGGGTGTGCGTTGGGCGGCGGGTCAGACGCGCATCGACCCTGGTGTCGGCCCGGTGGTCCACAACCTGGCGAAACTCCTGATACCCGCGTGCCTCTACGCTCACCGTGTAGTACCCAAACGGAAGCTGAACCGAGAGGGGCGCCATGCCGGAATACTGACCATCAATCCAGACCGCGGCGTGCGGAATGTCCGAGCCCACGATGAGGGTTCCGGCGTGGCGGATGCCACGGACACCCGATTGCGACGCCGCGAGCGCGGTTGGAAAAAGAACCCCAATTGTCAGGATGAGGGCGAACACGCCTGCTGTTCGCCTTCGCGCCATCATTGATATGCTCTGCATTGGTTACTCCTGGTTGTCCGGTCGCGTTCCGCGCACCCCAATGGATGCACCGTCGGCTCCGGAGAGTATTCCCGGGGTCCCCGGGAAGATGGTGGCACCATCAGCCACCAGTTGAAACACTTCATATCCGTCGGAATCCAGAAACAGGTTGACCCGAATCACCGATGCCGTACCGCTGGTCACCGTGGTCGGCGGACGAAAGGCACCGAGATAGTGCGCCGAGGTGGCCGACGCACCGGTCTGAAACACGTGGACGGTTACATCGGCGCGATCGGGGTTGCGCGGCAGCCGGCTCGCGTAGACCTCGGCCACCCCCATCCACCGGTAGTACAGAAGGTGGCTGCCGGGAAAGAGATGCATCAGGCCGTTTGCGTGCGTCGGCGCGATGGGCCGCGAGCCGGACCAGGCGGACGCGGGAAAGGGGAAGCGGCGCATGGTGATGAGCTCGGCGCCACCGTATCCCGTGGAGTCGCGCAGCAGAAGAATGCTCGGGTTTGCCGTGGAGGGGTAGGCGCGGCGCGCGTGATAGACCTCCGTGCGGTTGGCGGTGGTGGCCGGGCCGAAGCCGTTATGCCAGTTGTAGGCCGCGGTTGTCGTTGGAACGGGAAAGCCGTCGCCGTCGTGGGAGAGATCGATGACCGGCGCGGTCAGGTGAAGGTCCAGATCTCGCACCGATTCATCCCAGGTCAGGAGAAACGAAATACCCAGCGCGTCGGCGGGGTTCAGCGGAACACCGTACAGTGCACGCGCCTGCGAGCCCCACCCCGCGACGGTGATATCAAACGGCGGAAAGAACCAGCCCGTGCGCGACGCGGTCACCGTGTAGGTGCCGGAGGGAACGCGGTCCAGATACCAGTAGCCCGCGTGGTCGGTAGTGGTGTGAAAGACGCCGCCATTCCCGGCGAGGGTGACGCGAACCCCGGGTACCCCGGCAGCGTGCGAAACCGATGCGTCGAGCGCACGGCTCTCCACCGAGGTAACCAGCATAAGGTCGCACGAGGCAAAACCAAGGATGGCGGTACCGGCAAGAAGCAGAAACAGCGTCCCTCGTGAACAATTCATATCCTCTCCTCTCGGG
Organism: Spirochaetaceae bacterium; assembly: GCA_007693485.1. GTDB lineage: Bacteria > Spirochaetota > Spirochaetia > DSM-27196 > PWMO01 > PWMO01. The sequence goes on from REDM01000157.1 coordinate 17,919, forward strand.
GCACATCACCTACGCCCGTCGCATACGGCCATTGCATGGGGCTTCATTTTCGCCCGCATTGGATGTCAATAGTAACGCAAAGTTTATGCCAAGGATGGACTATTGGTGGTAATTGTATTCCCTTAAATAAGTTACGTACTTCGATGCGATTGGGCCCATCGGTCGACAGGTCCACACTGTACCGTTTTTCATACACTTCATCGTCTTTTGGTATCGCAGTGAAGACTCTCGTGGTATGATACGCGATGAAACCAACGGCATGAGGAGGCACACGATGACCATTGGTATCCCCAAAGAGGTGAAGCGGCACGAATACCGCGTTGGCGCGACGCCGCACTGCGTCAGGAGCTACGTGAGCAGGGGCCACGCTGTTCTGGTGCAGCGGGACGCGGGGGTGGGCTCCGGATTCTCCAACGAAGAGTATGAAGCGGTCGGCGCAAAACTGCTTGATACTCCAGAAGAGATCTTCGATCGGGCGGACATGATCATCAAGGTGAAGGAACCCCTGCCCCAGGAGTACGAGCTCCTGCGGTCCGGCCAGATCCTCTACACCTACCTGCACCTGGCTGCCGACGTTCCGCTCGCCAAGTGTCTGATGGAAAAAAAGGTCGCGGCGGTAGCCTACGAGACCATCGAGCTCCCCGACCGTTCGCTGCCGTGTCTGACCCCGATGAGCGAGATCGCGGGGCGTCTCTCGGTTCAGGAGGGCGCCAAGTACCTTGAGAAATCCTTCGGCGGTCGGGGCATCCTGCTCGGCGGCGTACCCGGGGTTCCCCGCGGCAGCGTGGCGGTTCTGGGGGGAGGTATTGTCGGCACCAACGCGTGTAAGATCGCGGTAGGAATGGGCGCCAACGTCACGGTGCTGGACATCAACGCGCGACGCATGGCTTATCTGGATGACGTATTCGGAAGCCGGATCACAACCCTCTATGCAACGGAAGCAAACGTGGAGACAGTCCTGCGCGAGTCGGACGTTGTCATTGGCGCCGTACTGATTCCCGGAGAATCGGCGCCCAAGCTGATCAAACGGAGTCAGCTTTCCATGATGAAGCCCGGTGCGGTGATCGTGGACGTGGCCATCGACCAGGGCGGTTGTGCGGAGACCTCACGGCCTACCACCCACGACGAGCCGATCTTCATCGTCGACAACGTTGTGCACTATTGTGTAGCGAACATGCCGGGAGCCGTGGCACGATCTTCCACCATCGCGCTGACCAGCGTGACGCTGAACTACGGGTTGCAGATTGCCGAACAGGGCCTGATCGCTGCGCTCAAGAGTCAGCCACCACTGCGACGGGGCCTGAACACGTACGACGGAGCCTGCGTCCACGAAGGGGTTGCACGAAGCTGCGGTCTGCCCTACACGGAGTTTGCTACCTGACATCACTGTTGTACCGCCGGATATTCGGCGGTATATTCATAGTGATGTCACGATTAACCCGGGCGGTTGCCCTCTCATTGTTATTTCTCGCCCTCGCCGGTGCGAATGCTGTTGCGTCGGCCGACGAGACCGAGCTCGTTGTCAGTTTTCTTCCGTCTCGGATCCGCCTCAACCCCAAGGAGACCTTCACCTCCACGGAGGCACAGATCTATACGGCGATCTACGAGGGACTCGTTACCTACCATCCGCTCACCGTGCGCCCGGTTCCGGCGGTGGCCAGCAGCTGGACCATCAGCGACGATGGCACCGTATACACGTTTACCTTGCGCGAGAGCGCCCGCTACTGGAACGGTGATCGTGTCCTGGCGCAGCATTTTGTGGACACGTGGCTCGCCCTGCTCGATCAGGAATCCGAGGCGGCGTACTCCTTTCTGTTTGACGTAATCGCCGGCGCCGAGGCGTTTCGAACCGGAGAAAACGCCGACCCCGCGAGCGTCGGGCTTCGCGCAGTGTCACCAGGCGTTCTCGAAGTGCGACTGGCACAACCCGCCCCGCATTTTCTCGACATTCTCGCGCACCACAGCTTTGTTCCCGTTCATCCGCAGATGCTCGGGGCCAGCCGCTGGGACCGCGGACCGGAAGTCATCAGCAACGGGGCGTATCGCATTGCCGAGTGGTCCGAGGCGGAAATGGTTCTGATTCGAAACGAACGCTACTGGGACCGGCGAAACGTACGGGTGCCCCAGCTGCGATTCGTCTTCCGTGAGGATGCCGAAGCGGTTGCCCGCGCCTTTAACGATGGGGAGATTCACTGGGTGACCGGCGGCGTTCCCCTCGACAAGGTGGCCCGACCGCAGACCATCGTCGTCAATCCGCTGTTCGCCACTACGTACTTCTTTTTTGTGTCCGGCCGCGAACCGTGGTCCGATCCCCGCGTGCGCCGGGCAATGGCGCTGCTGCTTCCCTGGCAGCGAATCCGGGACCCCGAAATTCACTTCGCGCCCACCGGCACGCTCGTTCCGGTGATCCCGGGTTACCCCGAAGTGGTTGGAATTCTCGCCCAGGACCTTGATGAGGCGTTTGAGCTTCTGGAGCAGGCGGGATTTCCCGAGGGCAAAGGGTTGCCACCGGTGACGATTCGCACCCCGGGCGGCGTGGAGAACGGACGGATAGCCGGTGTGATGCGCGACGCGTGGCGCGACTACCTCGATCTGGAAACGGTTATCGAGGTGGTGGAGTTTCCCGATTACTTCGATTCCCTGTCCACCGATACCGAGTTCACCCTCGCAACCATCAGCTGGATCGGAGACTTCGCCGATCCCCTCACCTTTCTGCAGATGTGGACCTCTACCAGTAACCTCAACGAGTCGGGATTTGTGAACCACGAATATGACGAGCTGGTACGAACCGGCTCCGCACAGCGGGGGGCGGAACGTTTCCAGACACTCAGCCGTGCCGAGCGCATGCTGCTGGAGACAGCCGTGGTGATGCCGATCAGCCATTCGCCGGCAGTTAACCTCATCGACCTCTCGGTGGTGGGGGGATGGTATCCTAATCCGCTGGATATTCACCCGTTCAAGCATCTGCGGTTCATCGGGATGACGCCGGCGCCCGGCGTGGTACGCTTCCCCGGACGTTGAGCGCCGGTTCGCTTTGACCAAACCGGCGCTTTCTGATATAGTTCCGGCGATGAAGCAAACCAAGAAGGCCCCTGCGTTCAAAGAAAAGCAGCAGGTAGTATATCCGTTGCAGGGCGTCGGCCAAGTTCTTTCCATCGAAGAGCGCGATTTCAAAGATACCACGCTGCTCTACTACGTGATCTACCTTGAAGTCACCGACATGACCGTCATGGTACCCGTGGACAAAGCACTCGAGCTGGGAATCCGCGCCATCGTCCCCAAAAAAGAGGCCGACGCCGCGCTCAAGCTGATTTCCGAAGAGTACGAACCGATCCCCGCCGACTGGAAGATGCGGTATCAGATGAACCTCGATCTGCTGAAGCAGGGCAGCGTCACCGATATCGCCACGGTGGTTCGCACGCTCTACCACCGCAGCAAGGTCAAGGAACTGCCGATCCTGGAGCGCAAGCTCTTTGACAACGCACTGAAGCTGCTGGTCGACGAGGTCTCGTTCTCATTGAAGAAGTCGAAGGCAGACGTCGAAACGATGGTATTTGATCGACTCGAGGCAGAGGCCAAGCGCAGCGCCAAGGCAACCGCCGAAAAGCCGCCGGTTGTCGAGCTGGATGACGACATCGACGACATCGACGAGTGACCCGCCGCCGGCATCAGAGATTCGCCGCGTCTTCGCTGCGGTGCGTCGTTTCGTTGCACGGCACGAGCTTCCGTCCGTCTCCCTTGTTGCGGTAACCTCTCGCGACCCGTTTTCCATTCTGGTATCCACCGTTCTCTCACTGCGCACACGCGATGACGTGACGCTCGCCGCCACCAGGCGGTTGGTTGCCGTTGCGCCCACCGTAAACGCCGTGCTCACCCTTTCCGAGGACCGGATCGCGGAGTTAATCTACCCCTGCGGCTTCTATCGCACCAAGGCACGACAACTCCTTCAGATAGCGCGCATCATTCGTGACCAACACAACGGAACCGTTCCTGCGGACCGCGACGCCCTGCTCGCAATGCCGGGAGTGGGCCGAAAGACGGCGAACCTCGTGCTGGGTTTGAGCTTTGGTATTCCCGCGATCTGCGTGGACACCCACGTCCACCGAATCTGCAATCGCCTTGGCTGGATCCGGTCACGAACACCCGACGAGAGCGAACGGCTTCTGGAACAGTTCGTCCCCAAGCGGCTATGGATCGAGATCAATGAACTTCTGGTTCTGTTTGGCCAGCAGACGTGTACGCCGCAGTCACCGCGGTGCAGTCTTTGTCCCATCGCGGCGCACTGCCGACGGGTTGGAGTAACCCGCAGCAGGTAACGAAACAGGCAGGCGGTAGTCGAGCGACGGGCGCCGACTACCGCTGGAGATACCGAGTAGCGATGATCAGCTGGGTTCGACGATGAGGAGCGTGCGCGAATCCAGCACAAGCGAGAGATTCTCCTGCGGATACTGATCGTGGTCCTTGACCAGTTTGAGTGAGACGTGATCTTCCTCGGGCGCCAGGGTGATGAGGACGCTGACGGAGTCCATGTACCGGCTCAACGCCACGGGCACCTTGTTGTCGTCGACCTCGGGCTGTTCCCGATGCACGGTTGCGCTGAACCAGACCGACGCACCAATCTCGGATGCAAACTTTTTGATGGTAACGAGACTCGCCGGATCGCCCTTGGTAAAGTCATACCCGTCGACCATGATCAGCTCAGCACCAAACTTCCCGTCAACAATCAACGCCCGCAGGCTACCGATGAGCTGCTCGGCGCTGACGCCAACCTGCGAAAAATTCATCACAACGCGGTGCTTCACCAGTTCGTCGTGGATTTCGGTGGATTCCTCCAGCTCGCGCTTCGCCGCAATCTCGCGGTAGATGTCCTCGTACCAGCTCATGATGTGGTCGGTGCGCGACGAGAAGCTCACGTGAATGACGTGCTTACCCTGGAGAAGCTTGTCGGTGGCAATGTGCACCAGACAGGCGGTCTTTCCGACGCCCTTCCGCGAGGCAATGACCCCGATGTTGCCACTGCCCAACCCGCCATGAATCGACTGCTCGAGAATCCGCAAGGGACTGCGCCGGATGAGTTCTGATTTGACCATGGCTACTTGTTCTCCTTCTTGCTTTCCTGGTACTTCTTGATCAACTCGTCGGCAACGCTCTGGGGAACCTTGCCATACTTCAGAAACTCCATGGTGAACTCGGCCTTACCTTCGGTGAGGGACCGCAGCACCGTAGAGTACCCAAACATCTCCGACAGCGGCACTTCTGCCTCGACCACCGAAAAGTTGCCATCCTGGGTTGACGCAAGAATGATACCACGTCGTTGGTTCAAGCTGCCAAAAATATTCCCCTGGAATTCGGTTGGGCCTTCCACCGACACCTTCATGATCGGTTCGAGGATGATCGGTTTACACTTTGGGTATACTCCGCGGAATGCGCCCAGTGCAGCCGACTGAAACGCCATATCCGATGAGTCAACCGGGTGGGTTGCGCCGTCGTTGATCACCACTCGCACACCAACAATCGGGAAACCGATAACCGTTCCCTTCTGCACCGCGGTGCGAAAGCCCTTGTCACAGCTGGGAATGTAATCGTTGGGAATGACACCACCCTTGATGCTGTCGACAAACTCGTAGTCGCCCTCTTCAAGCGGTTCTACGTATCCAGCGACGCGCCCGTACTGTCCGGAACCACCGGTCTGCTTCTTATGTGTGTAGTCGAACTCTGCACGCTCGCTGATCGCTTCCCGATACGCCACCTGCGGCATCCCGGTCTGAACCTCGGCCCTGTACTCACGACGCATTCGCTCGATATAGACGTCGAGGTGAAGCTCACCCATCCCCTGGATGATGGTTTCGTTGGACTCTGGGTCAACGAAACAGCGGAAGGTCGGGTCTTCTTTGGTAAACCGGTTGAGCGCCTTACCCATGTTGTCTTCGGACGCTTTGTCTTTTGCTTTGATGGCCAGCGAGATGACCGGGTTGGGAACGTACATCGAAGTCATTGAGTAGTTGAGCGGCGGCGCTACAAACGTGTCGCCCGATGCGCAGTCAATGCCAAAAAAGGCGATAATGTCACCGGCGGTCGCCTCGGTGATGTCTTCCATCGCGTCGGCGTGCATCCGAATCAGCCGTCCCACCTTCTGCTTCTTGCGGGAACGGGTATTGTAGATGTCCATGCCTTTCTTGATGGTTCCCTGGTAGATGCGCATGTAGGTAAGCTGGCCATATTGCCCTTCTTCGAGTTTGAACGCGAGCGCAACGGCGGGAAGAGTGGTATCTGCCTTCAGAGCCACCGGAGCTTCTTCGTTGTCAAGATCGAGGGCGGTATAGGGAGTCTCAATCGGATGCGGCAGATACCGCACGACGCCGTCGAGGAGGGTCTGCACGCCCTTGTTCTTGTAGGCGCTCCCGAGGTAGACGGGCACGAGCTTGCGGGAAATGGTTCCCTTGCGGATCGCAGCAACCAGCATGTCTTCGTCGACGTCACCCTCAAGGTAGGCCTCTGCGAGCTCATCGGAGAACATCGTAGCCGCGTCGAGCAGCTTCTCGCGATAGCCGTCGGCCATCTCTTTCATGTCTGCAGGAATCTCTTCGACGCGGATGGTTTCACCATAGTCGCCGTCGTAGTAGTAGGCCTTCATGGCAACGAGATCTACGATCCCGCGGAACTTGTCCTCCAGACCAATCGGCAACTGCATCAGCACGGCGTTATGACCAAGCTTCTCGGCAACCTGGTCGCGCACTCGCACCGGGTTGGCACCGGTTCTGTCGCATTTGTTCACGTAGGCAATGAAGGGCACGCTGTATCGGCTCAACTGCCGATCAACGGTGAGGGTCTGCGACTGCACGCCACCCACCGAGTCCAGCACCAGAACGGCACCATCGAGAACGCGCAGGGCGCGCTCCACCTCGATGGTGAAGTCAACGTGTCCCGGCGTATCGATGATATTGATGACGGTGTCTTTCCAGGTAACATTGGTGGAAGCCGACTGAATGGTGATTCCACGCTCCCGCTCGAGCTCCATTGAGTCCATGGTGGCACCCACGCCGTCTTTTCCGCGCACTTCGTGAATCGCATGGATTCTCTGGCAATAGAAGAGTATGCGCTCGGTCAGCGTGGTCTTTCCTGAGTCGATGTGCGCGCTGATTCCGATGTTGCGCATGTTCTTGATACGTTCGTCCATCCTTCGTTCCTTCTTGGTTCCGATTCCGTGTATCGTTTCCGTTGATTTCGCTTTGGCTGATTCCATCCCGCGGCGTCCGTAGTCCGACACCGGGGTTTGCGGAGTTTGTCGGCTTCGAGCGGTAAATATAGCGATTCGGACCGCGAAGTGCAAGCGTTCTCCACCGCTCGAGACGCCGCGGCTTGGCGACGAAGCAACGCGCCGCGGCCTACTCGTCGGGGCCTACTCGTCGGGGCCTGCTCGTCGGGGCCTACTCGTTGGGGTCCGTCAGAAGTACCTCGTCGCTCTCGAAATCGCGATGCCGGATCTCGTGAAACTTCTTCACCAGCTTGTCGACCGTGAGCGCACGTTTCTCGTCTCCATCAACATCCAGGATGATCTCACCGTTGTCCATCATCAGCAGCCGATTCCCGTACTGGATCGCATGATGCATGTTGTGTGTGATCATCATGGCGGTGAGACGGTACTCTGAAACAAAGCGTGTTGTCAGGTCGAGCACGATCTGCGCGTTCTTGGGGTCCAACGCGGCGGTGTGCTCATCGAGGAGAATCAGCTCAGGCTCCGAGAGCACCATCATCAGCAGGGTGAGCGCTTGCCGCTGCCCGCCGGAGAGCAGCCCCACGTTGTCTTTGAGCCGATTTTCGAGGCCCATATCGAGATCTTTGAGCCGCGTCCGGAAGAAATCGCGCATACGGTGGTTCAGACTGATGCGCAACCCTTTGAACCCCTTTCGGTAGGTGATCATCATGTTGTCTTCCAGGGTCATGTTTCCCGCGGTTCCCAGCAGGGGATTCTGGAAGATGCGGCCGATGTAGGCAGCGCGCTTGTACTCCGGGTGCCGCGTCACGTCGACGTCGTTGACATGGACGGAGCCCACGGTGGGAGGGTAGGTTCCCGAGATCAGATTAAGCAGGGTGCTCTTACCCGCACCGTTACTGCCGATGACGGTGATGAAGTCGCCCTCCCGAACCTTCATCGTGACGTTTCGAAGCGCGGTGTTCTCGTTTACTGTGCCCGGGTTAAAGACCTGGGTGACCGACTGGAGACGGATCACGTACCACCCCCTGTGCCGGCGGGACCCTCATTGCCTACTCCCGTGCCACCGGCTCCAACTCCGGTCCGGTTGTTGGTTGACGCCGCAGCACTCCGCCGTCCGCGCTGGGAATTGGTGCGGTTTGACCGCATCTGCGTGGCAACAAGACTCAGAATGATCATCAGGCCGGTAATCAGACGAAGATCCGTGGGCGTCAGGTTAATATAGAATCCGTAGTACCGCCCCAGAAACATGATGCCGCGAAAGATAATCGAGCCAATCACTACCCGCAGCGTCAACAGTCCAATGCGGTTGGATCGCAGGACAAACTCTCCGATCATCACCGATGCGAGCCCGGCGATGATGATGCCCTGTCCCAGGTTCACGTCGGCAAACCCCTGGTATTGCGCCACGAAGGCGCCACAAAGCGCCACGAGCCCGTTGGAGAGCGACACGCCGATCAGCTTCAGCGTCTCCGGGTTGACACCCGTCGCGATGACCATCTGCTCGTTGTTCCCCATGGCTCCCATGGTGAGCCCTAGGTCCGTGTGGAAAAACAGGTCTACCAATAGCTTGACCACCAGGGTAACCACCAGGAAAAAGAGCAGAACCGCCATGGTGTTGCTCATGATCCCGGTGCTCATCCGCCGCACCAGCGTCAGGATGGTCTCCTGACGAAGCAGCGGCAGGTTGGCGCGGTTGCCCAGCACGCGGATGTTGATCGACCAGAGCATGGTCATCGTCAGAATACCCGCAAGGAGGTTGGGGACCTTGAGCTTGTTGTGAATAAGGGCAGTCACCGAACCGGCGGCGAGCCCGCTGCCGAAGCTGAGCAGGAGACCCAGCCAGAGCGGGACGCCGCTGGTGATCGAGACGGCCATGACGGCGGCTCCCAGCGGAAAGGAGCCGTCTACCGTGAGATCGGGAAAGTCCAGGATCCGAAAGGTGATGAACACCCCCAGAACCATCAGGGCGTAGACCAGCCCCTCTATCAGAATTCCGTCAATCATGGCTCTGTGGGAGAGGTCTGCTGTTGCAATATCCAGTGCCGCTGTCGCAAAACGTTCCGCACCGGCCTACCGCCGCCGCATGACGCCGTTCTCGACGATCTTGCTTGCCCCGTCACGGACGTCCTGCGGGAAGGTGATGCCCAGTTGCCGTGCGACGTCCAGGTTGATCAGCAGATCGATATCGGACGGATCGGTCATGAAAAGCGTGGGAATCTCGCTGGTGGGTGTTCCTTCGAGGACGCGGGCGATAATGCGTCCGGCGGCCCGGCCCATCTTGTAGTAGTCGAAACCCCAGGCAACCAGAACTCCGTGGTCTTCGGCCGAACTGGGATCAGCGCTCATGACCGGGATACCCGCTGCGGTTGCAACGTCCACCAGGGCGCTCAACGCCGAAACCACCGTGTTGTCGGTGCTCACGTAGAGCCCGTCCACGCGACCGATGATCGACTGCGTCGCCTGCCGCACTTCGGCTGAATTTGTAACCGTCGCTTCCACAAACTCGATTCCCAGATCCCGCGCCGCCTCGCGCGCCATGTTTGCCAGAGTGACCGCGTTGGCCTCACCCGATGCGTAGACGTGGCCCAGACGCCGCAGGTTTGTCAACCGGGCCAGCATCTCGATCTGGGCGCGAACCTGCGTCATGTCCGAAACGCCGGTTACGTTCGGACCACCTCGATCGTAGGAGTCAACCAGACCGGCAGCTACCGGATCGGTAATGGCGGCATAGATGACCGGAATGTCGGTCAGAGTGTTCACCAGTGCCTGAGCGGTTGGCGTTGCGATACCCACAGCGAGTCGCACCCTGTCGGTACGAAACTTGTTAGCGATGGACGCCGCAGTAGAGATGTCTCCATTGGCGTTCTGCAGATCGAAGGTCAGATCGGAAAAGCCAAGCTCGGCGAGTTCATCCATGATCCCCTGCTCCACCGCGTCAAGCGCCGGATGCGAGACGATCTTGGAGATTCCGATGACGTTGCTCTGCGTCTGTTGAGCTCCACCGGCAAAGAGCGGTGAAACCGCCAGGGCGCAGAGCAGAATTACAGCCAGAATACGTGTTCCTTTGAGCATTTCTCCCTCCATTTTTTCGTTTTCTCGGGTACTATCCGTTTTCTCGCGGGGCCGTCGGGATGGTACATCCGTTCGGCCCCGGTAAAACAAATTCGTGGTGCGTCAGGTTACCACAAACTTCAGGATGAAGATGGCGGCGACGATGTAGGTGGTGATGGGGATTTCTTTTGCGCGGCCGCTGATCAACTTCAGAGCGACGTAGGCCAGAACGCCAAAGATGATTCCGTCAGCAATCGAAAAGGTGAAGGGCATCATGATAATCGCAAGGAAGGCCGGAATCGCCTCGGTGTATTCTTCGAGATCGATATCCTTGACCGGACTCATCATGAACAGACCAACCAGTATCAATGCCGGTGCGGTGGCCGCACCCGGGATCATCAGAAACAGCGGCGAAACAAAGAGTGCCAGCAAAAAGAGCACCGCAGTGGTGAGCGCCGTCAGACCGGTGCGACCACCTTCAGCAACACCCGATGCACTCTCGATGTACGTGGTGACCGTGGAGGTACCCAGCACCGCGCCCACGGTGGTGCCGACCGCGTCGGCGAAGAGCGCTTCCTTGCCCTTGGGAATGCTGCCATCTTTTTCGAGAATTCCCGCCTTGGTTGCCACCCCGATCAGGGTTCCTGCCGTATCGAACATGTCAACGAAGAGAAAGGTGAACAGAACAATAACCATGTCCACGGTGAACACTTGAGAGAAGTCGAACTGAGCGAAAGTGGGAGCGAGCGACGGCGGTGCCCAGCTACCCGACGGAGCCTGCGTGATTCCCATGGGAAAGCCGATAACCGCAGTGATGGCGATACCAATCAGCAGCGCCCCCCGAATCTTGAAGGCGAGCAGACCACCGGTGATCACCAGACCGATGAGGGCGAGCAGCGCTCCACCGGAGGTGACGTCACCGAGGGTGACCAGCGTCGCTGGATACGCCTCGACGATACCGGCGTTATTCAACCCGATGAGGGTGATGAAGAGCCCGATACCAACCGCGATACCCCGTTTCACGTTGAGCGGAATCGAGTTGACGATCGCCTCGCGGATATTGAGCATCGTCAACACGATGAAGAGAATACCTTCCAGAAAGACCGCAGTGAGGGCAAACTGCCACGAGTAGCCCATGCCAAGCACCACTGTGTAGGCAAAGAAGGCGTTGAGCCCCATGCCCGGTGCGAGCGCAAACGGCAGATTTGCCAAGAAGGCCATGACCAGGGTCGCAATGGCGGCCGACAGCGCCGTGGCCGTGAAAACCGCCCCAAAGTCCATGCCGGCGTCCGACAGGATAAGCGGGTTCACGATCAGGATGTAGGCCATCGTCAGGAACGTGGTCAGTCCGGCGAGCAACTCGGTCTTCACCGTAGTATTGTGCTCTTTCAGCTTGAACAGCTTTTCCATAAAGATACACTCCTTCCGTTGGATACCGCATCATAATGAATGCTTTTGCGCTGTTCAAGGTCGAGACGAGTGTTCCAAAGGCTGTGCATTTTCCGCTGCCGGTGCCCTTGGTTCACGCTCTG
>REDM01000178.1 GCA_007693485.1 Spirochaetaceae bacterium
GTAGTCTGAGCGGGATTATCCGGCTATTCCTGGGTGGAGATGACCATTACCAGCACCGTTGCGGCGGCGCCTACCAGGAAGACGGTGGCGGGGACCAGGATGCCGCCCTGTTCGATCATGGCGTTGTAGCCGCCGTGGAGGGCAACGGCGGCAAGGAAGGCGAGGCCGAGGCGGTTGGGGCGGTTGGTGGATGCCAGGCCCCAGCCGAGGAGGCCGGCGGTGGTGGCGTGCAGGGGAACCGCGGTTACTCCGCGAAAGACCAGGACCAGGGTGGCGTCGGGCAGGTACCAGCTGTTCTCAAAGAGGGCAAAGCCCAGGCCAAGTGCCATTCCGGCAAAGATGTTCTCGTGGCCACCGGCCGGCGGCAGACGCAGGCGCGACACACCAAGGCCTGCCAGCTTTCCGGCTTCTTCGGTGACCGCCACCAGAATGCCGGTCGTCAGAAGCCCGGCGGACATGATTGCACGCGATACCGGCAGCTCGGCTGCCACCGCGCGAAACAGAACCACCGCTACCGCTGCAGCAATACCAAGCAGGAACTCGCGGGTGAAGTTTCGATGATCTCTGCTTACCCGATGATGATACGCCGTGATGACGGCCAGGAGGCCGAACGAGAACAGTGCGGTAACGCCACCATTAACCAACAGTCGCATGGGCCCGCCGGGGCAGCTCGGACGCCGCGGCGTCGAACGCAAAGAGAAACCGGTCGATCTGTTCGTCGGTTCCTATGGTGACGCGGATCCAGTCGGGAAGACCAAAGCTCGTAAGCGGCCGAATGGTGACACCGTTGGACGCAACCCGCTCGCAGAACGGTTTGGAGTCCTGGTCCACGTGTATGCAGAGGAAGTTTGCCTGCGTCGGATAGTACCGAAACCCGCGATCGTCCATTTCACGACAGAGTCGCTCGCGTCCCGCACGGTTCACGTGAAGAGAGTGCTCAACAAACTTACGGTCGTCCAGAGCGGCAAGGGCGGCCTCTTGCGCAACCAGATTGGTATTGAACGGCATGCGCGTCTTCTCAAGCAGCGCAATAATCGGTTCCTGCGCGATACCATACCCAACGCGCAGACCGGCAAGGCCGTAGATCTTGGAAAACGTACGCAGTACCAGCAGGTTGGGGTAGCGGTCTACCAGTCGGGCCCCGTCGGGTGCGTCCGGCGCGTCCATGTACTCGCAGTACGCCTCGTCGAGGACCACAAGAACGTGCGGGGGTACGCCGTCGAGCAGGCGAAGAACCTCGGATTCAGAAACGGCGGTGCCCGTTGGATTGTTGGGGTTACAGAAAAAGAGCAGTCGGGTCGAAGGCTCCGCGGCAACGGCGGAGAGGAAGTGGTCCACGTTGTGGTGTCCGTCGGTCATCGGGGTGGAGACGACGCGCCCGTCAAAGAGGTTGGTCGCAAACCCGTAGACGGAAAACGTGTGCTCGGCGGTGACGGTGACATCGCCCGGGTTCAGGAAGGCGGCCGCGGCCATCACCATGATTTCGTCGGAACCGTTGCCGGTGATCACCTGCTTCTGCGTCACGCCCAGGCGCTGCGCAAGGGCAGCCCGAAGAGCGGTTGCACCCCCGTCGGGGTAGATCGAAACCAACGCGGCCGCAGACTGAATTGCGGCCACAGCCGAAGGCGCGCTTCCGAGCGGATTCTCGTTTGAGGAGAGTTTCAGTATTCCCGGCCGGCGCTCACCGGGTACGTATTCGTGCAGCCGACTGAGCGCTTTGCGCGCGACCATGGGCGGGAACTCCTTATCCGATCAGCATTGTACGGGTTCGATACCGGGTCGGTCAATTCGGTGCAACGGATTCCTCGCCGGCGTCAGTGGCTCCGGGAGGAGAGGGTGACCGACCCTTCGCAATCGCGGGAGGGTTGCGTTTGAGGTATTCGTGGTCCTCGCACATGTCTTCGATCAGGTCCTTCAACACCATCGTCAACGATGTATCGGTGGTCTTGGCAAACACCAGGTCGCGCGGCGCGTCAAACTGCTGTTTCACCACCTTCATAACCCGGTTGATCTCTTCGAAGGTAAATCCATGCATGATGATAACCTTGTGGTCCAGCGGATCGGGAGTCGGCTTTTCTTGCTCACTCATGCGTTCAATGTACCAAAAAGCGCGATGACAATCCACGCCGCACACTCCGCTTGGTGGTCGTGCCAATCGTGTGTATATTATCTCATACACTGGAGATCGCCATGAACTACGACAAGCTGACCATCAAGACCCAGGAGGCACTCCAGGAGGCCTCCTCAATTGCCACGCGGCACAACCACGCGACCATCGACCCGGAGCACCTGCTTTCTGCCATGATGCTGCAGGCCGATGGGGTCATTCCGCCGCTTCTGAACCGGCTCGGCGTTGCACAGCCCGAGATTGCGGAGCGCACCGAGGCGCTCATCACCAAAAAACCGCGCGCCTACGGCGAGAACGCCGAACTGCGCATGTCGCCGGCGCTCTCCCGGCTGCTGGTGGCCGCGCAGACCGAGGCAACGGCGCTCAAGGACGAATACGTCAGCACCGAACACCTGCTGCTCGCGATGCTCGCCGACCAGAGCGACCTCGCTCGGATGCTGGCGTCCGTGGGGGTGACCAAGCCGCAGATCCTGCAGGCGCTGCAGAGCATCCGCGGCAACCAGCGCGTCACCGACCAGAACCCCGAAAACCGGTACCAGGTGCTGGAGAAGTACTGCCGCGACCTCACGGAGCTCGCGCGGCGCGAGAAGCTCGATCCGGTCATCGGTCGGGACGACGAGATCCGCCGCATCATGCAGGTGCTCTCGCGGCGCACCAAGAACAATCCGGTGCTCATCGGTGACCCCGGCGTGGGAAAGACCGCCATCGTCGAGGGACTCGCCCGTCGCATTGTCTCCGGCGATGTGCCCGAGTCGCTGAAAGACAAGCAGGTGCTCTCGCTGGATCTCGGCTCCCTGGTTGCGGGAACCAAGTTTCGCGGCGAGTTCGAAGAGCGGCTGAAGGGAGTTATCCACGAGATCACCCAGTCCGAAGGAAGGATCATTCTCTTCATCGACGAGTTGCACACCCTCGTGGGGGCCGGGAGTGCGGAGGGCTCCATGGACGCCTCCAACCTCCTGAAACCCGCCCTCGCGCGGGGAGAACTGCGCGCCATCGGGGCCACCACCCTCGATGAGTTCCGCAAGCACATCGAGAAAGATCCGGCCCTCGAGCGGCGATTCCAGCAGGTCTTCACCGGTGAACCGTCGGTGGAAAACACCGTGGCGATTCTTCGCGGCCTGAAAGAGCGCTACGAGGTCCACCACGGCGTGCGCATCAAGGACGAAGCCCTCATCGCCGCGGCAACCCTCTCGGACCGGTACATCACCTCGCGGTTTCTTCCCGACAAGGCGATCGACCTCATCGACGAGGCGGCAAGCCGGCTCAAGATTGAGATCGAGAGCCAGCCTACAGAGCTCGATCAGCTCGACCGAAAGATCCTGCAGCTCAATATCGAAAAGCAGGCGCTGCAGAAGGAGCGCGATGACGCATCGCGCGAGCGACTCGGCAAGATCGAGCAGGAGCTCGCCGACCTCAAACACGCTCGTGACGCCAAGCAGATGCAGTGGCAGAACGAAAAGACCATCATCGATTCGATCCGCGAGCTCAAGCAGAAGCTCGAGAACGCCAGCATGGAGGAGACCCGCTACGAGCGTGAGGGAAACCTCGCCAAGGCCGCTGAGATCAAGCACGGAATCATCCCGTCGCTCGAGCGAGAGCTCGCGGACAAGAGCGACCGCCTGAAAGAGATTCAGAAAGGACAGACCCTGCTGCGCGAAGAGGTCTCCGAGGAGGATATCGCTCTGGTGGTCTCTGCGTGGACCGGGATTCCGGTCTCGCGCATGCTGCAGTCCGAGATGGAGAAGCTGCTGCGGCTCGAGGCGATCCTGGAAGAGCGGGTCGTGGGACAGGCAGGTGCAATCGGGGCCGTGTCCGACGCCATTCGGCGCAACAAGAGCGGGCTCTCCGACGTCAACCGGCCTACCGGCACCTTTCTCTTCATTGGCCCCACCGGCGTGGGCAAAACCGAGCTGGCAAAGACGCTCGCGCAATTTCTCTTCAGCGACGAGAAGGCGCTCACCCGCATCGACATGAGCGAGTACATGGAGAAGCACGCGGTTTCCCGGCTCATCGGGGCACCTCCCGGCTACGTTGGCTACGACCAGGGCGGCCAGCTCACCGAAGTGGTGCGTCGACGCCCCTACTCGGTGGTGCTCTTCGACGAGATCGAGAAGGCACACCCCGACGTCTTCAACGTGCTCCTGCAGCTGCTCGACGAGGGGCGGCTCACCGACGGGCAGGGTCGCCTGGTAGACTTCCGGAACAGCATCATCATCATGACGAGTAATCTCGGAAGCGACATGATTCTGCAGGCCGAGACGGTGGAAGCGGTGCGGCCGCAGATCACGACCCTTCTGCACGCCACCTTCAAGCCGGAGTTTCTCAACCGGCTCGACGAGGTGATCACCTTCAACCGGCTCGGGAAACCGGAGATCACCCGCATCGTTGACCTGGAGCTGAAGCGCGTTGCGGCGCGGCTGCAGGAGCGTCGAATCACCCTCGAACTCGACGAATCCGCAAAGCTGCTTCTGGCCGACCGCGGGTTTGACCCGGCCTTTGGGGCGCGGCCGCTCAAGCGGGCGGTGCAGAGCCTGCTGCAGAATCCGCTCGCCCGTCGTATCCTCTCCGGCGAGTTCCCGGAGGGTTCGCGGATTCGCGTCACCCGAAACGGAGAAGAGCTCGCCTTCGGCTCATAGCAGTGCCGGCCCCGGGGGAGCCCGGAGCTGCAATCCGGCGCGTCCGACGCTTGCACGGGCGCGCCGTTGTGTGCACACTGAATCTCAACACGAACACCCGCGGGAGCGATCAGAATGGCAACCCTCTGGCAGAAAGAGTATCAGGTCGATGACCTTGTGCACCGGTTTACCGTTGGAAACGACTACCTTCTGGATCGGCGGCTCGTTGCCGCTGACTGCGCAGGCAGCCTCGCCCACGCCACCATGTTGCACAGTATCGGGGTGATCTCGGCGGCAGAACTCGACGAGTTGCGCGCCGGGCTGCTCGAGATCGTGGCCGATCACGAACGGAACGCCTTTGAGATCAAGCCCCAGGATGAGGACTGCCACACCGCCATCGAGAACCGGCTCACCGAGCGGTTCCCCGAGGCAGGGGCCAAGATCCATACCGGCCGTTCGCGAAACGATCAGGTGCTTACCGCAACGCGGATCTACCTTCGCGCAGCCCTGTTGGAGCTGATGCGCCATACGATCTCGGCTGCACACGCCTTTCTCGATCTGGCCTCCACTCACCAGAACACGCCCATGCCCGGTCGCACCCACCTGCAGACGGCCATGCCATCCTCGGTTGGCCTCTGGGCCGCCTCCTTTGTTGATGCCCTGCTCGATGACCTTTCCCTTCTGCAGACGGCGCTTGACCTTGCCGACCGCAGCCCCCTCGGCGCGGCCGCGAGCTACGGGGTACCGCTGCCGCTGGACCGCGAGCTCACCGCGCGGCTGCTCGGCTTTGCATCGGTGCACGGCAACGTGCTCGCGGTCAACAACTCCCGCGGAAAGATCGAAGCAATCGCCCTCGACGCGGCCGACTCCGCGGTGTCAACCGTCTCGAAGGCGGCGGTCGACCTCATTCTGTTTTCCCTGCCGGAGTTTGGCTACTTCGAGCTGCCCGTAGAGATGTGCACCGGCAGCAGCATCATGCCGCAGAAGAAGAACCCCGACGTGCTCGAGCTTACCCGCGCGAGGGCGGGGACGCTGTCGGGTATCGCAGTGCAGCTGAAGAACGCGGTGCGAAACCTGCCCTCGGGGTACAACCGCGATCTGCAGGAGACCAAGGAGCCAATGCTGCGCGGCATGGACATCGCCTGCGGGGTGATGGAGATCATGGCAGAGACGGTGCGCCGCCTGCGGGTCAATCCCGAAGCGCTCGTGCGCGCCTGCACCCCGGAGCTCTTTGCCACCGACGAGGCCTTTGCCCTGGTGCAGCAGGGGGTTCCGTTTCGTGAAGCGTACCGCCGCGTGGCCGCCAACCTCGACGCGGTCGCCTCGGCGGATCCCGTCGCGGCCCTCGCGCGGCGCACCGCCACGGGCACTCCGGGCAACCTCGGGCTCGACGACCTTCGCTCACGGCTCGAGGGCGTTGCATCGGCACGGACTCAGCGAGAAGCGTACGTGACTGCTGCACTCACCGCGCTCTTCGGTCGTGAGGCTGCGGTGCTCGGCGGTCGCTGATCAGAAGTGCGCGTCGATGCGGCGACGGCGTCGCCGCGGTTTGGTGGAACGAAGCGCAGAATAGAAGATCATGGCAATGACGGTGATCGCGTAGGGCAGGCCCAGCAGAATCGTGCCGGGGATGTTCAGGAAGCCCTGGGCCGCCCCGGCGAGGCTGTCGGTCAGGCCAAAGAGCAGGGCGGCAATCACAATCCCCAGCGGTGTCCGGTATCCCAGATAGATGGCAACCAGGGCAATCCACCCCCGTCCCGCGCTGATATTGGGCAGATAGACCCCGAGACGAAGCGATATGGTGGATCCGGCGAGCCCGGCCGCAACCCCGGACACCACAATGGCGATGCTGCGGTAGCGTACCGCGTTGACACCTGAGACTACCGCGCTCTCAGCTCGCGCGCCCGTGGCCCGCAGCCGCAGACCGAAGGGGGTGCGATAGAGAAGCACCGCAGCGATGACCGCCGTCAGCCACGCCAGGTAGACCGTCACGCTGTGTCCAAACAGAAGATCATCCAGCAGCGGCAATCCGGTGTGCACCCCCACCAGCAGGCGCGGCATCCGTGGCAGATCCGGGAAACGCAGGACCCCCTTGGTTCCAAACATCCAGGTGGACAGAAAGGGTATCATTCCGGCTGCCAGCAGGTTTACCGCCAGTCCGGCGATGAAGATATTCGCCTTCAGGCGCGAGGTCACCCAGGCGAGCAGACCCGCGAGCACTCCACCGGCAACCGCGGCCGCCACCATCCCCACCGCAAGGCTTCCCGTGGCGGCGGCAACGAGGATCCCGGTGAAAGCCCCAATCAGGATCAGCCCCTCGAGGGCGATATTGAGTACCCCGGCCATCTCGGCGAAGAGGCCGCCAAGCGCCGCGAGCAGGATGGGCGTCATGATCTCGACGCCGTTGAACATCATGGAGCGCTCCGCTCCCGATGCGCGCGTCGCAGCTTCGGAAGGACTATCTCAGCGGTGATCAGGAAGAAGATCACCGCCTGGATGATGGCGGCAAGCTCAAAGGTGAACTCGGTCTGCAATCCGGCAACCCGGGATCCCGCTTCAAGGTAGGCAAAGACCAGGGCGGCAGGAATGATCAGCAGGGGATGGTTGCGGCCAATGAGTGCCACCGCGATCCCGTTCCAACCCAACCCCGCGGTGAACCCTTCGATGGCCGCGTGATGGGTCCCCAGAACAAAGAATGCCCCGGCGAGTCCGTGAAACCCGCCTGAGACCGCCATCGGAAGCACCGTGTACGCCCCAACGGCCACACCACCATACCGGGCGAACTCGCGGTTCAATCCCGTCATGCGAAGCTCATAGCCGCGAAGCGTGGAGAAGAGAAACCCGTGAGCGAGCACGGCGAGGAGTACCGCGGCGCCAACCGACACGTTCAGCGTGGACGGGGGAAGCAGACGCAGAAATCGAAACTGCTCTGCCACCCGCACCGTTGTCATCAGGTTGCTGTCCGGATTGCGAAGCGGCCCAACAATCAGAAAGTTCACCGTTGGAACCAGCGCGGCCGAGATGAGAAACGAGGTGATCAGTTCGTCGGTCCCCCAGGCCCAGCGAAAGAGCCCGGACAGTCCCGCAAGAAGGGCCGCCACCAGAACCGCCGCACCCGTTGCCGCAAGAATTCCGATGGGTGCCGGTGCGGTGGGCATCGAGAGCGCAACAACCGCCGTGGTCAGCGCCGCAATGTAGACCTGTCCCTCACCCCCGAGGTTGAACACCCCGGCGCGAAACGCCGCGCAGACACCGAGCCCCACCAGAATCAGAAGACCGAAGGTGTCGATCATATTCCCAAAGAAGAAGCGGTTGGAGAACGGCCCCAAGAAAAACGAGGTGAGGGCGCGGGCGGGGTTGGGGCTCCCAATTGCCAGTAGAATCACCGTAACCAGAATCGCGGCGGAAACCGCCACCAGGGTTCCGGCTGCACGGCGCGGAGCGGTCATCGGTTGCTCGCTCATACGCCGGCGCCTTCTCGCTCAACGCCGAGCATGAACTCGCCGATTCGCTCCCGGGTCCGTTCGTTGGCTTCGAGCATGGCGGCGATGCGTCCGCGAAACATCACGGCGATGCGGTCCGACATGCTCAAGATTTCGTCAATGTCGGCGGAGATCAGGATGACCACGGCCCCCTCGGACCGCAGCGCGTCCATCTCTTCGTAGACCCGATTGCGCGAGCGGATGTCGAGGCCCCAGCTGGGCTCGGAGAATACCACCACGAGGCGCCGCCCGGAAAGCTCGCGGGAGAGAATCACCTTCTGAATATTCCCCCCGGAAAGACGGCGCATCGGCTGGTGGAGGGGGCCTGCGATGTCATACCGGAGCTTGAGTTTTTCAGCAAACTGTTCGACGGCCTTTCGCCGCAGCAGTCCTCCGCTCTGCAGTCCCTTTCGATGGAGCAGAATCAGGTTTTCGGCCACCGACGAGTCCATGCTCGACCCGCGAAGGATGCGATCGGTGGGGATGTAGGAGATGCCGATACGGCGAAAATGGCGCGGCGTATACCGGGCAACGGGAATCCCGTTGAGCAGGATGGTACCGGAGTCGGGTGCAATGGTCCCCGAGAGCACCTCTTCCAGAAACTCGAGTCCGTTCTCGCGGATGCCGGTTACCCCGAGAATGGTGCCTGATGTGGCCGTCAGGGTAATTCGATTCAGCACCGGAAGGTCCCCCGCATGGACGGTCACGTCGCGGAGCTCAAGGGTCGACTGGGGAGGGCCGCCCGGAGATGATGGAAGGATGCGCCGATCGAGTTCGGTTACCTGGCAGTCCTCTCCCAGCATCATGGAGGCAATTTCGGCGGCGGTGGTCTCGCGGCGGTCAACCGTGGCCACCACGGCGCCGGCGCGCATGACGGTCACGCGATCGGCGATCTGCATCACCTCCTTGAGCTTGTGGGTAATCAGGACTACCGCGATTCCATCGGCAGCAAGCATGCGAAGCGCGGCAAACAGCTGTTCCACCTCCGGCTCGGTGCACGGGGCAGTCGGTTCGTCCAGAATGAGCAGGCGCGGCGCGCGCAGCAGCGCCCCGAGGACCGCCACAAAGTGCAGACGGCTCGCGGCCAGTCGATCCATGCGCGCATCGGGGTCGACCGCGATGCCGTATTTCTCGGCGGTGCGCCGGATCTCGGCCAGGGCGGCCGTGCGGTCCAGCGCACCGATTCGGGTGGTCCACTCCGATCCCAGAGCGAGGTTCTCCCAGACCCGAAAGAAGGGTACAAAGGGCGGATGCTGGTGTACCATCACTACGCCGCGCGCGATTGCATCGGCAGGGGCGGTAAACCGCACGGCCACCCCATCGATTTCGATCTCACCGGAAGTAGGGGGGCGGTACCCGGAAAGTACGTGCATCAGGGTGGATTTCCCCGCACCGTTCTCACCCACGAGGGCATGGACCTCGCCCGATCGGATCGAGAGCGACACCGAATCGTTGGCGAGCACCTGGTTCTCGGGAAACCAGGTGGAAACATCGTTCATGCGGACGAGCATGCGGGCGAGGACGGGCTCGGGGGTATCTATCATCAGAACTGTGTCGGCATCTCCAGGACCAGATCGCTGGTGCGCAATCGCTGGATCATGGCAGCGAGCCGGTTGCGGACGGCTTCGGGGACGTCGCGCTGAAAGAGACGGTGCTCGGTGTCAAAATCCACAAATCCGTCGGCCACGCCCAGCACTTCTCCCCGGCCAAACTCGAGCGTTCCGTCAATCGCCTGAAGGACGCGCTGGTGGGCCGCGCGGTCGAGCCGCACGAGGGTACTCCCAATGACAATGCCGGCGGCCTCGTCGTAGCCGGACGAGTCGTACCAGAGTACGTAGGCCCCCTTGGTCCGGGCCGCGGCGATCACTCCCTGGTTTCCGCCACCGGCAATGGTCAGAATGACATCGGCACCGGTATCGATCATGCTGTTGGCGAGTTCGGTGGCCGCGGCGGCGTCAAACCAGTTTCCCAGCACCCGGAAATCTACCTGACCCGAAGGCTCAACCGATTGCAGGCCGAGTTGAAAGGCGGGGCGGATGACCCGGTTCATGATCGGGTATTCCTGGCCTGCAAGCAGACCGGCGCGGGCACCCGGGCGGGCGTTGGGCATCGAGCTGCTGCTCACCAGCCCGGCAAAGTATCCGGACAGAAATGCCTGTTCCCGCTGGTTGAAGAGCACCGTCGCGACCGAGGGATTCCCCGACAGATAGCCGTCGAGTACCAGGAAGCGCTGATTGGGGAAGCTCTGTGAGACTTCGTCGGCAATCTCCGGCATGGAAGGGTTGGAGGTGACGATGAGGTCGTGCTCACCCGAGGCGGCAAGTGCGGTCATGCTCTGCGGCCATTGCGCCTGGTTAAAGCCGCCTTCGATCACGCGCACCTCGGTTCCGGGACGCTCCTCGGCGGCTCGGCGCACTCCGGCGACGAGCATCTCGTAGGTGGGGCTTCCCTCAACCACGCCGGGAACAAAGACGGCAATCCGAAACTGTGCGTCGTCCGGCGTTTCCCGCGAACCCAGCGCCGCGAGGGGCAGGGCCGTGGTCGCCAGCAACGCCACCGCAATACATATCGTGAAGTGTCGATTCAAACGGGAATATGTCATGAGGAAGAGCCTCCCTGGTGTAGAATGAAGACGACCTCCATACTACTCCAATCACCGCCAATGGAGAAGTAGAGGGCGACTCGAGTTGACCCGGTTTCGCCGCCCATGATAGGTTCACCACGCTCGCCGGACGGTGCGAGCCTGCACTTCAGGGAGATTTCCGTGTCCGACCACAGCCACAACGATCGTTCGGCCACGCTGCTCTGCGTTGATGTCGGGACATCGGCGATCAAGGCTGCCCTCATGCGCTACGACGGAACCTGTGCCCACTTCGAGTACGAGCGACTCCCCGTCGAGGCGCACGACGCCGATCGCTTCACTGCCGGGCTCTGGATGACCCACTTTTCCCGTCTGCTGCGCCGGATGATGGGACGGGAAACCATCACCGGGGTGGTAATCAGTGGAAACGGGCCAACGATTGTCGCGGTGGACCGAAAGGGACGGGAAGTGGAGCCGGTCATGCTCTGGTTCGACGGGCGGGAGCTGCGGATCTCCGGTGAGCCCTCCTTCTTCCTTCCCAAAATCGCCTGGTTTGCCGAGACCTTTCCGCGTCGGTTTGCGTCGGTCGCCCTGCTGCTCTCCTGTCCCGAGTATCTGAGCTATCGGCTCACCGGTGAGGCGTGTACCATCTCACCGTCCGACGAGTTTTCTTCCTTTATCTGGACACCGGACGGGATCGCCCGCTATGGATTGGATCCATCCCTGTTCCCGCCGATCGTCTCGTGCGGTACCGTGATTGGTGCGGTCCAACCGGCGATTGCCGCGGAGCTGGGAATCCCCGACGGGGTGCCCGTGATTGCCGGCGGCTCGGACTTCCTGATGAGCCTACTAGGCACGGCAACGGTGCTCCCCGGGCGCACCTGCGACCGCGCCGGCACCTCTGAAGGCATCAACCACTGCAGCGCCACCGTGGTTGACGATCCGCGGCTGCGCTGCCTTCCCCACGCGGTGGCGGGGCGGTACAACGTGGCGGGCATTCTCTCGTCCACGGGTCGGATCTTCGAGTGGTTCCGCGAGATCTCGGGACAGACCTCGGTTGCCTACGCCGACATACTCGAGGCGATCACGGCTCTTCCCTTCGACCGGCACATTCCCTGGTTTTTTCCCTCCATGCACCGCGGTGCCGCGTGGGAGTTCAGCCGCGGGATGTTCATCGAGCTCGGCGCACAGCACGGCGTCGCGGAGATGGGACGCGCGGTGGTCGAGTCCATCGGCTACGCGGTGCGCGAAAGCGTGGACATCCTTGAGGAGAACGGCTGCGCAATTGATGAGCTGCGGGTATCCGGAGGCCAGGCAAAAAACGGCCCGTGGAACCAGATGAAGGCCGACATGATCGGCAAGCCGATCATCGTCGGGCAGATTGCCGACGCGGAGATCGTGGGCAACGCGTGTGCGGGGCTGGTTGGTCTTGGTCGATACGCTCGCCTCGATGAGGCGGCCGAGGCGCTCTATCGGGTATCGGCGCGCTACGAGCCCGACCCTGCGCGCCACCGCCGCTACCGCGACGGCTACGACCGGTATCAGCAGGCGTACGCTGCGTTTCGCCGCGCACTCGCAGACACGGGGTCACCATAGGCCGTCAGGGCGATTCCATCAGATAGCGCAGATAACACTCGCGTACGAAGGATCGGGTTGACCCAAGCTCATCGTAGAAATCTCCCTCCAACGACATCGCGCGCTTCATGCGTTTGGCAAGCGCCGTTCTCAGCTCGGGGCTCGACGGGAGTCGGTGAACCTGGCGGTCTTCAAGAATCTGCAGAAAGTGTTCCACGCGTCGCAGCAGCACGTAGGCGTGACTCAGACGCTGCGCGGTTGCCGTATCCAGCGAACCGTGTTCGGCGAGCGCGGCCAGCGCCTGCAGGGTGTTACCCGAGAGCAGCGCGTCACCGGACCGACCATGGATCATCTGCAGCCCCTGAACCAGAAACTCAATATCGCGAATGCCCCCAACTCCGTTCTTGACGTCGTTGTCCGTATCGGAGCGGTCCACCGCGGTATCGCGAAGCGACGAGATGGACGCCCGGATCTGCTCGGGGGAGCCGGAAGCAAAAAAGGCGGGTTTTACCGCTTCCAGGAACGACCACCCCACCGGGAGGGCACCGGCAATTGGGCGAAGTTTGAGCAGCGCCTGGTGCTCCCAGAGGGACGCATTCTGTTCGTAGTAGCGAATCAGAGACGCGGTCGGCTGGGCGAGGGTGCCGGACGAGCCGAAGGGGCGCAGGCGCAGATCCACGCGATAGAGGTAGCCTTCCGCGGTGTGGTTGGAGAGCGCGGCGCGCAGCTGCATCATGACCGTATCAAACAGCCGCTGATCGCGCGCGCGGTTGGCTTCCGGCCCCGGGTCAAAAAGGGCAAGCAGGTCGATGTCCGAGCTGTAGTTGAGCTCTCCGCCCCCCAGTTTGCCGAAGGCAAGCACGCAGAACCGCTCGCGCTCGTCCGGTCGGTCCGACGCGCTCCAGATTCGGTCCAGGGCCACCCGGGTCAGGGCGCAGGCCAGATCGGACAACTCGGCGGTAATCTCGGCGAGCGGGGCGTGCAGACAGATGTCGCGGGTACCAATCCGCAGGACCTCGCGGCGACGAAACCGGCGGAGCGCGTCGAGCCAGTCTTCATCATTGAGGTTGCGATCGACCACCGCCTGAAGATCGAGAAGGAACTCATCGAGCGTGCGCGCCCGACGGACCACTTCATACGCGGTTGCCCACTCGAGGAAGTCCGGATTCTGGATCAGGGTGTCGGAGAGAAACTGGCTTCCGGCAAAGATGGCGATCAGGATGCGAAGGCGTTGCGGTTGAGTCTGCAGTTGCCGAAGGTGTTCCTCCGGGTTCTCGATTGCCTCAACAAAGGTCTCCCAGTTATTCAGCGCCATGTCCGGGTCTGGGCAGGCACGCACCACATCCCAGGCGAGAATGGCAAGCTCGGCAAAGAGGAACTGCCGGTCGCCTTCCCCGGCGAGGCCGCTCCAGTTTCGATACGCCCGCTGGATGTTGGTAAAGCCCCCGGCGCTGAGGATGGCCTCTTTGCGCTGGTCGTCTATATCCTCGGTAAGAATCAGGTCGGCGATGTTGCCGGTTGCACTCCCGGGCAGCGCATCACGACCGAGCTCTCGCTCCACAAATGCGCGCACATCAGCCGATCGCGCTTCAAACTCCATGTGCAGCTGCTCGGCGGGGGAGAGTTCTCCGCGGGTCTGGTACCCCATGCGCCGCGCAAGGTGGAGGTACTCCAGCGAGTCAAGCTCCGGAAGAAAAAGGTCCTGGGCGTTGCCGCGCAGCATGCGTAGTCCGTTGATCAGAATGCGGAAAAACCGGTACGCGGCAACCAGTCGTGCCGCGTACTGCTCGTGCATGCGTCCCGCTTCAACCAGTGCGTGCAGCGCGCGGTGAATCCGTGGCGTTCGGAGGGCGCGGTTTGTGCATCCGTGAATCACTTGTAGAATCTGTACGCTGTACTCGAGGTCAACCAGTCCGCCGGGGCTGAACTTGGCGTTGAGCCGTCCCTCCGCACTCTTTTCCTGCAGCTGCAGCGCCCGGAGTCGCTTCAATTCGGGCAGATCGATCGATTGGCCCGAATAGATCAGATCATCGCGGATGCTCTGTACGTGTTTTGCCAGTTCGCGGTCGCCGCCGATGCGCCGCATGCGAACCAGAGCGAGTCGTTCGAGAGCCACCGCTTCGCGGCTGTAGTAACGGGCAAACGAAGCCAGACTTACTGCAACCGGACCGGCGTTTCCATGGGGACGCAGACGCAGGTCAATATGGAAAATTCCTTCGCGTTTTGCCTCTATGAGCGAGACCGCTTCCTGGAACATTCTGTTGAAATACTCCCGGTTCTCGATGGACTCCGAACCGTCGGTGCGCCCGTCGTCAGAGTAGAGAAACATCAGTTCGATGTCGGACGCGTACCCCAGCGCCTCTCCGCCCAGCTTTCCCAGCCCCATGACCGCCCAGGATGCGGGGAGTCCCGCCACGCTGCGAGGGGTACCGTAGCGCTCTGTGGCCTCCTGCACTGCGATGTCGAGCGCCGCGTTCACAATTGCCTCAGCAAGCGCGGTGAGCCGGGTACTGAGGAAAAAAAACTCAAGCGAGGGATTCCGAATGTGGTCCAGATCGATGAGGTAGTTCTGGTTGTCCTTGAAATCGTTCAGGGCGCTTCGTTTCTGGTCCCGGGTGGTCTTGTCCGCGAGCACCCGTTGCAGCGACTCGGTCATCTGCTCGGGCTCCAGGCTCAGCAGCGTTTCACTGTCCGAGGGGTCGAGCATGGGAAGTACCGTTTCATACTGCAAGCGCAGGAAGTCTTCCCACAGGTAGTCGCTTGCGCCGAGCAGACGTGCCAGGTCCTGAAGGACTTTGGGGCTGGAGAGAAGGCTTCCGATGGTTCCCTGGCGAGAGAGGTGAATGAAGTCCTGGATCATCGTCTCAAATCGTTGCAACGAGCGGTAGGGGTCGGGCGATTGATGGAGGAAGTAGGTGAACTGCTTGGTAAAGGCAACCGAAAGGCGCAACTGGTTCAGCCACTGTTCGTCCTGCACCGCAGCGCCGGTGGCGTCAACCAGATCAAAACTGTCTTCGATGCGCCGGCCATTGGTTCGAATCTCCACGTGTTCGATTGATAGTCCGTGCAGGGCAATCGCACTGCTGAGGGCGTAGAGAAAAAACGGCGTGTCCTCGGAGAGGATCTTCATGCGGGTGGTTTCGGTTACGGCTGTATCAAACTCTACGTCCACCGGGTAGAGGATCCGCTCTGCCTGGATGGTCGACTCGGCGAGCGCTTCGACCACAAGCTCGTTGATCGCCTGCTTCGCGGCTTCCAGACTCTCGGCAGTATTGCGATGCAGCAGAGGAATAAAGCGCCCGAGTTCAGCCTCAAAGCGCGCAAGCCATTCGTTCGCCGGTTCACGGATCCGTCCCGTGAAGCTGTCGACAATAATCCGTTTCCCACGCCCGC
The DNA here is from genome assembly GCA_007693485.1 of Spirochaetaceae bacterium. Taxonomy (GTDB): domain Bacteria; phylum Spirochaetota; class Spirochaetia; order DSM-27196; family PWMO01; genus PWMO01. The sequence continues at coordinate 15,775 of REDM01000178.1, forward strand.
TGGTGCGGTCGGTCGCTTTCAGCCGCTGATGCTGCAGGTAGCGTGCGCGCGAGTCACGGTTGGGAAACACCCTGCGCAGCTCCCGTTGGTCGATTTCCTGAGCGGGATCATCGGTTGCGTCTGCGCCTGTACGCGAGGTGTAGATGTCACCGGCGGTCACGTTGAACCCGGTAGCGGCGAGTACGCCGGTCAGCACCGAGAACTCAGCAGCGTAATCCCACGCAACCACCGTTACCGTTACCTCGGACTCACCGTCGCCGGTGTGTGGGCCCTTTGTCATCGAGAGGCGAAAGAGTCGCTCGCCGTCGAGGCTCGCGGCCAGGGTGAGGTGATCGGCAATTTCCTGCGGGGGGCGCTCGGCGGTATACCGCTCCGGCATGGTCTCGAGCCAGTTCTGTACCCGCTCGCGGGGCAGGTCAGGTACGAGTCGGGCGATCGCTTCTTCTGCGGGTTGCATACCCGTGCACTCTACAAAAAAACGGCGCGAAGGACAAAGGCCCTTCGCGCCGGGTGTGTGATATGAGCGAAACCAGCTGAGCGTCAGCCGATCGCTTCTTTTCCTTTCTCCCCGCTTCGGATGCGGATGCAATCCTCAAGCGGCAGTACAAAGATCTTGCCGTCACCGATCTCTCCGGTTCGCGCTCCGCGAATCACGGCGTCAATGGTGGTCTGGACAAAGTCGTCGTTCACGGCGATCTCGATGCGCGTCTTCTTCAGAAGATTCACCTCGATGTCAACGCCGCGGTACGATTCGGTGTACCCCTTCTGCTGTCCGCAGCCAAGGGAGTTTGTCACCGACATCTTGAAGACCTCCGACTTGTACAGCTCTTCTTTTACGTCGTTCAGCTTGTGCGGCTGAATGTATGCGATGATCAGTTTCATTGCCACTCTCCCTTACATGTTGCTGAAGATCTGGAATCCGGCGTACGACTCCATACCGTGTTCACCGATGTCGAGACCGATGAGTTCCTCGGTTTCCGTTACGCGCAGCTTACCAGCAGCCTTCAGAATGCTGAACAGGATGAGCGTGGTAACCACAACCCAGGCAAACACCGCGACAACACCTACAAACTGTACACCGAGCTGGCCGATTCCGCCACCGTAAAAGAGCCCAACTACGTCCGGATCGTTTACACCGGTTGCGAAGAGGCCAACCGCCAGAGTACCCCAGACACCGCAGATACCGTGGACGGAGATCGCACCAACGGGATCGTCAATGTGGAACACCTTGTCGAAGAGCTCTACCGAACCCACAACGATGATACCGGCAATGAGACCCACGATGACCGACCCAAAGGGGCTGATGACCCAGGTTCCCGCCGTAATGCCAACCAAGCCTGCCAGCGCACCGTTGAGCGAGAAGCTCGGATCCGGCTTTCCAAACGCAAACCATGAGGTGAACATGGCCGCCACGGCACCCGCTGATGCGCCAAGGGTGGTGGTCACAAAGACGTGAGCGATGTCAAGGTCGGTTCCCGACAGGGTGCTTCCCCCGTTAAACCCATACCAGCCAAACCAGAGGATGAAGACGCCCAACGCGGCCAACGGCATATTGTGTCCGGGGATCGCCTTGGGAACAATCTTGCCGTCCACCTTGACGTACTTGCCCTTGCGGGGTCCCAGAATGATCGCACCAACCATGGCCGCCCACGCACCAACGCTGTGCACGACGGTGCTTCCGGCAAAGTCATGGAAACCCATGCCGCCCAACCAGCCGTCGTCACTCCAGATCCAGTGTCCCGAGATCGGATAAATGATCGCGCTGATAATCACGCTGTAGATCAGATAGCCGGTGAACTGAGTCCGTTCAGCCATCGCTCCAGAGACAATGGTCGCAGCGGTTGCGGCGAAGACCACCTGGAAAAACCAGTCCCGGTAGATCTCGTAGTCGGCACCGGCCAGGAAGAACTCGTCGGTTCCAAGAAATCCACCTGCAGACGCTCCGTACATGAGCGCCCAGCCGATGGCCCAGTACGCAAGCGCGCCCGCCGAGAAGTCCATCAGGTTCTTCATGATGATGTTACCCGCGTTTTTTGCACGGGTAAGACCGGTCTCCACCATCGCGAAACCCGCCTGCATGAAGAACACCAAGGCACCTGCCAGCACAAGCCAGATCATGTCGAACGAGCTCTGATAGAGGTCCAACAGTTCGGCTGTGGCGGCATCCTGTGCGTACAGAGCAGTCCCACTAAGGAGCATGACAGCTGCAAAACACAGGAGAAGGATCTTTTTGTTCATCGTAGAAGCCCTCCTAAAAGAATTGGTTACTCTGGCTGTCAGTTAGCAAAACACATACCAACAAAATGGTTTGAGGAGAGAAAAATTTAAACCAATGTGGGGGAGTGATTTATCTATAACACCATGTGGAGAGCGATGAAAGCGGGAAGGCCATTCTCGTCCTCCGTGCTGAAAGAAGCAACGAGAATGTAGTAAAAAAGACGAAACAAAACAGAAATGTCAGTTGGCGGTGGGGGAGCGTCGGGATCTCAGCGGCCGGCCCGGAAGGCGCGCGGGTCCACGCCGTGCTTCTGCACGCGCAGTCCCATGATTCGCTCGCTGACCTTCAACAGACGGGCTGCCTTGGCCATATTCCCTTTGGTGGATTTGAGTGAATCCATCAGGAGTTCGCGCTCGAGGTTGTCGAGGGATTCCTGCAGCGAGCCCGATACGCGGGTGTCGGTTGACTCTGCGGATTGAAGAGACGGTGGAAGGTGATGGCTGTGAATCACCTCGTCGACGCTGAGCAGAACCGCACGTTCGATGCAGTTCTCCAGTTCGCGAACATTTCCCGGCCAGTGGTAGTTGACCAGGAGATCGATCGCCGGCGTAGATATCCGGCGGATCTCGGTGTGGTTTGCTTCGCTGTACTTTCCCACGAAGTGGTCGGCAAGCAGCAGGACGTCGCTCTTTCGTTCGCGAAGCGGTGGAATCAGGATCGGGAAAACGTTCAGGCGGTAATAGAGGTCTTCGCGGAACTGTTCGGTCTCCATGAGCCGCTCGAGGTTGCGGTTGGTCGCCGTAATGATTCGGACGTTCGCCCGGATGGTTTCGTTGCCTCCAACGCGCTCGAACTCCTTCTCCTGGAGAACCCGCAGCAGTTTCACCTGGAGCGTGGGCGAAAGATCGCCGATCTCATCGAGAAAGATCGTACCGCCGTTGGCCAGCTCAAAACGCCCTTTGCGCATGCTGATGGCACCGGTGAATGAACCCTTCTCGTGTCCGAAGAGTTCGCTCTCTATCACCGTCTCGGGCAGCGCGGCGCAGTTCACTTTAATGAAGGGTCGGGCGGCGCGTGGGCTGTTGTAGTGGATCGCCTGCGCTACCAGCTCCTTTCCCGTGCCGCTCTCTCCGCGGATCAGTACCGTCGCCTCGCTGCGCGAGACCTGCGCGATCATGTCGAAGACCGCCTGCATCGCCTTGGAATTCCCGATGATGTTGGACGGTTTGAACTTCTCGCGCAGCTCTTCGTGGAGACGGGTGTTCTCCTCTTGCAGGCGCCGTTTCTCTTCCATAATGTTCTGTCGGATCTTCACCGCCTGTGCGACAAGCGAACAGACCACCGTAAGCAGCCGGGCATCCTCTTCGAGTTGTTCCCCCGGCGCCATCGGCCGGTCAACGCTCAGGGCTCCGATGGTTTCGTTTCCGATTTTGATTGGAATACAGAGAAACGAGATCTCTTTCTGTTTCACACCCTTGCGAGCGCCGGTTTTGTTCAGAAAGGTGGGTTCGTCGGAGATGCGGGGAATGATCTTGAGCTTGCCACTCTGTACCACGGTTCCGGTGACGCCTTCTCCCAGGACGTAGCGGCCTCGCTCGCGCTGACTGTTGGAGAGTCCGTACGCGGCCTCGATAAAGATTTCGCCGGTCTGCCGGTTCAGCAGGGTGATTGCGCCGCGCACCATCCCGAGGTGGTCGGTTACCGCCTTGAGCACCGGGTGAATTACCAGTTTCAGGTCCATGCTCTGGTCGAGAATCTGGCTTATCTCGAACAGGAGTGAGAGTTCTTCAAATTTTCCCCGGTATGAAAGTGGAGCGGTTTGCTCTGAGACCACAGATTTGCCTCCTCGGACATGCAACGCTACCATAATGTAAGAAAGAACTCAACAGAGGTCCATCGGCTGTTCTCTGTTTTCTCCGTATTTGGTAGACTGACCGCCACCAACGGGAGGCTTCATGCGGCTGTTTCTGGATTTTGACGGAGTTGTCTGTGACTCGGTGGGCGAAGCGCAGGTCGCCTCGCATCGCGCCTACTGCCAGAAGGTGCTCGGCAGCAGCGCAGATGAGCTCTCGGAGGACGACCGCGCACGGTTCATCTCGTACCGGCCCTTCATACGCAACGGCGAGGACTTCGTGCTGCTGCAGCAGCTGATCCGGGAAGGTATTCAACTTTCCAGCCAGGCCGACTTTGACCGTGAGCTGCTGCGCGCGGGAGCCGCGACGATGCAGCGCTATCGCGACGCGATCTACTCCGTGCGTGAACAGATGCTCGCTGAAGATCGCGCCGGCTGGCTCGCGCTCAACCGCATCTATCCGCACGTTCGCGCGGTCATCGATCGACCGGCTGGCGATGATCGCTGTTTCATTCTCTCCACCAAGAAGGCGCAGTACATCAACGAGATCCTGAACGGGGAGGGCGTCCGCTGGCCGGCAACGCGCATCATCAGTACCGAGGGTCGCGAAAAAGTGACGCTGATTGAACAAACTGCGGGCGGCGACAACGAGATCCACTTTGTGGAAGACCAGCCCGACCACTTTCCCTCACCCGGTGAGAGGCCGGCCGCGCTACACTGCGTACTCGCAACCTGGGGATACATCCAGCCTCAGTGGCTGGAGTCTTCGGCGTACACCACCATCGGACCGCAGGAGTTTGCGGATTTTCTTGATCGACTGTTGTCCCGATAGCGGAGCTCAGGGCGTGTCGTCGTCAGGCTGAAGCAGTGAGGCGATCTCTTCGTGCGACACCAGTTCGCCGTCGTCGGAATCGTCCTCGTCTCCGCGCGACAGCAGCGCTTCGATGTCGGCGCAGTCGTCCCGGTGCTCGATCCGGATCGCGCGCAGGCGCCCACTCGACGGAGAGAGCGCCTCGTGAAGCGGCGACTCCGGCTGCAGACAGGTATCGATGGTCTCCACCAGGGCGTGTTTGGCCCTCAGAACGCTTCGAAGATACTCCATGCGTCGCAGCAGCCGATCGCTTTCGCGCAGACGGCGAAAGAGCGCCTGAATGGTCCCGTCAATGAAATCGATGTCTTCGACCAGCTTCCCGGCAAACAGATCGGGGTCGAGGTCCAGGCGGACCGCGGATCCGAGGGTTTTGATCATCAGTTGCACGAGGTAGAGGTCGTCGTCGTAATGTATCTGTATCGCCATGGCTCTTTCTATTTTCGGTCCCGCACCCCGCCGACTTGACATCACCGAAGCTGCGTGGTAGCTTTGCCGAACCTCTTTACCATCGGCGACAAAACAACATACCAATGCCGATGGTCATTTGTCCGCAAGGAGGAACAATGACAAGAAGGTACGAGGCAGTGTGCGTCCTCCGTCCAGAGGAAGACGCGTTCACCAAGGGGAAGGAACAGGTCAGAAGCGAGCTCACCGAGCTCGGGGCAACCTTTGTCAAAGAACATGACATGGGGCTGCGCACCTTCGCCTATCCGATCAAGAAGCTGAACCAGGGCCACTACTTCATCTTTGAAGTAGACATGGAGCCCGAAAAGGCCCACCAAACCGAAACCGCGCTGAAACACAAAGAAGACCTGCTTCGGTTTCTGATGGTTCGCCAGGAGGCGTGAGATGCGAGACATCAATCACGTAACCCTGGTGGGCCGGCTGACCCGTGACGCGGAATTGCGCTACACCAACAGCGGCTTGCAGATCTGCACGTTTTCCATTGCGGTGAACGGCAGCAAGAAGTCGGGAGATACGTGGGTTGATGAGGCAAACTTCTTTGACTGCGTGATGATGGGTCGGATGGCCGAGGCGATTCACAAGTTCATGAAGAAGGGCAAGCAGGTCGGGGTAGACGGCGAATTGCGCCAGAATCGCTGGGAGCAGGACGGGCAGAAGCGCAGCAAGGTTGAAGTGTTTGCGCAGTTTGTTCAGCTGCTTGGCGGCGGTGGTGGTGGTGGTTCGGGATCGCCGGCCGGTGACCGTGGTGGGTTCTCTGAATCCAGCGGTGGTGGCTACGACGGTCCGGCGGGTCAGCCGGACAGCTTTGAAGACGACGTTCCATTCTGAGGAGTACACGAAAACAATGTCTGACGGAGATACAAGAACAGAGAATCGAGACGGCGGATACGAATCGCGCCGCCCGATGAGAGACGATCGGGGGGGATCCCGCGATGGCCGCGACGGCAGAGATGGTCGCGACGGGAGAGACGGCCGTGACGGTGGTCGCGGAGACGACCGGGGCTTCCGTCCTCGGGGCAAGGTCTACTTCCGCAAGAAGATTGACAAGATCAAGGCGCAGAATCTGGTTATCGATTATAAGCACCCGGAGGTGCTGCGTCGATTTGTAACCGAAAAGGGAAAGATTCTCCCCCGACGCATCACCGGCACATCCGCCAAGAACCAGCGACGACTGATTCGCGAAATCAAGCGCGCCCGTGTTCTTGGGCTCTTGCCGATGGGTTGAGGAAGGACAGGAAACACCGATGAAAGTAATTCTCAATTGTGACGTACCGAATCTTGGAGAGGAGGGCGACATCTGTGAAGTCGCTCGTGGCTACGCGAGGAACTTCCTGATTCCCCGAAACATGGTGCTGATGCACAATCGGCAGAACAGCGCGTTGATTGAGGGCCGCCGGGCGGCGATCGAGCAGCGGAAGGTCGAAAAGCGCAAGCAGGCCTCCTCCATGAAAGAGCAGATCGAGTCCGAGCCACTGGTATTCACGATGGCCGCCGGAGATCGCGGCAAGCTGTTTGGATCGGTCACTACCGCGACCATCGTTGACGAGCTCGACAAGCGCGGTATCAGCGTCGAACGGCGCAAAGTCGACATCCCCGATGGAACAATCAAGAGCGTGGGAACGCACAGCGTGCGGGTGCGCCTGTACGGCGAAGAAGAGGCCGAACTGACCGTTCGCGTTGAGACCGAGGCGGTGGAAACGGCATCAAAGAATGCAGCGGCAGCCGCTGCTGCACCCGCTCCCGCGGCGCCACCGGTCGAGTCGACACCAGTCGAGTCGGTAACCGAAGAACCGGAAACCGGCATGGCGGAAACTGAAAAGGCCGAACCTGACATGGCGGAAGCGACGTCCGAGGAATCGGACGCAACCGAAGAGTCAAGCGAGCAACCGTCCCTCTGACCGTGGCTGGCTGAGGGAGTGTCGTGGCGTCGTCAGGAGGGCTGAAGGATCGGGTTCCTCCGCACAATCATGATGCGGAGATCGCGACCCTCGGGGCAATCCTGCTCGATGCAGACGCCCTCGGTCAGGTGCTGGGCCATCTTCGGCCAAGCGATTTTTACCGCAACGCACACGCACGTGTGTTCGAAGGAATCCTTGCGCTCTACGAGCGCGGGGAGGAAATCGACCTTATTACCCTTACGCAGGAACTGCGTAACCAGGGTGCCCTCGACAGCGTTGGGGGCGCCGGGTATATCTCCTCGCTCACCTCGAGCGTTCCAACCAGCGCGAACATAGAATACTACGCAAAGATTGTGCGCGCCGGCTCGGTACGGCGCCGGCTGCTCAAGATTGCCAATGAGATCATCGCCAACGCGTACGATGACACGCAGGAAAGTCGACTGATTATCGAAGACGCCGAGAAGCGGATCTTCGACATCACCGACAGCGAACAGGAGGCGGGGTATCAGAAGGCAAAGGAGATTGTCGAAGAGACGGTAGAGGCAATCGAGCGACTCTACCAGACCAAAGACAGTTACACGGGCATCCCGTCGGGATTCCCCTCACTGGACAATATGCTCAGCGGGTTTCAGAACTCGGAGTTCATCATCATTGGTGCGCGTCCTTCGGTGGGAAAAACCGCCCTCGCGCTCACCATGGCGGCGAACATATCCATTCACCAGAAGATTGCCACGGGGTTCTTCACGCTGGAAATGTCCAAGCAGGCGCTGATGCAGCGGCTGCTTTCCTCGGAAGCGCGCATCGGCTCACAGACGCTGCGTACCGGAATGCTGAAATCGTCGGACTTCAAGAACCTGACCGACGCGGCGGGACTGATCTATGAAGCGCCGCTGTGGATTGCGGACACGCCAAACATGCGCCTCCTGGATCTGCGCGCCCAGGCGCGAAGGATGGTTTCGCTGAACGGAGTCCGCGTTCTCTTTGTCGACTATTTGACCCTGATTTCGTCGGAGAACCCGGAAATCCCCCGGCACGAGCAGATCGCGGAGATCTCGCGATCGCTGAAGGCGCTCGCGCGGGAGTTGGAGATTCCAATCATCGCGCTCTCACAGGTAACGCGGGACTCCGAGGGCAAGCGGCCCAATCTTGCCAACATTCGCGAATCCGGCGCCATCGAGCAGGATGCCGATGTGGTCATGTTCCTGCACCGGGAGCGGACCTCGGAGCGGGAAATGCACGAACAGGCGCAGGTGGTTGAGACCGAACTGATCGTGGCCAAGCAGCGCAACGGCCCCGTCGGGACGGTGAAGATTGCCTTCGTTCCGCGCTATACCAAATTCGAGTCACTGGCTGAAGAGCCGGGTTAGGGGAGGCAGAGATGGCGTTTGGCGATGACTACGATTTCGAACTGCTGGTAAACGAAGCTGAGCACATGGTGGTTGAGGAACTGGAGCGACAGCTTGAGCAGCCGGAGAACCGGGATCTGCGCCGGTCGCACGACGCGGTGCTCGATATCGCCGCCTTTGCGCTCAACGCCGTGCCGGCATCCTACCGGGTGAACCTCATGGGTCGCCTTTACGCGGAGGAACTGGACCGAAAGCACGGCGAAACGGTGCGCACCGCGGTCGCGCGCGCGATCGAAGTCGTGCGGGCTAACCCTCCCGCGTAACCGTTTTATGCGTCGCGCGCCGTAGTAGGAAGAATCAGACGAAAGTCTTCCAGTGTCCGTCTGCGTCCCGTTCGTCCTGGAGCAGCGAGCAGCGAGAGATGCTGTTCGGCACGGGAATGACTCGCAAAATAGTAACCGTCGGTGGTCACGGCAACCCAGTTTCCATCCCGAAACAGATAGAACGTCAACAGTGGATCTCCGGAGCGCAGATCCCACACGCTCATGGTTCCATCGCGGTTGATTGAAAAGAGGTGGCGATTGGCTACGTACAGCGCCCGAGGAACGTGCGCCACCGCCGAGATTCGCGTCAAACGCCGCCCGTCCCACACGCTCACACCTTCCATCCCGAGCGAACTGAATAACCGCCCAGTTGCAGGATCGAGCGAGAGTCGAGCGTCGAGATCCTCTCCGTCGTAGGTGGAAATCGTTCGCCGGTTCTCAAAGTTGGCGCCGCGGTGGACGGTAACGGTGGTGCGGACCACGGAGCCGGACTGCTGAAGGCCGAGTGTGTAGAGCACACCGCGCGCACGATCGTAGACAAGGTCAAAAATCAGGAAGTTATCGCTCTGGATTCGGACCGTTTCACCCGTGCGCGTATCAACCCGCATCAGTGCAGAGTCGAAAGGGTTCGCGCGATTCTTTCCTATGACGATGGTATCCCCAACGGCAACCAGCGCTTCCATGCCTTCACCCGTGTAGGTGAAGTCGGTGGAGCCGGTGTCCGGATCAATCCGGCGCAGAGTGGTCTGATCGTGGAGGACGATGAGTCTGCCGTCCGCCGAGACAACCTGTTTGGTGACGCGGGCTGAGTCAAGCGGAATGGTGGTCAACGCCGGAGCGACCGCAGCGTAGGTGGCGAGTTCGGGGTTCCGGCCGCTGGTGTCCCATACCACAACCCGCGACTCGTCGGAATCGGGTCCGGTAACCGCGGAGAGTCGTACCGTTCCCGGTTGCGGCATCCGGCGCGTAGTCACGTCGAGCGTCCGTACGCGGTTGACTGCGACGTCGGTCTCTCCGAAGAGGTCCGAACGCAGCGAGAGGATCTGCTGGGCGGTAGAGAGGTGGACCGTTCCCTCGGTAAACGCAAATCCGGTGACCGACTGAACCCGGTTCTCCGCGATCGTGCGGCCGCGACGGTCGGTCGATTCGAAGGTCGTGATGGTTCCATCACCGGTTGCAACAAAGAGCGCGTCGCCATGAAGGGTAGCCTGAGTGAGGCCGGAGGGCAGGGTGGGAACGGTGCTCATGGCTCGAGAGAGTCGACCACGCTCGCTGACGCGGAAGCTGGCCATTTCGATCTGCCGCCCGGAGCGTGTCATGACCGCGACGTCTCCGTTCACCTGGTTTACCAGAATCCGCTCGATGCCGCTCATGGGAAAGCGGTCGCGAAGCGTGCCGTCCACGATATCCACGACAACGAGTTCATTATCCAGACGACCCACCGCGAACCGGCGGTTGGTATGGACCGAGAGCTGATCGATCTCGCGCGCAGTGGATATTGTCTGCACCTGACGGCCCGAGACTACCTCCCAATAGGTGATGACACCGTCGGATGGGGTGTAGGTCATGATTCGTTCTTCACTCGAAGCGACCGTGGCAAAGGTGACAATGCCCGATCCGCGCCGAAGATACGGCAGGGAGCGTCCGGTGGACGACGCGAGAAATCGCAAACTGTTGAACTCGTTCTGGGCAAACAGCAGGAAGGTGCCACGGGGAGAGTAGGTCAGGAAGATGGGCGCTTCGGGCAGCGTCTGGGTGAAGAGCCGTCGCTCCTGCTCCCAGTCCCACACCTCAAGGGTAAAGCGGCGGCGACCGTCGGTAACCAGAAGCGCAACCTGTGGGAGAGACGGATGGAGTGTGCCCTGGTGGATGGCGAGGCTCGAGATCTGGATCGAACGCTGCAGCTCGCCGGCAGAGTAATCCCATACCTTGAGCTTGCCGTCGTCGCCACCGGTCAGCAGCCGGCCGGTCCGGGCATCGTGCAGCAGGGTGCGAATCGCACCGGAGTGGCTGGTGTTTACCCGAATCTGTGCGGTTGCGCCGATGGTCACTGCAACAAGCAGGACCACAATCAGGGAAGAACGTTTCATCTCCCTTGCCTCCGTTATCGTCCCGTCAGGAACACGATATCGCTGAAAAACGCAAATGCGATCAGCGCGAGAACGATTGCCGTTCCGACCATCTGGTATCGGTAGACCAGCTTGGGATGCAGGGGCCGACGGGTGATCCCCTCAATAGTGTAGAGGAGAATCTGTCCTCCGTCGAGCACCGGAATGGGAAGCAGGTTCATGAAAAACAGCGCAATGCTGACCAGCGACAGAAAGTTGAAGAAGGCGCGTGCACCTTCGGCCAGACCTACGGTGAGTCCTGCGGTTGCGACCTCACCCACAAAATAGGTGAGCCGGATCGGGCCAGCGACCGCCTGGGTGAGGTTTACTCCGCGAAACAGCAGCCCGAGACCGCGCACCGTCATCGCAAGGGTTGAAAAGGTCTCGGCGGTGCCGCGTCGAAGAGCCGCGACGGGACCCAGCGATGGACTCGGCACTTCGACGGCCTGGAAGGTGATTCCCACGTAGAGTGAGCCGTCTTCCCGTGATCCGGGCACCAGCTCGGTGGTGACAAGGTCGCCCTCGCGCTCAAGCGACAGCGATACTCTGCGCCCGGTGCCACCAAATACTCGAAAGAACTCCATGGTGTGAGGAATTGGCTCGCCGTCTACCGCAACGATTCGGTCTCCCGAACGGATGTCTGCGATTCCGGCTGGTGAGTCAGCACTGACCGTTTGGACAACCGGTTCGATCCAGGGGAATACCCCGATCAGCCCCGCACCGGTGTCGGGATCAAGTCGCGGTGTAATGGACGTTTCCTGTTCCGCGCCGTCGCGGTCCAGCGTCAGAACCAGGGTTCGACCCGCGGCGCGGGTAACGCGCTCCTGAATCTCGCGGAAGCTGCCGGTTGGTTCTCCGTCGATCGCAACGATGCGGTCGCCGGTTTGCAGTCCCGCTACCTGAGCCGGATGCTCAATGGCTGTGGGCTGATAATCGGACGCCAGAATGATGCGATTCTCGAAGGTCATCACCGAAAACCCAAGCCCCCAGATGACCGAAAGCACAATGACGGCAAAGAGGAGGTTGACGAGGGGCCCGGCGGCGGCAACGAGGATGCGCTGCCAGGGGCCGGCGCTGAAGAAGGCGCCCTGCTCGTGGGGAATGCGGTCGGTTCCTTCGGCCCACGCGCGCTGCAGGAGCGCTTCCCCCTTCATCTTGCAGAAGCCCCCAAACGGGAACACCGAGATTTGATAGTCGGTTCCTTTGTAGCGGAATCCGGCAAGTTTGCGTCCCCAACCAATGGAAAAGGTCTCGACCTCTATTCCCACTGCTTTTGCGGCGACCAGATGGCCGGCCTCGTGAACAAAAATCACGATACCCAGTCCGATGAGACCAATGACGATATTCAACACCATGTATTCCTATCCAATAAACAAGACAAGATAAAGATAATAAAAAACGAAGGCAGAAAATAGCGGAGAGTCAACGGAATCGAGCAGCCCGCCACGGCCGGGAATGATGTCGCCGGAGTCCTTTACTACCGCGGACCGCTTCAGCGCCGATTCGGCCAGGTCTCCCACGATGGCGGCGCATCCAACGGCTGCTCCCAGAACGGCGGCTCGGATGAGACTGCCGGGAAACACGGCCGGCATGACGACCGCAGCCGCAACCATCACCACGATCGAGGTGACAAACCCGGCGACAAAACCGGCCAGACTCTTATTGGGGCTGACCGGAACGAGACGCTCGTTGCGTTTGCCAAAGAGCATACCAACCGCGTAGGCGAGAGAGTCGTTGAGATACACCGACGCAACAAAGACCACAATCAGTATCTTCGAGTGCGCAAGGCCCGACAGTCGAACCAGATAGGACCCGAAGAGCCCGGGATACACCATGAGAAACAGGACCGTGGTGAGCAGCGGTATGATGCCGGAAAAATGGCGTTCATCACGACGAAACCCTTGAAATCCAAGGATGAGGGCGGTGATCGTCACCACAACGGTGAGCAGCGAATACGGCGTTGCCCCGACGAAGAGGGTCAGCAGGGCGGTGACCGGGAGCACGGCGCCGAGCCCAAAGGCGATGGAGCGCGGAATGCGGTACGCACCCGGTCGCGCGGCAAGAATACCCGCGAGCTCCACGGACGCAATGCCGGTCGCGAAAATGACAAGCACATTGAAGGGAAGGTGGTAGAAATTGGGCAGCAGAAGAATGAGCCCGATGAGTGCGGGAATTCCAACGGCAAATACCAGTACCCGCGTAATTACGTTTTTCATTGGGCGCCGTCGCGTGCTGGCTTCCGCGGTCATCGCACGCCGCCGAAGTTGCGCGTGCGGCAGGCGTAATCCGCAAATGCCTCGCGCAGATCGTCGTGATCCCAGTCCGGCCACAGCTTGTCGCTGAAGTAGAGCTCCGCATAGGCGCACTGCCACAAGAGAAAGTTGCTGAGGCGCCGTTCCCCGCCGGTTCGGATGATGAGGTCGGGATCGGGTAGTTCGGGCAGATCCAGCGCCCCGCGCAGCCGTTCCTCAGTGACGGGCGACCCGCACGGCGTGGCCCCGGATGCGGCATCTCCTTCGATTACCCGACCGACCGCGCGTACGATCTCATCGCGTCCTCCGTAGTTGAGCGCGAGATTGACCGTGATTCGGTTGAACCCGGCGGTATCCTCCATGACACCGGCCAGCTGGGTCTGGACCGATTTGGGAAGGCGGGCGGTATCGCCGCTGTGCACTATCCTGACCCCCACTTCGGTGTAGAAGGGAAGCTCTTTGCGCAGATGCCGTCCCACGAGGCCCATCAGAAACTTGACCTCGTCGGGGGTTCGATTCCAGTTTTCGGTGGAGAATGCGTAGAGCGAGAGATAGCGACAGCCCAGATCGGCGGCTGCGCGCACGATGCGCTTCGCCGCTTCCAGGCCCTCCTGGTGACCGTTGGTCCTCGGCAGGTTGCGGGCGGTTGCCCACCTGCCGTTTCCATCCATGATGATTCCCACGTGAGTCGGGACGGCACCAGCAGGTGCCACCGGAGTCGCGCCCATCAGATTTCCAGGATCTCTTTCTCTTTGGTTTCCACCACGCGGTTGATCTCTTCCACGAAGCGGTCGGTGAGCTTCTGAATCTCGTCCTCACCGCGCTTTGCCTCATCCTCGGACAGGTCGCCGTTCTTCTGCTGTTTCTTCAGATCGTCGTTGGCGTCGCGGCGGATATTGCGAACAGCAACCCGGGCCTGCTCGGCCATGTTCTTGGCGACCTTCGCAAACTCCTTGCGCCGCTCTTCGGTGAGGGGCGGGATGTTGATGCGGATCACCTTTCCGTCGTTCATGGGATTCACCGAGAGCTCGGACTTCTGAATCGCCTTCTCGATGTCGGAGATGACCGCCTTGTCCCACGGCTGAATGACCACCAGCCGCGCTTCGGGCACCGAGATCGTCGCCACCTGGTTCAAGGGTGTCGAGTTTCCGTAATACTCAACCTTGATTTTATCGAAGAGGGACGCCGATGCACGGCCGGTTCGGATAGTGTTAAACTCCTCCTCCAGCGCGTGCAGCGATTTCTTCATCCGTTCTTCAGACTGTTTCAGTAACTGGTCCATGAGCGTGGCCTCTCTGGGTCACTCGGTTTCTTCGCCGACCCGGTAGTAGCGATAGTCTACCACGGAGACGGAACCGGCGGCCTGTTTGCCGACCTCGGTTGCCATCTGCGCAACGGACTTTTTGTCGTCTTTCACAAAGGGCTGATCGAGCAGACAGATCTCAGCGAGGTGCTTCTTCATTTTGCCCTTCACAATTCCCTGGAGCACGTTTTCCGGTTTGTCCAGATTCTGCGCCTGCTTGAGGAAGATTGCTTCCTGCTCCGCCACGTACGCCGCGGGTACCGCCTGCGCGTCGAGGTAGGTCGGGCGGAACGCTGCCACGTGCAGCGCAACGTCGAAGGCAAACTGTTTCACCGCATCGGCGGTCGGCACGTCGGTTTTGACCTTGATCAGTACTCCGATATTGCCGCCGTCTCCGTGGATGTAGTCAACCACCAGCTCGTCCGACGCAATATCCATCGCTTCAAACCGCCGCGGAGACATGTTTTCCTTGATGGTGCTGATCGCCTTGGCAACTTCGTCCTGCACCACAGGTGCGTCGATGGCCAGATTCTGCTCCAGCATCATACCGACGAGCTTCTTTCCGAGGGCAATGAAATCGGTGTTGCGGGCGACGAAGTCGGTCTCGCAGGAGAGCTCCAGAATGCCCGCCTTACCGCCGCCCACCGTCGTGAACACGCGGCCCTCGTTGGTGGCCCGGCCCATGCGTTTGGCAGCCGCGGCGAGGCCCAGCTCCTTCAGAATCTTTTCCGCTTGGGCAAAGTCGCCGCCGGCGTCAACCAGCGCCTTCTTGCAGTCCATCATGCCGGCGCCCGTCTTGTCTCTCAGTTTCTTTACGTCTGATGCCTGTATATTCATTGGGTTATCCTCCGTTATTGGTGCCGTCTCGTCGTATCCGTAGTGCGTGGGGACGATTACGGCTCTTCGTAGAGCTTCTCCTGGTCGATCCCCGCTTTCGCGGCAACCGCTTCTTCGGGAGTGAGGTTGTCGGTCGGATTCTCCTTGGTGGCATCATCGGGAACGTACTCGGAGTAGTCGTCGGTCGCGAAGCTTTCCGATTCGTCGGGCGCTTGTTCTGCCGCCGGCGCTTCTTCCGCGGGTTTTTCTGCGACGACCACTTCTTCAGCAACCTGCTCGGCGACGGGTGCGGTCTCTACCGCGGCAGCGCTTGGGCTCTCGGCAACGTATTCGTCCTCGTCATCGACGTCCCGGTCGACGACGTCTTCGCTGCCGTCTTCCATGACGTCTCCGTCTTCCTGCAGGTTCTCGATCACTTCAAGGCCAATCTCGTTGTCGGCTTCGATGACCGCTTTGGAGATGATGGAGGTGAAGAGGTTAATCGCGCGGATTGCGTCGTCGTTTCCGGGAATGGGGTAGGTGATGCCGTCCGGATTGCAGTTGGTATCAACTACCGCGACAATGGGGATACCCATGCGCTGTGCCTCGGCAACCGCGATTCCCTCCTTGCGGGTGTCAATCACGAAGATAATGCCGGGAAGCTCTTTCATCTCTTTGATGCCGCCGAGGTTCTTCTCGAGACGAGCGCGCTCCTTGTTGAGTCGAGCGACCTCTTTCTTGGTCAGACTCTCGAAGGTACCGTCGACTTCCATCTTGTCGATCTTTTTCAACCGAAGAAGAGACTTTTTGATGGTTGAAAAGTTGGTGAGCATTCCGCCAAGCCAGCGGTTGTTCACGTAAAACATCCCGCAGTGCTGCGCCTCGCGCTCAATTGCCTGCTGGGCCTGTTTCTTGGTTCCAACAAACAGCACCGACTTGTTTTCGAGAACGGATTTGCGTACCGCGTCGTACGCTTCTTTGATGCAGACGATGGTCTTCTGCAGGTCGATGATGTGAATCCCATTACGTTCAGCGAAGATAAATCGCTTCATTCGGGGATCCCATCGCTTGGTCTGATGACCAAAGTGCACACCTGACTCAAGCAGGTTTTTCATGGTAACTACTGCCACAAGGCCTCCTCTTCGCGCCGATAACTGCTCGACACGATCCTTCACTGTTTCTCGAACGGCTCTGCCGTCGGAAGATTTACTGAGACGGTTGTTGCGTCCCAATGTGTGGTCTGAGAATAGAATAAACGCGATGGATTGGCAAGCCCATGACCGTTGCGTAGGAGCCGTGAATTGACTCGAGGAAGCGGGCGGCAACCCCCTGCACGCGATAGCCGCCGGCCACTCCGCGCCACTCCTGGTGGTCGAGGTAATCGGCGATCTCCGACTCGTCAAGCGGCAGAAAGCGAACGTCGGCGGTGTCGATGAACTGGTGCAGGGTATCGCCGGGCGTCAGCATGGCGCAGGCGGTGACCACGGTGTGCGTACGACCCGCGAGCGATTGCAGCATGTGGGCCGCCTCTTCGCGGTTGGCCGGCTTTCCAAAGGTTGTGTTGCCGAGGAACACCATCGTGTCGGCGCTCAGGAGCGCGGATTCATCGGGACGCATCAGGGGGCGTGCGACCTCGAGTTTGGCGGCGGCCCTCATGGCAGCGGTCTCGATGGGGTCCGGGTGGGAAATAGCCTCTTCGTCGACCTGGGGATGGACCACGCGAAACGCAATACCAACCTGCATCAACAGGGCGGAACGGCGTGGAGAAGACGAAGCGAGCACCAGGCAACCCGACCCCGATTCCAATTTCAAAACGCTCATATGGACTGGAATACCCGGATGCCCGGGTAGACGGCAATGACGGTTCCGGGATTGATCCGCACCCAGACCGCGATGACAAAGGCGTCAAATCCTACCGGTCCCACCGAGACGTCGAGGGTCAGTCCCAGACTCGCTACAATGCGCTCGATAATCTCCCACGACAGCGTTCCGATAAAGAGGGCGAGCAGCAGCACCCCGACAAAAGTGCCGCGTGTTTTGGCGGTGAGTTTCATGCGCGCATTCTATCGGCAACCGCGCTCTCCGGGAAGCGTGCTCGTGCGGCGCACTTGGTGCGGCGCACTTTGTGCTTGACAGATGGCGGCCGTGCTTGACAGATGGCGGCCCTTGAGAGTACCGTGAGCGTCACCAAAGCAGTGGGGACGCGTAGCTCAGCTGGATAGAGCGTTGGCCTCCGGAGCCAAAGGTCGTGGGTTCGAATCCCGCCGCGTTCAGTTCTCCGCTCTGTTTCCTTCGATTCCCCGTTCAGTGTTCTCCGACCTTACTCTCCGTGTTCTTCCTCCTCGCTCCAGTAAGGGTGGGTTGTGTAGTGGCCAAACAGCAGCTGTTCGAAATCCCGGGTGATCGGTTGATCGCTGTCGATCGCGGGAGCAGAGAGGATCTTCTCCTTGGACGCATTGACCGCCACGTGTGCCTTGGACCAGACCACGTGGTCGATCCACTTCGGGGATACCACGAGTCGGCGCATGCCCGGTTTGTGCGACAGCGAGGCCATCAGGTAGCGCAACGCCCAGGTCTGATCGTCAATGATGAAGTCGGTTATCTGCCCCAGATCGCCGTCAACCGCGTGCAGGCGGTAGCCGGTTACCTCTTTGGTGCTGCGCAGGTGGGCGTCTTCGTCGTTGGTGTCGGGCTGGTCGGAGGGTGGTGCCGGCCGGCCGTCGGGAACCATTTCGTGGCCCCAGAGCCCAAGCCCGCCCCAGTACGCGGGTACGTTGTAGTACAGGTGAAACTCGCTCTCCTTCTTGCGCGAGATGGGCTGGTGCGTGTCGATGTCGGGACTCTCCTCGACCTGAGTCTTGGTGAGCGCGACGTTGATCTCGCGCTTCTCGAGGTCGACTCCGGTGACCGAGTGCGGAGAGATGAGCACCTCCTTGCCGAGAAACCAGAAGCCGGTCTTCACGACCAGATACCGTACGACCCACTTCCCGTCATCAAAGTAGCAGTCCTCGACGTGACCAAGCTCACCGTCGGTCGCGTGAATCTTGAAACCGTGTAATGTGCGGATGCCGTATACCATGTGTGCCACCTCCCGCTGCTTCCAGTATAACCCCGATCCGGAATTCGGGACACCGGTGACCGTGCCGAATAATTGCTTGAAAAACGAGCGGGAGTGGGATACACTTTTTCGTGATATTCTAATAGAATATCATTCTATGAGATATTAGATATGGGCAGTGAAACCGACGCATCTCCCCCCACCGGCGCGATCCTTCGCGAGGTGAGCGACATCTTTACTCGATCCGACGTTCCCGATGACGTCAAGGCGCGCGTGCGCGTCCTGGCCGAAAGCGTGGACCGCCTGGAGAACAACCTCGAATCCACCCTGCGCGACCTGCAGCAGCTCGGGAAAACGGTGCAGGAGCAGGAGCGACGGAAGCAAAAACTCGAGCAGCAGTTGATCTACAATCGCAAGACCGGATTGCCCAACCACGTGGTCATGGATCGCGACATCCACGCGGTGATTAACGAGGCGGAGCAATCGCCCACAACCAAGACGGTGTCGCTGGTGATTCTGGACCTCGACGATCAATACGCGCAAATCAAACAGACCATGGAAGCGGGTATCAGCGAGTGGATCATGTACCGCACGGCAGAGCGCATCCGCTCGCTGTTGCCGACCAATGCCCGGCTCTACCACACCCGCGAGAACGAGTTTGTCATCATGGCAATCAACCTCGAGGGCGAGGTGTCCGAACTGGTGGACCAGCTGATCGACGAAGTGAATCGCCCGTTTCAGTTTCCCGAGTATACCCTGTCGGTGGGATGCACCTGTGGCATTGCGATCTACCCCGAACACGCGCGGACAAAACGGGTGCTGCTGCGCAGCGCCGACATCGCCCTCACCGAGGCGGTGCGGGCAAATCGCCCGTCCGTGATCTACAACCGACAGCTCGGACACGACATGATCGAGAAGATGGAGCTGCAAAACAGCATCATTCGCGCGATTGAGGAGCCCTCGATCACCGAGATCGACCGGCAGTTTGCGCTTCACTTTCAGCCGCTGGTACAGATTGACTCGATCGAAAGCGCGGTGGTTGATTACCACGCCGTGGGAGCGGAGGCGCTGATCCGCTGGATGCACCCCAAACGCGGTATGGTATCGCCGGGCCGGTTCATCCCTCTGGCTGAAGAGACGGGGCTCATCGTTCCCATTGGATACTGGGCGCTCTTTTCGGCCACTGCCGAACTGAAGCTCTGG
Source organism: Spirochaetaceae bacterium (assembly GCA_007693485.1). Classification (GTDB taxonomy): domain Bacteria; phylum Spirochaetota; class Spirochaetia; order DSM-27196; family PWMO01; genus PWMO01. Next base: position 35,488 of record REDM01000178.1, read on the forward strand.
GCGGAATCCGAGCTTCGCGATCTGTATCTTTCGGTCAATCTCTCTCCGCGGCAGTTCAAGGATCGGTATCTCGTCTCCAACATCTCGCGGGTTCTCTCGAAGAACCAGATCGATCCGTCGCGACTTCGGCTGGAGGTGACCGAAAGCAGCGTCATGGATGACCCCGACGATTCAATCCGCAAGATTCGCACCATTCACGAGATGGGGATCAAAGTGTCGATCGATGACTTCGGCACCGGGTACTCATCGCTCAATTATCTCAAACGGTTCCCCATAAGCACCATAAAACTGGATAAAAGCTTCATCGAAGATGTATTAATTAATCGGAACACCCAGGGAATCGTTCGCGCGATTCTCTCAATGGCGGCTGCAATGGGACTGAACGTGATAGCAGAAGGGATTGAAACGTACGAACAGGCGAGTTTTCTCTATCATGAAGGGTGTACCTGCATCCAGGGGTACTACTTCAGCAAGCCTATGACGTCGGATGCGTTTCGCCGAGAGGTACTGAACGACCTGCGGACTACGCGCGCATGATGCTGGAAATTGCTTGCATCAGCGACGTCGGGCTGGTGCGCGAGAACAACGAGGACATAGCGGTTGCCGCGCGAACCTACGTGCGCGACGGCGTACTCTCGTCGGTGGAGCCGGTGGACCCGGTGCTGTCCACCGTACTCGGTGTAGCGGACGGGGTTGGCGGCAGCAACGCAGGCGAGGTAGCGAGCCGATTTGTGCTCGAGCAGCTTGCGCTCGGGATTCACACCCTGGACGGAGAACTCGATTCTGACGCCCTTGATGAGCGAGTGCGCCGGATATGCGCCGAGGCGCATCAGGGGCTGATTCGCAAGGGGCTGACGAGTCCGCGGTTTGAGGGCATGGCGACCACCGCAACCGTGCTCTTCGCGTACCGGGGATCGTGGTACGTGGCCCACGCCGGGGACTCGCGCTGTTATCACGCGGCCCGGGGGAGCTTGCGCCAACTGAGCCGCGACCACACCCTCCGGGAGTTCACCGGCAACCCAAAGATACCCGGCAACATCCTGGTGAACTGCTTTGGCACGCAGGACGAGTTCTTCATCGACTTCTTTCGCGTCTGCGACCAGTGCGAGGCGGGCGACGTCTTTCTGCTGTGCAGCGACGGTCTGTCCGACATGGTGTCAAATGATACGATCCTGACCACATTGACCGACGAGCCCGATCTCGCAACCGCAGCGCAGGAGCTGGTGTCGGCCGCCAAGGAATCCGGCGGCCGTGATAATATTACGCTGGTGGTTGCACGCGTATTGTAACGCGACGCAGAGTCGGAGTACCTTGCAGTCGTGGACCGACGGCAATACGAAAAGCTCGAACTGATCGCCTTTATGGGCGCGCTCTGCCTGTTTTTCTCCACCATAGAGTACCTGTTCCCCAAGCCGTTTCCCTTTTTCCGGCTCGGACTGGCAAACCTGCCGGTTCTCGTCACCATCAAGCTCTTTCCGCCGGCATACGTGCTGTTGCTGGTACTGCTCAAGGTGTTGGGACACGGCCTCATCAACGGCACCCTTGCTTCCTACGTCTTTCTGTTCTCCACGGCCGGCTCCTTTGCAAGCGCTGTGGTGATGCTTGCGGCGTACTATCTCTGCCGGGACCGCATAACGCTTCTGGGCATCAGCGTCTTTGGCGCCCTCGCGAGTAACGTGGTACAGATCTTTTTGTCGGTAACCTTCATCTTCGGCAGGTCGGCATGGATCATCGCGCCGCCCTTCATGGCGCTGGGATCGGTCAGCGGTGTGGTGGTAGGCATCTTCGCCCAGCGGTTTTTCACCCAGTCCCGCTGGGTGGCGGCTATTCGCACCTACTACGCGCCTGCCTGAGTCTGACATGCCAACCAACCGCCGGCGTCGACGACCGCCCAACCGACTCAAGGAGCACTTCAACGCGATGCATCTCTTTCTTACCGGGGCCCTCGTGCTTCCCGCCTACCTGTTTCAGCCGCTGCTCGTTGTGCGGATCGCACAGGTGCTGCTCTTTGCCGGGCTCGCCCACCTGGCCGGAAAACGCATCATGTGGATCTACTTTGCCATTACCGTTGCGTCGATCGCCTTCTTCAACCTGCTCACGCCGTTTGGCCGGGTGTTGGTATCTCTTGGGCCCCTGACGATCACGCGCGGTGCGCTCGAGGGCGGACTGATGAAGGGGTTCACCATCGTTGGGCTCGTGTTTATCTCGCTCTTTTCCATTCGTCCTGACCTGCGATTGCCGGGACGTCTGGGGGGGCTGGTCGCGCGGGTGTTTTTCTACTTTGAGCGTATTATCGAGGGCAAAAAGCGGATTCAGGCCCGCCGCCTGATTGCGAGTATCGACGATGTTCTGGAAGAACTCTACGTGCCGGGCTCCGTTGCGGAAACTGCACCGGTGGAACGGATTGACACAACGGCTTTGGGGTATGCTCTGATGGTGGCGGTCCTGGGACTCAACTGGGGGCTGCTCCTTGTTCAATCTCACATCGACTTGGTAGGATGGATGACATGGGTTTGAGTGCCCGAATGGAAGCAGAATTCTCCCGCATCGATGCGGATCTCGCGCGTCTCAAGGACAACGGGCTCTACAAGCGCGAGCGGATTATCACCGGACCGCAAGACGCGCATATTTCGGTGGAAGACGGACGCACGGTCATTAACCTCTGCGCCAACAATTATCTGGGGCTTGCCGCCCACCCCGAGGTGATCGCAGCGGCTCACGAAGCGCTCGATCGCTGGGGTTACGGCCTCTCTTCGGTGCGGTTCATCTGCGGAACCCAGGAGATCCACCGCCGGCTTGAGCAGGAGCTCGCGGAGTTTCTCGGGACCGAAGATGCGATCCTCTACGCCTCCTGTTTTGATGCCAACGGCGGCCTGTTTGAGACCCTGCTCGGGCCCGAGGACGCAGTGATCTCGGACTCGCTGAACCACGCGAGTATCATCGACGGCATCCGGCTCTGCAAGGCGCGGCGCCATCTCTACCGCAACGCGGACATGAACGAGCTGGAGGAGCGGCTGCGGGAAACTCAAGATGCTCGCGTCCGGCTGATCGCGACCGACGGTGTTTTTTCGATGGATGGGACCATCGCGCCCCTGGATAAGATCTGCGATCTGGCAGAACGGTACGACGCCCTGGTAATGATTGATGATTGCCACGCCGTGGGGTTTCTGGGTGAGGGCGGACGGGGCACCCACGAGTACCGCGGAGTCATCGACCGGGTGGACATCATCACCGGCACCCTCGGAAAGGCACTCGGGGGCGCGAGTGGTGGGTATACCGCGGCACGGCGCTCGGTGGTTGAGATGCTGCGCCAGCGTTCGAGACCCTATCTGTTCTCCAACTCGGTGGCACCGCCGATCGTCGGGGCGTCCCTGGCTGCCCTGGATCTGGTGCGCCGCGATACGACGCTTCGCACCCGCCTCTTCGAGAACACCGCCTGGTTTCGCAGCGCCCTCGCTGCCGCAGGTCTGACCGTGCCCGAGGGTACCCATCCCATCGTGCCCATCATGCTGGGAGAGGCACAGATCGCCCAGACCATGGCAACGCGGCTTCTGGAGCACGGCATCTATGCGGTTGGATTTTTCTTCCCGGTGGTTCCGCAGGGAACCGCCCGTATTCGAACCCAGGTCTCCGCGGCGCACTCCCGCGAGGATCTCGAACGCGCGGTTACCGCCTTTGCCGAGGTGGCCCGCGATCTTGGCGTGTTGGCGTGAGTGTCGCCGTACCGTGAGAGGAGTAACACCGGTGGACTACATGATCAGTGGGATACAGCAGATTGGGGTTGGAATTCCCGACAAGGAGCGTGCCTGGCGCTGGTACCGCGAGCACTTCAACATGGATGTGCCGGTGTTTCAGGAGGCCGCGGAGGCCCCGCTCATGACGCTCTACACCGGGGGTGTGGTCCAGAGCCGTGACGCGGCCCTCGCCCTCAACATGGCCGGTGGTGGCGGATTTGAGATCTGGCAGTACACAAGCCGGATTCCGGTGCCCCCGTCCTTCCAGCCCGCGCTCGGCGATTTTGGAATTCTCGCTGCGCGTATCAAGACGCAGGATACCCGCGCGGTGGAGCGAAGGCTGCGTGAGCGGGGGGCCATGGTGCTTGGAAAGAGCGCTGCCGATCCGGTCGGCAACCTGCACTGTTTTGTGCTCGACCCGCACGGTTTCCTGTTTGATGTGGTGACCGAACGGGAGGGCTGGTTTGGGAGGACGGGCCCGAGCGGAACCGGCGGAGTCAGCGGCGCCATGATCGGCGTGTCCGACGTGGAAGCCGCCCGGCGGCTCTACAGCGGTCTCTTGGGGTATGACCGGGTTGTGTACGACGAATCCGGGGTGTTCGACGACCTTTCAGCCCTTCCCGGTGGTGGGGCGACGCTGCGACGGGTACTGCTGACACACTCTCAGCCGCGAAGCGGTGCGTTCTCGCAGCTTCTGGGCCCCACGTCGATCGAGCTGATTCAGGGGCTGGACCGCGACGGCCGCAACCTCTTTCGCGACCGGTACTGGGGTGACCTCGGGTTCATTCACCTCTGTTTCGACGTCATCGGTATGAACGCGCTCAAGGAAGCCGCAGCGGATGCCGGATTCGCCTTCACCGTCGACAGCGGTGAAAGCTTTGACATGGGAGAGGCTGCCGGACGGTTTGCCTATCTGGAAGATCCGGACGGGAATCTGATTGAGTTTGTGGAAACGCACCGCGTCCCGATCATCAAGGCTGCCGGCTGGTACCTCAACCTGCAGAAGCGCAACCCGCGAAAGCCGTTGCCGCGCATGATGATCAGGGCGATGGGATTGGGCCGCATCAAGGAGTGATGCGGCCCGTCGGGCATCCGGGGAGAGCCGGGCAGCCTTCTATGCTGCGCTTTTTCCGTAGACCCGGGTGATCTTTGCTTCGTCTTCGCCGTTGAACTTCAGATCCATCTTCAGCTCGTCGCGCATCTGCCGAAAGACTTCGATGGTCCGGTTGATGTCGTCGTCGTTGTGGGATGTGGTGGGAATCATCCGGAACATACAGAGCCCCAGCGGGATGACCGGGTAGGTGATTGCGGTGGCAAACACGCCGCGGTCGCGCAGGAAGCGGACCAGCTGCTTGCCGACCTCCTCGGTCTGACGCCCATTGATAGGGGCAAACACCGCACAGATGGGGGACTCGCCCGCGCCAATGAAATACCCAAGCTCTCGCAGTCCATTTTTCAGTTTGTCGGAGTTTTCCCACATCTTTGCGCGATTTGCATCGGCGTTCTTCACGAGATCCAGGGTCTTCTGCAGCGATTTCACGTAGATCATGGGAAGACTCTTGGCAAACACCTGGGTGCGAGCGTTGTAGCTTATCCAGTCGCGCACCGCCTTGGTTGTTGCCGAGAAACCGCCGATTGATGCGAACGCCTTGGCGAAGGTTCCAAAGTAGACGTCCACCTCGTCCTGCACGCCAAAGTGATCGGCAACGCCCCGTCCCTGAGAGCCCATGACGCCCCAGCCGTGCGCGTCGTCCACGAAGATGCGGAAGTTGTATTTCTTCTTCAGTGCGGCGATCTCGTCCAGTCGCGCAAGGTCGCCGGTCATGCCGTAGACGCCCTCGACAAGGACCATCGATCCACCCTTACCCTGCTTCTCTACGCTCTGCAGCACACTCTCGAGGTCGGCGATGTTGTTGTGCTTGAACACCCGAACCTGCCCCGGCGCCATCATCGCCGCATCGACGATACAGGCATGGGCGAGCTTGTCCATGATGAGGGTATCCTCGGGACCCGCGAGTGAGGTGATGGTACCAATGACGCCCAGGTATCCGTAGTTAAACAGGATTGCGGCTTCCTTCTGCGTGAACGCTGCAAGTTCGCGCTCAAGCTGAAGGTGGTACGGGGTATTGCCGGTCATCATCCGGGAACCCATCGGTGCGCTGACCCCGTAGGTTTGAGCTGCCTCTACGGCGACCTGCTTGATCTCTTCGTTCTCCGCCAGGCCGAGGTAGTTGTTCACCGACCACATGATGCGAGGGCTCCCCTCGAACTCCATCATTCGTCCGGGAATCGGGTCGACAATCGGTCGGGTGAAGTAGTGATCGTCTTCTACCCGCTGGCCGCCATAGTACCCGCCATCACCATGACACTTATCAAAGATGTCCGGTCGCGTGTTCATCTCCATTGCTTCCTCCATATGCTATCGACGGGCACCGTCTGGTGCATCCATTACGAGCCGTGCAACCGTCTCAGGATGGGCTTCCGCGCGGGAAACCACCACTCTGGGAGCAACTGCATAGGTTTTCTGTTCTCGAGCAAACCGGCGCATACCGCCACCGGTGATGTTGAGCATGATTGTTGCATCGGGTTCGACCGAACCGTCGCGTACCGCGGCCACCAGGCTCGCAACCGCAACGGCGGCGGCCTCGGCAATGTCAATTCCTTCGGTATCTTCAAACAGCTGTGCGGCGGCACGGGCATCGTGGTTTTCGACCGCAAAGATCTCACCGTCGGTGGCGCAGAGTGCGTCGTAGAGACCACCGGTTACCGAGTAGGGTGGGTTGCGGTTTGAGAGCACCGCAGCGTAGATATCGTTGATCTGTGCTTTTTCGGTCGCCTCATCGCAATGCACGAGGGCCCGCGAGCGCAGCCTCCACGAGTCGTACATGAGGAGGAAGGGCGCGTTCTGGGACAGCATCAGTTTCATGGTGGTCTTCCCAAAGCGCCCGTCGGCGAGGAATCGCCGATTGGCCTCCCACGCGGCGATCGCTCCGGTCCCGCTTCCGATCGCCTGAAAGAAATAATCGGGGATGCGTCCGATGGTTGTGACGGCCGAGAGCACTGTGGTCCCCATTCCGTCGCGTCGGGCTACGTTGCGCGCACCGCCCTCGGCAACATAGCCGTCGAGCGATGCGATCATCGCAGCAAGGTCGATCGCGTCTGAGTAGTCGGCGCCGTCACCTGCGGCCACTACCGTGACGCAGTTGTGCACCGGAAATGGGCTCCAGACGGCGTCGAGGTTTTTTTCGGGAACAACAACCACCGCCGGGATTCGATTCTGCGAACAGACGTGGATGAAGGCGCGCGCGGTGTTTCCCGCCGAGGCAACCACAAGCGATGCGGGAAAGTCGTCGGGAATGCGACCACACACCGAAAACGCCTCGCACTCCTTGAAGGTGCCGGTGAGCATCAGCGCGTCTCGTTCGGGCCAGTATCCGCTGAAGGTGACGTAGAGATTGTTCAGCCCCAGTTCGCGGGCGAGGCCGTTGCTTTTGTAGGTAATGGGAGCCGACGATCCCGAAAGGCTCCGCGACAGGGGGAGCCAGTCGCGGAAGCGATAGATCCCGTGATCGGCATCAAGCAGCTGTAACCGGCGCGCCTGGTACTCGGTACGAAGGAGGGCGGATTGAGGAGCCCCCGCGTTTCCCAGCAGAATGGTATTTCGACTGTCGGGAAGACGGTGGCCGGAACCCAAGCAGGTGAGTTCGTATTCTGTCATGAACAACCTGTTCTTTTCACGCTGTGCCGATGATCAACAACCTTTCCGCCTATTGTCAACTGATTTCTTGTCGAATGGCTGTTCCTCATCGTTTTCTTACCGTTTGGCCGGGAACGCGCGTTCGTCGCTGCGCCGATTACAGAGAAAAGCAGTTTTTATGACATAAAAGAGTAGTGAAGATTTGAGAATTGGATTCATTTTGTGTATGATAGAGTGGTGAGCGAACAGAGCCGGATTGCATCCGGTCGAACCGATCGTCGTGCCCTGCTTCTCTCGGTCGGGCGAACCTTGTTCGAGCGCAATGGGTATCGTGGCGTTTCGGTCGAACAGGTGACCCGCCGGGCCGGCCTGAGCGCAGGTACCTTCTACAACTATTTCTCCGGCAAAGAGGCGTTCTACTCGAGTGTACTCGACGAAATCGAGGCTGAGGGGATCCGCAAGGCCAATCAGATTGTCCAGCGGCTGCATTCTCCCATGAACAAACTGCGCGCCCTCTATCGGTTTATTACCCTCGGGTTGCGTCAGAACCCCATTCTCAAAGGCATCTTCCTCGGGAAGGCCGAATACCGCTTCCCCGGCGCAACCGAGCGGTCGGCTCGAAGAGACGGGCTGAGGCCGCACCTTGAGCGCATGGTTGATGAGATCATCCGTGAGGGAACGCGCAAGGGAGTGTTTCGTGCGAGCCTCTACCACAATACCACGGCCATGGTGACCGCCGTCTTTGACGCGGTGATTCTGCACGTAGAAGACGATAACGCCGAAGAACTGTTTGCCGATCTTCTCACCTTTCTCCAGCGCGGCCTCCGCCGTGCGCTCCACCTTCGACGGCGCGATGAGCGTCGCGACCGCCGGCTGCTCGGTGAAGCATCGGACTGGATTTAATCGAGTCCCGCATCGGACTCAAACATGTCGGCGTAGATCTCGCGGATACGCTCGACGTACTCATCCGGGGCCTCAACGTGTCCCCAACCGAGCTGCACCTGAAAAATGGCGGTGTAGGCAGAGTCGTGCCTGCTGACGATGACGTGGGGAATCTCTTCTGCTTCGAGGTGGGCCTGTAATAATCGTGCCTCGACCTCGTTTCGCAGCTCGATAACCGGTTCGCGCTTGGACATCATGGCAGAAGCGTACCCCAAGACGGGCGCACCGGCAATATGTGTAGAAATGTATACAGTGTGCATGGTTGACAAACAAAGGGCTATCCGGTAGGTTTGAGCATTATATGAATTGAATTGGAGGGGTGACGATGCAACTACTGTGGTGGATCGCCCTTCCTCTCATTGGTGTTGTTCTAGGTTGGATAATTCGCTGGTTGTATGCCAGATTTCAGCTCTCATCGTCCGAACAGAGGGCTGAACGGTTAAAACGGGACGCAATCAAGGAAGCGGAAGCTCAGAAACGAGAGCTTCTCTTAGAGGCAAAAGATGAGCTGTTACGGGAGCGGAATGAACAGGAACGCGAGCTCAGAGAGCGGCGCAACGAGTTGCAGCGCATCGAGAAACGGCTTCTTCAGAAGGACGAAAACCTAGAAAACAAGACAGCGGCGGTCGAGCGACAGCAGACAGCCTTCGCAGACCGAGAGAGGAAGTTGACCGAACGCGAGGACGAGATCTCGCAGCAAGAAAACGGCTGGCGCCTACGTCTGGAAGAAATTTCCGGGCTCACGGCGGAAGACGCAAAGAAGATGATCGTTCAATCCCTGGAGGACGAAGCGCGGCATGACGCGCAGGGATTGCTCAACAAGATCGAGCAGGAAGCCGGTGCGGCGGCCGAAAAGTCCGCGCGCGAGATCCTGGTTTCCACCATTCAACGGATGGCATCCGATGTCAACGCCGAAGTCACGGTGACATCGGTCACGCTTCCGTCGGACGAGATGAAGGGCCGGATCATCGGCCGCGAAGGGCGCAACATACGCACCCTCGAGACGCTCACCGGGGTGGATATCATCATCGATGATACGCCCGAGGCGGTGGTTGTGTCGTGCTTTGACCCGGTGCGCAAAGAGATCGCCAAGCGATCGCTGGAACGGCTTATCTCGGACGGCCGCATTCATCCCACCCGGATCGAAGAGGTGGTGCAGAAGGTAACCGCCGAAATCAGCCAGATCATCTACGAAGAGGGCGAGAAGGTTCTCTTTGACCTGGGCGTTCATCACATGAAGCCGGAGGGCATTCGTGCGATCGGGCGTCTCCATTTTCGGACGAGCTACGGACAGAACGTCTTGGCTCATACGAAGGAAGTGGCGATTTTCGCCGGTATGATTGCCGCGGAAGTTGGCGCAGATCGTGATATCGCGCGTCGTGGTGGCCTGCTGCACGACGTGGGAAAAGGTATCGAGAGCGACGGCGACACCAACCACGTGGAGCTCGGCGTAGAGCTGGCAAAGCGGATCGGAGAAGACGATACGGTCATCAACTGTATCGCCGCTCATCACGGAGACGTGCCGCACAGCTGTGTCGAGTCGGTGATTGTGCAGATTGCCGATGCGCTCTCGGCGTCACGGCCCGGTGCCCGGCGTGAGACGCTTGACAACTACATCAAGCGGCTGGAGAACCTCGAGAAGATCGCCGAAGAGTTCGAGGGCGTTGAGAAGGCGTACGCAATCCAGGCGGGCCGAGAACTTCGTATCATGGTTGATCATGAAAAGGTCTCAGATGCAGAAGCACGCGACATCGCCAAGAGCATCGCGCGGCGCATCGAAGAACAACTGCGGTATCCGGGCCGGATCAAGGTCACCATGATCCGGGAGACCCGGATCATCGAGTATGCCCGATAAAGACTTCACCGTTCTGATCCTCGGCGACATCATCGGTCGCTCGGGGATCCGGGCGGTCATCTCGGGCCTCTCTTCCCTCGTGAAACAGCACGGAGCGGATTTTGTCCTTGCAAACGGAGAGAACTCCGCCGGCGGCTTTGGCATCACGCAGGAGATCGCGGGGCAGCTCTTTGCGGCGGGCGTTCACGTCATTACGACGGGAAACCACATCTGGCAGCAGTCGGAAGTGTTTCCCTACCTCGACCAGGAAGATCGAATTCTGCGCCCTGCCAATTATCCCGGCGGGAACCCCGGTCACGGCCACTGCGTGGTTGAGGCGCGTGGCGTGCGCGTTGGGGTCATCAATCTGCAGGGGCGCCGTCGCCTCTATCCCATTGACTGCCCGTTTCGCAAGGCCAAAGAGACCATCCGGAAAATCAGCTCCAGCGCAGATATCATCATCATCGACGTCCATGCCGAGGCAACGGAAGAAAAGGAGGCGCTCGCCTTCTTCCTCGATGGGCAGGTCAACGCACTGTTTGGAACCCACACGCACATTCAGACCGCAGACGATCGCATCCTGCCGGGTGGTACCGGGTACCTGACCGACCTGGGTGCCTGCGGCCCTGCCGACAGCGTCATTGGTTTTGACCCGCAGATCAGCGTCGAGCGGGTGCGCTCGCAGATGCCGTTGCGCAACGAGGTGTCGGATAACGTCGCCGTTCTGCACGGCGCGGTGCTCACGGTGTCGCGGGCCGACTGGAAAACCGTTGTCTTCCACCGGTTTCAGGAACGCTCGCTGGTCTGACCATGATTCCGCTGTTACGCCTGTTGTGCGAACGGTTTCCCGACGTCGCTCCCAAGGAACTCCACGCGCGTATCCTCTGCGGCGAAGTGCTGGTGAACGGTGACACCGAGCGGGATCCTGCGCGCACCGTTTCCGATGATTCGGCCATCGAGTGGCGCGTCAACCGATATGTGTCCCGCGGCGGTCTCAAGCTGGAAGCGGCGCTTTCAGCGTGGCGGTTGCCCGTGCTTGGGCGGGTGTTTGTAGATGCCGGTGCGTCCACCGGCGGCTTCACCGACTGCCTGCTTCACGCCGGAGCCGAGCGGGTCCACGCGGTTGACGTTGGCTACAACCAGCTTGACTACCGGTTGCGGCAGGACCGGCGCGTGGTGGTGCACGAACGAACCAATATCATGAGCGTAGCGCAACTCGATCCGCGGCCGCACGCCGGTGTGGCTGATCTCTCGTTTCGGTCTCTGAAGGGGGCAGCGCATCGGCTGCTGCAGCTCACGACCGAGCGGTGGGCGGTCGTTCTGGTCAAGCCTCAGTTTGAGCTTCCCGCCGGGGACCGGACCTTCGACGGCGTCATCCGCGACCGCACGCTCCTGCTGCAAACCCTGCTTCGTGTGGTGGATACGCTATCGACCGAGGATGTTGCGGTTGTCAAAACCATGCCGTCACCCGTAGTGGGACGACGGGGAAATCGCGAGTTCCTGTTTCTGGTGGCCGCCACCGGCACCATGGAGGCAGACGTCGCAGACGTGGCGGACCAACTACGCCTTCAGGTGGAACAGATTGCCATTCGCGAGTAGACCGGGGGCGAAAAATGCACAGCTTTGGGAACACTCACCGGTCACTAAACGAGTTTCGGTCCAGCGGCGCACCGATGTATACCCCATCCCCGCCGAGATAGTTCACCGTTTCGCCTTCGATCAGAAACTGCACCCGCTGAATGGTGGAAAACTCGGTCGTGCTGAATACAACCTGCTGCAGTTGCGCAACAAAGCCCTCAACCCCCATGGGGTTGAACCGGAAACTCTCGTTGAAGTTGAGGTAGGCGGTACCGTCGCGCACGGCTGCGGAGATCAAGCGGGTGTTTTCCGGGACAAGGTTGAGCAGTCCGGCGCTCAACTCGGTTGCGGTTGGACCGGCGAGCAGGGCGTGAAGGGTCTGAGTCATGGGGTTGTTGGTGTAACTGACGGTCCGCGTGACGTTTTGCGGGAAGATCCGTCCGTCGTCGGTAACCCGAATATAATAGATGGTTGACTCCCGGGTGCGGGTGACCGGCTGAGCTGGAGCGGGTTCGGGAGTCGTGGTGGCAACCGAGGGAGCGGTCGGTTCCGGTGTGCGTGCCGGTCCCGGAGTCGGCTGCGTCGGCTGAGGTGGTTCGGGTTGCACCGCGGGGGCGGTCGCCGGTGGGGCGGGCTGGGGTTCAGATGTCCGGCGCGGGGTGATCGGCTCGGGATCCGCGGGTTCCAGATCGATCACGGGGTCTTCCGGTTCTCGGGTTACAACCTGGGGCGGTGTGTCTCGCGGTTCACGGCCAAACCGCTCGCGCAGGACGTCGACCAGCCCGGTGTTTTCCAGCGTGCGTTCGATGGTGGGGCGGTTGTACAGGTAAATGACCACGATCAGGAGAATGAATGCGATCCAGAAGAGCACCCCAATGGAGCCCCCGGGTTTTTTTCTGCGCGGTTTTGCCATGACACCCTCAATATCGACCAACGCGGCGCTTCCATTGAGCCGTAGCACGTTGTTTGACAGTGGTTTCGAAAGGACGTATAGTTGTTGTCGCCATGGATGAACTGGTCGGAATCTCGGCTTCGCCCGGTATCGCAATCGGTACCGCGTTTCTGTATCTCGACGACAATCCGACCGTTCCCCGCTATTCAGTGGATGATATCGGGCGGGAGTCGGATCGCTTTCACCGAGCGATCGCGAAGGCGCGCGCCGAGATCGAGGCGCTGAAAGCGCGGCAGAACAGCACCCACACCCCGGAGCATCTCCAGTTTCTGGACTCGCACCTGCTGATGCTCGGCGACGCGGATTTCACTGCCTCGGTAGAAAAGAAACTGTCGGCCGAAAAGCAGAACGTGGAATGGGTCCTGTTCTCGACCATGCAGGAGCTGATTTCCAAGCTCTCGGCCGCGGAGGACAGCTACCTTCGTGAGCGTACCGCGGACATTCACGACGTGTCCAAACGGGTTCTGGGACACCTCATGTTCCGCGAGCGCATCTCGCTGGCCGACCTTACCCAGGAAGTAATCCTGGTGGGGCACGATCTGCTTCCCTCCGATGCAGTGGGAATGAACAAGCACATGGTCAAGGGTATCGCCCTCGACGCCGGCGGCCGAACCTCGCACACCGCAATCCTCGCGCGCAGTTTTGAGATTCCCGCGGTGCTCGGGCTATCCGACGTGACCCGGCACGCGTCGCTCGGGGATCAGATCATTGTGGACGGCAACCGGGGGAAGGTGCTGCTTCGGCCCACGGAGAAGACCCGCAAGCGATACCTTCTGGTGCAACGGGAGTGGCGCAAGCGCGAAGTGCGTCTGATGGGTCTGAACGAGTTACCCGCCGAGACCCGCGACGGGAAGCTCATCATGCTGAAGGCGAATATCGAGGTACCCGAAGAGGTCGATTCCATTGCGGCACACGGCGCCGACGGGATTGGCCTCTACCGTTCGGAGTTTCTTTTTCTCACACCGGGCGCCGTGCCCACCGAGGAGGAACAGTATCAGGCGTACCGGTACGTGCTGGAATCCGTAGACAGAAAACCGGTGACCATCCGCACCCTGGACGTCGGCGGGGACAAGGTGTTTTCGCAGCTGGAGAGTTCGCGAGAGCGGAATCCCATTCTCGGATGGCGGGCGGTCAGGTTCTGCCTCGCCAACACCGATATTTTTCATACGCAACTGAGGGCTCTGTTACGCGCCTCGGTACACGGCAATCTTCGGATCATGTTTCCGATGATCTCCGGTATCGAGGAGGTGAATCAGGTGCTCGAGTCATTACAAACCGTCAAGGATGATCTGCGCCGCGAAGGAGTCACGTTCCGTGACGATATCCCGGTGGGCATCATGATCGAAGTGCCCTCGGCGGCCATAACCTCGGACATACTCGCAAAGAAGAGCGACTTCTTTTCGATCGGAACCAACGATCTGATCCAGTATACCATCGCGGTTGACCGCGGGAACGAAAAAATTGCCTATCTGTACGAGCCCTTTCACCCAGGCGTGCTGCGCCTGCTCAAAATGATCATCGACAACGCGCACGCCATGGGAATATCGGCGGGAATGTGCGGCGAAATGGCCGGAGACCCGCTGGCTACCCTCATTCTTCTCGGCCTTGGCCTGGACGAGTTCAGCATGAGCGCGTCCGGTATTCCCGAGGTCAAGCGCATCATCCGCTCAGTCTCCATGTCCGAGGCCGAAGAGGTCGTTGGCGAAGTGCTTGAGATGAAATCGTTCGTTGAGATCGACCGCTTTGTACAGGAACTCATGGAGAAACGTTTTGACGTCCAAGTCTATTAACATCACCGTCTCGGCGGACACCGGTTCACCGCCGTCGTCACGCGAGCCCCTCATTGCCGTTGTCGGTCGACCAAACGTCGGGAAATCGACGCTGTTCAACCGGCTTCTCAAAAAGCGCCGCGCCATTACGCATCCGCAGCCCGGGGTCACCCGGGACGTGGTCTCGGCCGAATGGAGCATCGACGGTCGGCCGGTTCGGCTCCTCGATACCGGCGGCGTCTCCCCGGAAGGTGACGCCTTCCATCGGGTGGTTTCCGAACGGAGTATGGCCGCCCTCGCGCGGGCGCATATCGTGCTTCTGGTCATGGACGTCACCGAGACGACTGCCGAGGATGAGCTCTTTCTCGAGGCGCTCGCGCCACAGCGTGACCGCACCATCCTGGTGGTCAACAAGGTTGATACCGAGAAACGAGATCCCGACGTATGGGACTTCCATCGGTTTGGATTCTCCGAGGTCATCGCGATCTCCGCCGAACACGGCCGCGGCATCGACGAGCTGCTTTCCGCGGTCACGGCGCGGTTGGATGCCATCCCGCGCTCGCTGATTGACACCGGCGCATCGTCCACAGGCGCACCGTCAACGTGCCCAACGTCAACGGACGGACCTACCGAGGGTACAGAAGAGGTGCCGGCGCCCATCGATCTCGGACTGATTCGTATCTCGGTACTTGGTCAGCCCAATACCGGGAAGTCCACCCTGTGCAACACCCTCATTGGATACGACGCGTCGATTGTGTCGGATCTTCCCGGAACCACCCGCGACGTGGTCGAAGAGCGATTCTCCGCAGGAGGGTATCACATTCGCATTCTGGACACCGCGGGGATCCGGCGAAAGAAGCGGGTGACCGAGGACATCGAATATTACTCGGTCACTCGAGCCATCGATACCATAGACGAAAGCGATGTTGTGCTGCTTCTGGTGGACGCCGACAAGGGCCTCTCGGAGCAGGACAAGAAAATCGCGTCGCTGGTGGTGAAGGCGGGCAAAGGGATCGTGCTGGTGCTCAACAAGTGGGACCTGCTTGCCGACACCAAAAACCAGTTTGAAGCGGTTCGCGATCGCATCCACTTCCTTTTTCCGGTTCTTGAGTTTGCGCCGGTGGTGCCCGTTTCCGCCCTCAACCGCACCGGGCTCGACCGGCTGCTGCGAGCTACCACTTCGGTGTTTCGTCAGCTCACCACGCGCGTCGACACCGGGCCGCTCAACGCGGCGCTGGCACGCTGGGTTACCAGAACGCCGCCACCCCTTGTCAATCGGCATCCGCTCAAGCTTCGGTATCTCACGCACGTACAGGTGAATCCGTCGGTCTTCGTGCTGTTCTCAAACCGATCCGTCGGATTTCCTGATGCCTATCTCTCCTATATCAAGAACCAGATTCGGCGAGAGTTCGGGCTTACCGATATCCCGATTCGAATCGAGGTTCGCTCCGCGCAGAAGAGCTGATGAGCGCGTATCTGATCGGTGAGGTCTGCCGCCTGCTCGACGTGAAGCCACACGTCCTGCGCTACTGGGAGCAGCAGGTTCCGCTGCTTGCTCCCCGCAAAGACCACGCCGGCAGACGCATGTACTCACCTCGTGAGGTGCAGATTCTTTTCCGATTGAGGTATCTGATCGTCACCCGCCGCCTGACCACCGAGGGCGCCGCCCGAAAGATTCTGGAAGAGGTGCAGGGACCGGGAGCCGACCTCAAGGCACAGGTTCACGAGCTGCGCGAGTCGCTTCTGAGTCTCCAGCGGGATATTCGCGCACGCTCCCGCGTGGGAGAGCCGTTGCTCCTTCCCCCGTGCGGCCATGAGCTCGTTGCATCGCTCGATCAGCTCTGGTCGGGAATGCCGGTGTCGCGCCGGGCGGCGGTGGCGACCGACCTCGCCCGCTGGAGCGCCGAGAGCACCCGGTACGCTGCGCTTCCGGCTTCGCGGGGCGACGGCACCTCGGCCGTTGAGCCCGACCGGCGTACCGTCCGCGTCTATCGCTGGCGGCGCCCGGAGCTCCAGCACTACTTTCCCGAGTCCGGTGGGCGGCTCCGTGTCGCGGTGCTGATTCTCGCAGGCACCGGAGGCGCGGCGCGGCTTCGCACCACGATCACGCGGATCGCCGCGGAGCTTTCAGACTCGGCGCGCTACGGAATCGGCATCAACTCGTGGCTCATTGTCGCCTCTCCACGCGAACTCGCTGATCCCGCAACGCTGCTGCGGTTCTGCTCGACGCGGGCTGGTATCACCGCGCCGGTGAACCTCATTGCGGAGTACCCGTTTCCATTGCGCGATGACGAGGGACGGTTTGTGATGGACGCAGACGGGCAGGGGCTCGCGGGTTGCTCGGAGCCCTTGCTCTGGGCGGTGCGCGAGGTTGCGCAGCAGGAGGCGTTGGCTTCGTCGTGCGACGCTATGCTGCTCTGTGATCACGCAGCGACCCGTGAGGGTCCACCACCGGTGGAACTGCTCGCGTGGTTTGATCCCCGTCGGTGCGATGCGGTGGCGACCGCGGTGCGCGACCCGGCGTCGGAGCGTGCGCTCGGATACCGGAGGGCGGGGCCGGCGGTTGTTTCGGTGTCGCTGATGCGATCGGCTGCGGCTCATGGGGTTGGCAGCCTGGTGCGCCGGCGGCAACGGGTCTTCAGGCATTCGGTGGATCTGGACGATATTCAAACAGAAGAGCTGTATCGCAGCTCGCTCTCCGTCATGGATCTGCTTGCCGCGGCGCGGAGACCGCGAGTATTTTCTACAGGGAAAACCGAATGGATTCGAGAACACGCCCGTCCGCTCGCGTAGTCATCGCTCACCTCGCTGTGCTGCTCATTGTCGTTCCGGCAACCGTCGGTGCGTTGCCGCTGGTGCTTCCGGAGCACACCGAAACTCGGATTCGCTTGCAGGAGCTGGTAACCGGCCCCCTGTCGACCGTAGCGGTCACGGAAGCTGATATTCATCGGCAACGCTTCACGCCGCATCGGGTGCGGTTCTCCCACGAGGTGCGGGGAGAGTATCACTATCTGATCTTTACCAACGAGATGAGGGGCGAGTTCCGGCTGCCGACGCGCGGTTCGTGGACGATTCGCCGACATCGGGAAACCGGCGCCATCGATGAGATCAAGGTGTTTCTCGCCGATGACCAGCGCTTCTTCGCTCGGCTCGCTCCGGACGGAAACGGTCGCCGGGTTACGCGCATGGAGGTCACCCTCATGGACGATGTGATCTACCGTGACGTGGTGGTGCCAATTCCGTTTGAGCGGGTGCTCGTCTCCTCGTTTGCCGAGATCCAGCGCGCCACCGAAGCGATCGTCGACTGGAGTCTGTTCCACATTCCGCCGGACCGTGCCGCACATCAGACGGTCGAGCGCATGGTGGGACGGATTCGCGCTTCCTTCGCCAATCGACAGGAGGGTGATCCCGCAGCCATCGATCGCCTGATTGCCGAGACAGGGTTTGCCGATGCAGACAGCCTCGGTGATGGAAGGGTGATTGCAGTCCACGCGATCCGGTTTGCGACGGTGGTACCCGACGTAGGGTTGCCAATCGAAGACCTCCGGCGTTCGCTCTATCTGCTCGTCCGGGAGCACCCTGACTCGTTTTACATCGGACGCATCAACACGGGCCTGCGATCCAACGGGCAAATGGTTGCCGGGAGTGCCTTTACACGGCAGCATCATCGTCTCGTTGCGCTATTTCCCACCGTTGACCCTCGCGGACGGTTCCAGACCGTGGTGATTGATGGGAACGCAGAGACAACCGTTACGTCACTGCGAACGCGGTACTCAGGCGATTCAATCCACCTGGTACGGGTGCGCGCGCACGATAATCTGTTTGCTGCCGGCGAATATGACCGCGTTTTGTTCAATGAGGTTTTGTTGAATAATGAGTGATGGTGAGATATCCTGATTACACGTATGAAGCGACTTCTCCTGCTGACCGTCGTGCTTCTGTGCGCCGGCAGCCTTTTCGCGCAGAGTTCCGATCGGGACCTCTTTCTTCAGGCCGAGGCGCGGTTTCGCGCCGGCGAATTTGAAGTCGCGCTCGAGCGGTATGACGCGCTGATTCGCCAGTTTCCCGTTTCGCAGTTTGTCCCCGACGCACAGTTTCGTCGTGCCGTGACCCTTCATCGGCTTGGACGGCACCAGGAATCACTCGAGCTGTTACAGCGGGTGGAAACCCGGTTCCGCTCGACGCGATTTCTGCAGCAGGTGCCGTTCTGGAAGGGGGTGGCGCACTATCGACTCAGAAACTACACCACTGCGGCGGCCGATCTGCGCCTCTTTCTCAGCGCAAGCGCAGACGCGGGACAGCGAGTGCAGGCGTTGCTCTACCTGGCGCTCAGTGAGGTAGAGTTGGGCTCGCGCCCGGCGGCGCTGGCAGCGCTGGAACAGATGTTTGAGATTACCAACCCGTCCAGCGAGCTCTTTGCCGCGAGCGTCTACCTTGCGTTGCTGCTTCAGGAAGGACGGCCGCAGGACGGGGTTGAGTTTTTCGAGCAACTGAACCTTCCCGCGGTGGGTGGAACCCGAAGGGACACGGTGGTGCTCTATGCGGCCGAAGCGTATCGCCGGTCCGGAGCGGTGTCCGAGGCCCAAACCCTGCTGCGCGGCCTGCGCGGGGCGGATGCATCCGTTGCCGCGGTTGCCTTTCAACAGCTCTTTCAGATCGCGCAGGAGAGCGGAGATGAAACGGCACTGCTGACGGTGACCAGCGAGGCCGAGCAGGCACTCGCGGGGCGAACCGACGTCCTGGCTCAATTCTGGCTGCAGGTGGGCATTGAGACCTTTCACCAAGGTCGGTTCGATCTCTCAGAGCTCTACCTTCAACGGGTGTGGGATCTGCGACGCTCGCAGCCGGTCAGCGGCACGGTTCCGCTTCACCTCGCGGAAATTCTCGCCGCCCGTGGCGAGCGAACGCGAGCGGTTGCAGTGCTGAACGACCATCTGGAGCGCAGCAGAGACCAGATTGCTGCGGTTCTTTTCCGTCTCGGGCGCCTTCACGCCGCAGGTGGAGACTGGCGCCGGGCGGCCGAGGTGCTCACGGTTGTGTTCACCGAGCACCGTGATACGGATGTGTTTGCGCCGGCTGCGTATCAACTAGCCTTCGCGCGAAACCGTCTGCAACAGACCGACGATGCGCTTACCGTCATAGACGACGTGTTCTCCGCCGGGCTCGCGGGACAGTTTGCAGGAGACTTCCTGCGATTGCGCGCGCAGATCTATCGCAGTCGCGGTGCCCTTGAGCAGGCTCTCCAGGCGCTGCGCGAGTATCTCGGACGGAATCCCGGAGACCTCGACGCGCTGATTGAGCAGGCAACGCTGCTCTTCCAGCTCGAACGGTACGGGCAGGTCATCAGCGAACACCGGGACATTTCTGCAGCGCATCCCAGCCTGCAGAGCGACAGACCCGATCTTTCGGTTCAGCTCGATTACCTCGTTGGGCTCGCGTTGATCGCCGGTCGCGATTACCGCGCAGCGATCGCGGCGCTACGCCGCCTGCCCGACGACCCCGAGTCGCTACGAGCGCTCGCACCCGAACGTGACTTTGAGATCATCCACCCCTACGCCCTCTACTATCTTGGGTGGGCGTACTTTCGGCTCTCCGAGTATGCCTCGGCCATCGCTTCCTTCGACCGGCTTCTGCGTTTTGATGAGCGTCATCGCTTTGCACCGCAGGCCGCCCACCTCGCCGGGTGGAGCGCCTACAACCTCGAGCGCTACGATGCCGCCGAGGGGTACCTGCGGCGTCTTCGCGCAATGCGCGTTGGCGGGACCATCGAAACCGAGGCGGCGTTCCTCCTTGGTCAGACCTTTTCCGCCCGCAATCGTTACGAGGAAGCCCTGGTCGAGTTTCGAAACGTCTTTCTGGATAGTCCCAATTCCCCGCTCGCCGACGACGCGCTGTTTGAGTACGCCGGTGTGCTGGTTCGCATGGGGCGCGTGGATGATGGCGTCCAGCAGTATCGAAACGTGTTCAGCCGCTTTCCCACCGGTGAACTCGCCGAGGAGGCGTTGTTTCGCCGTGGCGAGATCCTCTTCGAACGCGGCCGGTATGACGATGCGCGCAGCGCATTCTTCGAACATCGAAGCAACTTTGCGCAAGGCGAACTCGTGCACGCCTCGCTCTACTGGGCAGGCATTGCCTCCGAGCGCCTCGGCGAGCGGGCCGGAGCGCTCCTGCTGTGGGAACAGCTGATCAGGGATCATCGCGGCAGCCCATTCCGCCCGGACGCGATGCTGCGTTCGGTGACCCTCTATGAAGATCTCGGGCAGTACCGTAACGCACTCAACATCGTCACGGAGTTCATCGCCGCGTATCCCGCCCAGGCCGAGGCGCTGCAGACCCGCCGGAAGGCGGATGAGTTGATTCTGCTGATCGGCGGTCTCTCCGAGCAGGAAGCACGGTTGTGGGTTCGCATCGACGAGAACCGTCGCACCCAAACCAGCGCCGGTCGGGCTGCGATTCTCGAACTCGGGCGGCTTGCGATCATGGAAGGCGCGGGGAGCCCTGCGAACGAGAACCTCGTGGTGCAGCTTCTCGACGATACGGCGCGCCTGCGGAGCGAAGACCCGGCGGCTGCCGCCGAGGCGACCTTTCTCCTCGCTGAGTACCAGATGCGCAGCTCCAACCCGGCCCCCGCCGCACAGCTGTTTTTGAGTGTTCCTGAGATCAATCCGGAAAACCGGGATCTCGCCGCGCGCTCGTTGTTCCGCGCAGCGGAAGCGCTGCAGTTTGCGGGGCGTGACGCCGATATGCGCGAAATTATCCGTCGCCTTGAACAGACCTTTCCGGCGTCAGAGTGGACAACTCGGGCGCGTCGCCTGCTGGGAGGCACCCCGTGATGCATCGTGTATGGCGTATCTCTCTGGTGGCACTGGTGCTCGTGTCGGCGACGGTTTCGGCGCAGCAGGGGGCGGCTCCGCAACAGAGCGATCGCACCCGCGGCAGCGGCCCGCAGGACACCGACATCACCTTGCCGGAGACCTTCCTCGAAGTCGAAGAGGTTCTGATCGAACGGGTCGAGGCGGTTCTTCCTCAACCGGCCGATCTGCTTCCCGCAGTCCAGACGGTGCCGCTTCCGACCGAAGAGGAGCTTCGGATCTCCGACGGTCTGTTCGATATTCCGGGTATCGACGATCCGACCTTTCGCTCCGACGGTGGGGGAGAGTCATCCTTCTTTTCAGACGGCGTGCTCGGAACCGGCAGTAACTACCATATCCTCGGCTCCTTGACGCTGTTCAAGCTGGGAACGGATCCTCGGTTTCGGTTCCAGTTTGCCCATGAGAGCATCGACGGGTTTCAGTTTTCGGGGCCGGGCAGGGGGTTCTTTGAACGGGAAGACACCATCGAGGGGTGGATCGCATCGAGCGTGACCTCGCGCTTGAGAGCAGAAGGCGAAGCTCGCTTCTTCCAGCGCGAGATTGGTCTTCAGAATCAACCCGATCTCTTCTATTCAGCCGGCCACCGCTCGTTGTCCGGCAGCGCCCTCATGGAGTACTCGCTGTTCAACCGGGTGACGCTGGGCCTGCAGACCGAAGCAGCTTTTGTTGAGCGCATCTTCACCGTGAAGGACCCGGCGCTCGATCCTCCGCGGCAAGATGAGATCTCGGTACAACCGGCAATCTTTCTCGCGTTTCGCAGTAACCGCGTGCTGGTACGCGCAGACGGCGAGTACGAGTACCGCTCCTTTGGTGGGGGTGATCTCACCACCGACCAGGCTGGTGCGGCTTCGCTGACCGCCGAAGTGTCCGTACGAGACGCGCTTTTTCTGGAAGCAACCGGCGGGACTCGCATCTCAGCCGCCGACGGGTTGCTGTTCCCCTTCCGGGTCGCAGCCACCGCAAACCTCGACGACACACTCACCCTGTCTGCCGAGGGCGGGTACCGGGTGGTGCCGCCGCGGTTCTTCGATCTGTGGCAGCGGTTCCCGCTGCTCAGTTTTGGCCCGGAGGATCGTCGAAGGCCCGCGTCGGAGCGCGCCTGGTACGGTGCGGTCCACGGTGCCCTGGCTACGGCCGACCGGCGAGTCTCGTTGGAAGCGGGGGCCGAGTTCGCGGTTCGTTCCTACGCGCTCAATCTCGCCCCCTTCGACGCCGTGGGGGATGCCACCTTTGGATTACTGCAGGAAGAACATACGACGCTCACGCCGGAAGTGGTGCTCACCTGGCGACCCGGTGTGGTTCAGTTTTCCGCGGGATGGGAGGCCAACCTCCTGGATCGCTCGGTGTTTGCTCCTGAGCAGAGTCTGAGTGCGGGGCTGGAGGTTATCCACGCTTCGGAACGGTTTGGCGCAAACGTCGCCGCGCGTGCAGACCTGTTTGACGATGCAACGCTTCCGCGCCTGGGAGCAGGAGGCTTTTTCAACGTTGCCCGCGGGGTGCAGTTTCAGTTGGAACTGCGTGACCTGCTGGCGCCTGCCCTTCCTGACGGGCGACCGCAGATTGGCAGCGATGTCTCGTCCAATTTCCCCTTCATTGAACCCGGCTTCCGGGTCATCCTCAAAGCGAACGTATCCCTCTAAGGAGAACTTCTATGCTCATGCTCATTGAACGTGGCGGACTGATCATGATTCTCATTCTCTCGCTCTCGGTGGTCGCGGCTGCGATCATCATCGAGCGTCTGCTGTTCTTCCGCCGGATCAAGAGCGATCAGAGCGTGGTAGTAAACGGATTGAAAGAAGCGGTGTCTCAGGGACGCTTCGCTGAGGCGGACGTTATCTGTAAGAACAACGATTCACCACTCACGCGACTGGCGCGTATCGCGATCGAAAACCGGCGCCGCAGCGAAGAATCGATCCAGGCCGCGGTAAGCGAAGCGGCCAATATGGAAATTCCCAAGATGGAGCGATACCTTACGTCATTAGGGACCATCGCCCACATTTCCCCTCTGCTGGGACTGTTGGGTACGGTCACCGGGAATATTCAGGCGTTTGGCGTGCTCGGGGGCTTTGAAGCGGCTGGAGGCAACCCCGCGTTGCTGGCGCGTGGCATCTCCGAGGCTTTGTTGACAACGGCTGCGGGAATTATTGTGTCAATTCCGGCGATCACCTTCTACAACTACCTGGTGAATCGGGTGAATCATCTGATCATCAGCATGGAGAATCAGGTCAACGCGATCGTGCGGGAAATGAAGCGGGAAGGGCGGAATGCAGTTTAGACGACGGCTGCGACCGAATGCCAACGTCGATCTCATTCCCATGATCGATGTGGTGTTCCAACTCGTGGTCTTTTTCATGGTCTCGAGCACCTTCATCATGACGCCGGGGATTGCCCTCGATCTGCCGCAGTCCACCTCCGCCGAGCCGGTGGTCATGGATCGGCTGGTCATCACGGTGGTGTCGACCGACGAGCTCTATCTGAACCGTCGTCGACTCGATCTGGTGGGATTGGACGGAGCGCTTTCCGAGCTCGGCGGCAATCGCGATGAGCAGGCAACGCTCAGTGTCATCATCGAAGGCGACCAGAGCGTTCCGTACAATTTGATGGTCCAGGTGCTCGACCTTCTGCGCCGGAACGGATTCCGGGCGGTGAACCTTCGAACCCTGGAAGCCAACTGAGGGGGGCGGTACGCACATGAGCGAATTCGCCGGTGGTGACGATCGACAACGACTTGGCCTCGCGCTGATTATTGCGACCCTGCTGCATGTCATGGTAGGGGTAGGCACGCTCTTCGTCGATTTTGCACCCGACATCCCCCAACCGGAGTTCCCCCCGGTCCTCGTCCGCCTCGAACCAATCGATCCAATACCACCACCGCCACCGCCGCCGCGACCGACTCCGGTACCAGCACAGCCGGTACCCCAGCCGACGCCACAGCCGACGCCACAGCCGCAACCCGCACCGGTGGTGCCTCAGCCGGCTCCCGCCCAGCCACAACAGCGGCCCGCGCAGCCGGCCCCGACGCAACCTGCTCCAACGCAACCGCGACAGCCGGCACCGAGTACCGCTCCCGCTCCAAGCACAGCCCCGGCGCCGCCACCGGCACATAACATCCCGATGCAGCAGTGGGACGCTGCGGCGCTGCAGGGTACTCCGCGCAGCGATGCTCCCCGCACCACGAGCCCGTCTCCGAGCCGTGCGGTTGATGAAGCGGCCACCGCTGCGGCGGGCGAGCTCCCCGCGTGGGCCTCACAGGCAATGGCGAGTGCGGGTATCTCAACCGCAGGCATGGAGCGGGCGGCTGTGGAGCAGGTGGCGCAGCGCGTGCAGAGCGATGCGCGTTTCCGCGAACAGCTGCTATCGGCCATCGCCGCGGTGCAGCGGGCGCCGGCAACCAGACCGTCGACGTCGGGCACTGCCGGCGGGACAACCTCAGGAACCGACCCGGGCGGTCCCGCCCTCACCGGTGACTCCGCGGGTGGCATGATTCAGTGGTCCGACGGTGCCGGGCGTGGGGGAATACCGCGCGAACCGCGCATTACCGCGGCCATGTTCGGCGGGTCGGTTCCGGCCCGAACGGAGTTTGTGGTGCTCTTTGACGTGGGGCCAAACGGATCGGTTATACCGGGTTCTATTGTGTTCCAGACCCGTTCCGGGTACACTCGTGTCAACGAAGAGGTGCGGCGCACGATCAGCGGCTGGACCTTTCAACCCAAAGCGGGTGCATCCGTGGAGACGGCGATCGTGACCTTGATTGTCTTCCGGGAGGATGTGCTTTAAAGAAAGGAACGCATTCCCCGATGAAGCTCCGCGCGGTTGCCTTCGACATCGACGGCACGCTCTACGACAACGCAATCATGCACCGACGCTCGATCTGGTTTGCGCTTCGCAACTGGAGGGTTCTCAACGCGTTTCGGCGCGTGCGTCACGAACTTCGCCTCATTCGTCCAATCGAGAACTTCCCCCGTATGCAGGCAGAGCTGCTCGCTGGAGAACTCAAGACCACACCGGAGCGGGCGCAGGAGATCATCCAGCAGCTCTTCTACGATACCTGGGAGCAGGTTCTGCATCGGGTGCCGTTGTGCGACGGGGTGCGCGAGACCATCGACAGTTTCCGAAGCGCCGGTCTCAAACTTGCGGTAGCCTCGGATTTTCCCGTGACGCGAAAACTCGGTATTCTGAATATCGAAGGGCTATGGAACTGCGAAATCTCGACAGAAGCGGTGGGTTACCTCAAGCCCAATCCCGAGCCGTTTCGGGCGCTTCTGGACTGTCTGGACGAACCGGCTGAATCGGTCCTTTACGTGGGCAACAGCTATCGGTACGACGTTGAAGGGGCGCGCAACGTCGGCATGCCGACAGCGCACTATACGCGTCGGGCCAGACCTGATTCGGTTGCCGATCTGTCGTTTTCGAATTACAAAATACTCCGCGATTGGGTATTGACAAAAGTCTGAGATTCCATATGCATTCCCGGGTTTTTTGCGGTATAATACCCGTGGTAATTTACCCTGGGGAGGGGAACAGATGGTATTCTCAGCCGGAAACGTACTCGTACTGTTTATAGTACTGGTCATCCTCGCGATTTACCGCCAACTCGACCGCAATAACCGCTCACTGGAAAAGGTCAAACGCTTCGCGGAGCGCGTGCAGGGTGATCTCGATGCCCTTGTCGAGCAGAAGGCCACAGCAATCAAGGACATGGGAATCGAGCTCGAAGTTCACCAGCGTGCGGCGCGCGAGGTCCTCAAACGGATTCAAACGCTGGAAGATGGCCTGTCCAAACGCGCGGAGCAGATCGAGAACATCGGAAACCGCATTGGTGATTACGACACCGCCCTCGATGAGCTCCTCAAGATGACTGAGCGTGCGCAGGAAAACATCACCCGTATCAAGGACGAATCCGAATACATCGACACCGTGGGAAAGCGGCTGAAGCAGTCGCAGACGCGCATGGACGAGATTGGTACGCGGATCCCGGAGCTGGTCACCGAGTTTGCCCGGCACAACGCCGGAGAGCTCGAGAAGCTCGAAGAGTCCGTCTTCCGCAGGGCCGACGAACGGATCAACGCGCTCACCGAATCGCTTGATTCGGTTGCCTACCGCTTGAACGAGTTCGAGGAATCGGTGGCGACCGCCCGCGCGGCCAGCGACGAGGTGACCGCCGGCGCGATCGCCGATCTCGAGCGCACGGCCGAGAAAACGGTGGAGCGCCTGGCATCGAAGGGCGAAGAGGCTCACAAGGCAATCGAGCGCTACGCGGGACGCTTCTCCAAAGTGGAGCAGGACTACGAGAGTCGGCTCGAGAAGATCGCAGCGCGGGGCGAGAAGATGGAAACCGCCGCGCTCGAAAAGCTCAAGGACCATATCAAGAATCGCGTGCAGGGAGTCTCCGAAGAGTTGTCGCGGACCATCGCCGAACAGCATAAGGAAGCCGAAGCGCGGATTAAGGAAGTTCGCCTGTTGATCAACAACGGCGGAACCGCAATGAAGAGCTGGGAAGCCGAGCTGGCGACGGTTGGCAAGCACGTTGCCGACGAGATGCAGGCGCTGCGCGACCGTCTCGCCGGGTCCACGCAGGAAGTGGAGCAGCAGGTGCTCGCCGCGGTGGAGGCTCGGATCCACGAGTTCGAGGATGCGATCTCCTACCGTGTACAGAAGATCGAAGGCGTTACCAGCGATATCGATGCCCTGGAGGCGGCGCTTCGGCAATCGATGCTGGCCGCCCAGGAGCAGGTTTCGGCCGAGTTCGACCAGTTTGGCGCCAATCTCATGGAACAGCGGGAAGCGGATCGCAGCGCAGCGGAAGCCTCGTTTGCCGCGCTGCGCGATGAGATGGCCGGCTTGGAGCAGGGGCTCAATGAGCTCAAACAGCGTGCGTACGAGAACGTCTCAGAGAAACTTCAAGGCTTTGAGGACGAATTCTTTACCGATCTGCGCGATCGCAGCGTTGCCATCGAGGGTCGGCTTGACGAGTTCCAGACCGATCTTCGGACGCGCCTGGCCGAGATGGAGGAGCGCTACGCTGCCGAACGTGAGTCGGTGGAGGTTGGATACCGTGATCAGTTGCGTACGCGGCTGAACGAGCACCAGCAAACGGTACAGACCCGTCTGGAGACCACCAGCCGCAAGGCGGAATCCCTTGAGAAAGAGCTCGGCGTCCGGTTCGTCGAGTGGGAGCAGAGCGTCGATGGATTCCGCGAACACGCGGCCGCCGAGCTGCAGGCTGCCGGAGAAGCGGCTCGCGCCCGGTTTGAAGAAGAGCTCGAACGGCGCGCGGCAGCGATCGCGTCACAGGTTGAGTCATTCGAACGTGGCGTTGCCGGACGCGTCCAGGAGCTGGACCAGAGCGTGTCGACGCGAATCCAGGAAGTATCCACCCGGATCGATGAGACGCAGTCCGACGTTGCCCTCGCGCAGGCAAAGCTTGAGCAGCAGATTGGCGCAACCACCGACGAACTCGAACAGCAGATTGGCGACTTCCGCCGGCAGGTTACCGCGGAGATGGCCGAGTTTTCCGGTGAGGTTCGCGACAAGCGGGATCGGCTTGCGATCCAGGTTGGAGAGCTCGAGGATCGGCTGTCGACCGTGCGCAGCGACATGGACAGTCGGGTGGACGAGGTGCTGGTACGCTTCAAGTCGCAGTACGACGATCTGGAGCGCCATCTCGGCGCACGGGCATCTGAGGTTCAGGATCAATCCGAGGAGATCTCGCGTGAGATCACCTCCCTTGTGCAGCAGACGCGCGAACAGTTCTCCGGCATGCAGCAGAAGATGCTCGGCCGGCTCCAGGACGAAACCCGCGTCATCGCGGTCAACCTCGAAGAAATCGATAAGCGGCAGAAACAGTTTGTGGAACAGACCCGAATTTTCGAGCGGGCCGACACGCTCAAGGTTTCGCTCGAACAGAACGTCGATCAGCTGAAAACCGAAATCGGCCGGGTGGAACAGATGCGGTCCGAAGTTCGCGAGCTCGACGGTCAGGTGGGACGGCTGCGCAAAGCAGCCGGCGAGGCGGCCGAGAAGATGGCGCGCTTTGTCGCCGAAAAGCGGAGGATTGACGCGCTGGAAGACGACTTCCGCCGCCTGATCGCCATGTCGCAGTCGATTGAGACGCGGCTCGAACAGGTGACCGCGAGCAATGATGAGGTGCAGGCAATCCAGGCACAGCTTCGGAACCTGGAGCAGATACAGAAGGAGACCGAAGAGAACTTCGGCCGGCTGGAAAAGAAACGCACCATCCTGGAGGTTACCACCGACGGAATCGACAAGAGCTTTCTGCAGCTGCAGCAGATTGAGAAGCGGATTGAAACGGTCGACGAGCGGTTGGCAACGGTTCCCAAGCGGCTCGACGATGTGACCCACACCATGCACGATCTGCTGAGTGGCAAGAAGGAGACCGAAGCGGCGGTCAAGCAGCTGGAAACCCTCGATACGGTGCTGAAAGACATAGAAGGTCGCATGGAGCAGCTCTCGACGGCCCGGGAATGGCTTGCCCGCACCGAAACCCGTCTCGAAGAGGTTGGACGCGAAGCGCAGGAGCAGGTTAAGTTGCTGGGGACCCTTTTGCGCGAGAACGGAAAGGGCGAAAAACCCGAGAAGGGTGCTCCGACATTGAGCGCTCGCGATACGGTGGTAAAACTTGCGCGTCAGGGCTGGAAGGTCGAAGAAATCTCTCGCGCCACCAAGGTCAGCCGGGGAGAGGTGGAGCTGATTCTGGAGCTGACGGGGAACCACTGAGGTGGGCTGCGTCGTGGGAAAATCTTGACCAGGACTGCAGTTGTGAGTACTTTCTAACCCACACGATCACCTACAGGGGAGACTATGTCCAACCGTAAAACGGCCGGTGACTCCAGAGAGGCGGAGTCCACGGGTAGCGAAGAAACGCAGGCAGCGCCTTTGACCGCTGCGGCGGACGCTCACCAATCCGAACAACCCACGGCTGCCGAGCAGGCGAACGGCGTCGATCAGGGTGCAGATGCGGTAGCGGCAGAAGACGGGGCGTCGTCCAACGCTGCCGTCGTGGCCCTTACCGAGCGAATAGCTGAACTCGAAGCCGAAAACAGCGAGCTGAAAGACCAGTATCTCCGTAAACAGGCAGAGTTTGAGAACTTTCGCAAGCGAATGAACCGCGATAAAGAGGATGGCATTGCATTCGCAAACAAGCAGCTCCTGCTTGACCTCGTGGCTATCATCGATGATTTTGAACGAGCGATTCTGTCCGCTGAAGAATCGCGGGATTTTGATTCGTTTCACAACGGGGTGGCGCTGATCGAAAAGCAGTTCACCGGTATGCTGGAACGAAAATGGGGTTTGAAGCGGTTTGATTCCGTCGGCGAACCGTTTGACCCGCAAAGACATGAGGCGCTGACCACCGAAGAGGTGGCCGATCATGACGAGTCAACGGTGCTCGAAGACTACCAGAAGGGGTACCTGTTGCACGATAAGGTGCTTCGGTCTGCCAAGGTGAAGGTCTCGGTTTCCGGCACCCGGTGACCGCTGCGTTCACACCGGATATTCCGCCTGGATCGCCGAGCGTCGGACACAAAAGCCGATGTAGACGATCCTGGCTTCGCGTACGTATGTTACAGACACAACAGAGCTCGGGGAGACGAAGAGGAGTTTCGCAATGGGACGCATCATAGGTATTGATCTTGGAACGACTAACTCGTGTGTAGCCGTAATGGAGGGTGGCGAGCCGGTTGTTATACAGAACTCGGAAGGACAGCGCACCACGCCCTCCATGGTGGCGTACACCGCAAAAGGTGAACGGCTCGTGGGCCAGCCAGCAAAAAACCAGATGGTAACCAACCCGGAAAACACCATCTTTTCGATCAAGCGGTTCATGGGACGGCGAAACGACGAGGTGGGGGAAGAGGTGACCATGGTCGCGTACCACATCTCCAAGGACGGCTCCGGTGGTGTGCGGGTCGATATCAACGACAAACACTACTCTCCGCCCGAGATTTCGGCGGCCATTCTCCAGAAGATGAAAGAGACTGCCGAAGACTACCTCGGTGAGAAGGTGACCGAGGCGGTCATTACGGTCCCGGCGTATTTCAACGATGCGCAGCGGCAGGCTACCAAGGACGCCGGGCGCATTGCGGGCCTGGAAGTGAAGCGAATCGTCAATGAACCAACCGCTGCGGCGCTTGCCTACGGATTTGGGAAAGACAAGAAAGAAGAGCGCATCGCGGTGTACGACCTCGGTGGCGGTACTTTTGACGTGTCGATTCTTGAGCTCGGCGACGGCGTGTTCGAGGTCAAGTCGACCAACGGAGACACCCATCTCGGTGGTGACAACTTCGACCAGCGCATCATTGACTGGCTCATCGAGAACTTTCGCAACGACTACGGCATCGATCTCTCCAAAGACCGGATGGCGCTTCAGCGCCTCAAAGAAGCCGCCGAGAAGGCGAAAAAAGAGCTCTCCAGTACTCAGAGCACCGATATCAACCTTCCCTTCATCACCGCGGATTCTTCGGGACCCAAACACATGCAGTACGCACTGACGCGGTCCAAGTTCGAGCAGATGGTCAACGACCTCGTGCAGAAAACCAAGGAACCGTGCATCAAGGCGATGAAGGATGCCGGAGTCAAGGCCGAAGAGATCGATGAGGTGATCCTTGTTGGCGGTTCAACGCGGATCCCTGCGGTGCAGACGCTGGTCAAGGAGCTTTTCAAGCGTGATCCGCACAAAGGCGTCAATCCCGATGAGGTTGTGGCCGTTGGTGCTGCCATTCAGGGAGGAATTCTTGGTGGCGACGTGAAAGACGTGCTCCTGCTCGATGTGACCCCGCTGTCGCTGGGAATCGAGACTCTCGGTGGCGTCTTCACCCGACTCATCGAGCGAAACACCACCATCCCAACCCGCAAAAGCCAGATTTTCTCCACCGCAGCCGATGGGCAGACGGCGGTCTCCATTCACGTCCTGCAGGGTGAACGCGATATGGCTGCCCAAAACCGTACGCTGGGTCGATTTGATCTGGTGGGAATACCCGCGGCTCCCCGCGGTGTGCCTCAGATTGAGGTTTCGTTTGATATCGACGCGAACGGAATCGTCCACGTCTCCGCAAAGGATCTCGGTACCGGAACGGAACAGAAGATCCGCATTGAGTCGAGTTCGGGGCTGTCCGAGTCGGAAATTGAGAAGATGGTCAAAGAGGCCGAAACTCACGCGGAAGAGGACAAGAAGTTAAAGTCTCTCGCCGAAGCGCGAAACGAAGCCGACAGCCTGATGTACAGCACTGAGAAATCGCTGAAAGAGTTTGGCGAAAAGATCGGCGACAGCGAGCAGGCCTCGATCACGACTGCTGTCGAAGAACTGAAGGCGGCGCTGCAAGGAGATGATCCCGAGGAGATCAAGGCAAAGACAGAGACCCTCAAGCAGGCGTCGTACAAACTCGCCGAAGAGGTCTATAAAAACGCCAACGCCCAGCAACCGCAGGACGGTGGTGAGGCGCCGCACGGCGCTTCGAGCTCCGACGGAGACAACGTAGAGGACGCCGACTACGAGGTTGTTGACGACGACGGAAAGACCGACTGACGTCGCGAAAGGGTACCGACGTTGGCAAAACGAGACTACTATGAGGTCCTCGGCCTCCAAAAAGGTGCGTCGAAGGACGAGATAAAGAAAGCGTATCGTCGCGTGGCGGTCGATAACCACCCCGATCGGAATCCCGGCAACGCGGAGGCTGA
This sequence comes from Spirochaetaceae bacterium, assembly GCA_007693485.1. Classification (GTDB taxonomy): domain Bacteria; phylum Spirochaetota; class Spirochaetia; order DSM-27196; family PWMO01; genus PWMO01. Next base: position 67,561 of record REDM01000178.1, read on the forward strand.
GGAGCGCTTTAAAGAGGCCACCGAAGCGTACGAAGTTCTTGCCGACGAGCAGAAACGCCAGGCGTACGACCAGTTTGGCTTTGCCGGAGTCGACGGGATGTCCGGCGGTTCCGGCGGCGGTTTTCATGATTTTTCCAGCGTCTTTCGCGACTTCGAAGACATTTTCGGCGACTTTGGTATCTTCGATTCGTTCTTTGGCGGGGGGCGGGGACGTGGCAGCCGTCGGGGGGCTAACCGGGGGTCAGATCTTCGATACGACCTCGAGATCTCGTTCATCGACGCGGTCTTCGGAACCAAGACCGAGATTGTCTACCCGCGGCACGCAGCCTGTGAGCAGTGCTCCGGCAGTGGAAGCGAAACCGGCGGGGGGAAGAAGACCTGTCCAACCTGTGGCGGCGCCGGACAGATTCGACGGAGTTCCGGGTTCTTTTCGGTGGCGTCCGTTTGTCCGAGCTGCAGCGGCCAGGGTTCCGTGATCGAAAACCCGTGCCGGGTGTGCAGCGGTTCCGGGCTGGTTGAGAAACGACAGAAGGTGAAGGTGTCGATTCCCGCCGGCATCGATACCGGAAAGCGAATCAGCATTCCCGGGCAGGGCGACGCTGGTCCGAGTGGGGGCACGCCAGGAGACCTCTACGTTGTCGTCAAGGTGCGACCGCACGAGTTCTACGAGCGACACGGCAACGACATCTACTGCGTCATTCCCATCGGCTTCGCGACCGCGGCTCTCGGGGGCGAAATCACGGTTCCGACTCTGGACAACAAACGCGTCAAGGTCAAAATCCCTTCGGGAACGCAGAACGATCGCGTGCTGAGGCTCAAGAATGAGGGTGTTCCCTTTCTGCAGGACTCGGCGCGGCGAGGCGACATGTACCTCAAAATACGCGTTACGGTGCCGAACAAGCTTTCGGGGAAGGCGAAGGCACTACTGCGCGAATTGGCGGAAGTTGAGGGCGAGGACCACAGCCCGCAACCCGTGCCACTTGCCCAACTGAAATAGCCGGCGTGTTTCTGGAACGCGAACGCGGACAGTGCGGTCTCATCACACGAACTTCTCAACCCGGCGCAATTCTGGTTCGATAATCAGAGGGTGAGAAGTCCACTTTCCCCCCGAACGGCCCGTCGCCGTCGTCATCGTGATCCACGTTTTCTTTCCGGTATGATCGGACGCTTTCTGTTGGCCGTGGTCGTCTCCCTCGTGCTTCTTTCGCTTGGGGCTGCGGCGTACTACTGGATTGCGTTTGGCTCGGGTGAAAACCTCTTTCGCGAGTACGTGGTTGTCTACCAGCAGTACGCGCGGGTGCGCACCGTGGAAATTGATGGTCGCACCGTTGAGCAACGGTTTCACGAAGTCGAGGCTCAGCCTCCGATTCGTCGGTGGGAAGTAGTGTTGCCGGCCTTGCTGATCAACAACGTTCTGGTGCTGGTACTGCTTACCGCGATTGCTCTCTGGTACTCCCACCGAATAACCGGCCCCATCTACCGAATTTCTAAAGATTTGAGTTCTGCCCTTGAGGGCCGGCGTGGTGTCACGATACAACTTCGCAGAAACGACGAGTTCCGTGACCTCGCGCTGCTGCTGAACCGACTGCTTGGGGTGGCCGATGAGTGTCTTTCCTCTTCGGATGAATCGGAAGAGGATTCGACCGTACGAAATGAATCGTAAGGAGGTGCCGATGCGCATCGCAAGGGTACTGATTGGTGCGTCCGTAATTCTGATTGGAACGTTCTCCGTGTATGCAACGGGCCCGCAGCGAGCGCGCCCCCTCGCTTCCGACCAGCACTTTGAGGTTGAAGCCTATTCAAACGGCGCCGGTTGGATCGTTGGGGATACCAACGGTGACGGTCGCATCGACTACGCGCTGAAACTCAACGATGTGTTTCGTAAAGAGATGGAAGCGGTGGACACCAACCACGACGGGCGAATGGATAACTTTTATTTTTACCGCAATGAAGTACTTGTGCGCGAAGAGATCGATTCGAATCATGATGGACGGATAGATCTCTGGGTGTTTCTGACCGGAGGGATCTACATCGAACGATACGAGCGCGATACCAACCACGATGGGGTCATCGACCTGGTCCGGAGATACGATTGAGCGAAGCCGTTCAGACGATTACCGGGTATCATGCAATCTGCGCGGCCATATCCTCGGTCGGACCACAGGACGCACACGCGACGCTCTATCTTCACGGGCAGGGGTCTCGAGGCGAGCAGCTCGAACGGCTTGCCCGTATCCACAAGGTGACCGTTCGGCGGGTTGATCGCCGTGAAATTGATCGAATTGGGGGCGAAAAAGCTCGCGGGGCAGTCCTGGTTGCCGCGCTGGCCGGGCCTTCGGTCCGCACGCTGACCGACGCGATCGCGTCGATCCGAGAGCAGCAGGCGATCGTTTTGGTTCTGGACCACCTCAGCGATCCGCACAATCTCGGTGCCATCCTGCGCTCGGCCGACCAGTTTGGCGTTGATTTCGTGGTGCTCCCCTCACGGCGAGCCGCGGGAAAAACCGACGCAGTGCTTCGCTCCTCGGCCGGAGCGGCCGCAGTGGTCTCGACCGTAGAGGTTCCTAACATCGCCGCCGCACTCGAGGCGTTGAAGAAGGCCGACTTCTGGATCTACGGTGCGGATATGACCGGCGAGCCGGTTGACCAGCAACAACTGAGTGGACGAGTAGCGCTGGTACTGGGCAGCGAAGGCGAGGGGCTGAGCCGTCTGGTACGGGATCGGTGCGACACCGTCGTGCGAATTCCCACCGGTGGTACCGTGGACTCGTTGAATGTCAGCGTATCCGCAGGGATTCTTCTCTACGAGGCGAGCCGGCAGCAGCAGCGATTTCGCGACCCGTCCTGACTCTCGGCCTGATCTCGATCAGTTTCCGAAGATGCGTCCGCCGATGTCGCTTCGAAACCACGCCCCGTCAAAGCGAACCGACCCCACGGCTGCGTACGCGGTATTCATCGCGTCCAGCAGCTCCTTCCCGCGACCCACAACGGTAAAACAACGGCCGCTTCCGGTGAGTGTAACTCCGTCGCGCTCGGTGGTTGCCGCGTGGAACACCAGGGCTGAGTCGTCGGTCGGTAACCCCGTGACGGGGATGCCCGTATCGTACACGCCGGGATATCCTTTCGCCGCCACAACCACTCCCACCGAACTTTTCGGAGACACTTCGATGGAGAACTCGGAGAGCCGCTGCTTGGTCATTGCCTCACACAGGTCGCCAAAATCAGCGCGAATCAAGGGGAGCAGGACCTGTGCCTCGGGGTCTCCAAAGCGGACGTTGTACTCGAGAACGAAGGGACCGTTTGCCGTAACCATGATGCCGAAGTAGAGCACGCCGACGAAGGAGAGGCCCTCCGCGCGCAGGGCGGTGAAGGTGGGCTCGACGATCTCGTTTTGTATCTGCTCCCATGCCGTGTTCTCGAGCCACGGGACCGGACAGATCGAGCCCATGCCGCCGGTGTTGGGCCCCGTTCCTCCATCACCCGCTTTTTTGTAATCGGTACAGCACGGGAGGAGTTGATGGGTAATGCCGTCGGTGATTGCGAATACCGAGACCTCGTAGCCCACAAGGTGGTCTTCGACCACCAGGGTATCGGTCTCGAGCACGCTCTTGCCGTAGGCGAGCATCTCATCGGTGTCGTCGGATTCCAGTACGCCTTTTCCGGCAGCGAGGCCGCTCTTCTTCAGCACGAGCCGGTGATCGCGTTCGCGGACGACGCGCTCGAAGGCCGGGAAATAGGTGAAGGCGTTTGCCTGGGCGGTGGGAATGCCGTTTCGTTCCATGAATGCTTTGGAGAACGCCTTGCTCGTCTCAAGCTGTGCAGTTTTGCGTCGGGGGCCAATGCAGGGAATGCCCGCCTCAATCAGAGCGTCAGAGACTCCGGCAGCAAGCGGATCTTCGCCGCCGATAAACACGTGATTAATCCGGAATCCCTGACAGGCGTCCAGTACCTCCTGCGGGTCACATGGATTCACGTGTGGCAGGTTGGTAGCGATGCTGTTGGTTCCGGCATTACCGGGAGCTACAAAGAGACCGGCGATCCTTCGGCTCTGGGAGAACTTCCAGGTGATGGCGTGTTCGCGTGCCCCGTTTCCGAGAATCAGTACTCTCAATCAGTGCCTCCGTGTGGTGCTTCGCAGGGTGTCCGGGATCATGAATCTTTGCGGGGCAGTGCGTCCAGCAGGCCAATGATCACCTCGGGGTACCAGCGATGTTCCAGGTGATGAATACGCTCGGCGAGAACGGCCGGCGAATCACCACCGTTCCGGTCGAACGAGCGCTGCAACAGAACGGGCCCGGTGTCGAGACCGTAATCCACCTCATGAATCGTAATTCCCAGCTCAGTATCACTACTTTCAATGCTTTTTTCAATGGCGCCAATGCCGGGGTAACGCGGCAGGAGCGAAGGATGGACATTGATTACCTGGCCCGAGAATGCGTCAAGAAACTGCGGGGTGAGCAGGCGCATGAAACCGGCGAGGGCGATCAGGTCTGTGTTGTACCGGTTCACGTGAGCAAGGAGCTCCAACTCGGCGTCTTCCCTGGGTCGCGCGCGGTAGGAAATACAGTGGGCGGGAATCCCGCGTTCAGCAGCCCTCTGCAAGACCGGCGCATCGGGAACATCGCCGAGAAGACATACCACCTGGTGAGCGGTGGTCGCAATGCGATCGGCGATCGCGCAGAAGTTGGTGCCGGTGCCGGATGCAAAGACCGCGAGATTCGCCATGCTCAGGACTCTGCTTCCTGCACGGTTCCGATCGGTACCAGGTCGATGCCCGATGCGTGAGCCGCAGCGAGTACGGCGTCGCAGCCGTTCTCGGTGATGATTGCGGCCAGGCCGATGCCCATGTTGAACACTCGGCGCATTTCTTCGCGAGTGATCCGTCCATGCTCCTGAATCAGTGCAAAAACCTCGGGCACCGGCCAGTCCCACGTCAACCGGGCGACCATCCCCCCGGGAATCACACGCTCGATATTGCCTTCCAACCCTCCGCCGGTGATATGTGCCGCCGCGGTCACCGCGTCGTGCTCCCGAAGGAAACGCATCTGCGGTTCATAGATGATCGTGGGCGTGAGCGCAGTGTGCCAGTAGCGCTTGGGAAGCACCTTACGCACCAGGCTGAACCCGTTTGAGTGGACACCCGAGGATGCAAGACCGACAATCCGGTCTCCCGGCCGGATGTCGGCAAGGCGGGGAAGCTGGCGGTCGCGCTCCACGAGTCCAACCGAAAATCCGGCGAGGTCTATTTCGTCGTCTGCGTACAGATCCGGCATTTCTGCGGTCTCTCCGCCGGCGAGCACGCAGCGGGCCATCTCACACCCGCGCACAATCCCGTGAACCACCGCCTGAAGAACCGGCTCGTTGATTGCACCGCACGCGATGTAGTCCAGAAAGAGCAGGGGTTCGGCGCCGCAGACCAGCAGATCGTTTACGCACATGGCCACCAGATCAATGCCCACGGTGTCATAGCTTCCGAGTTCGCGCGCCACGAGCAGCTTGGTTCCGACGCCGTCGGTGCTGGAGAGCAGCACGGGGTTGCGAAATCGGTGCACGTCCAACGGAACGCCACCGGCAAAGCCGCCGATCGATTTCAGAAGGGCCGGCGATTTGATCGATCCAATGAACCGGGCAAATCGGTCACCCGCATCAATATCGACTCCTGCTTCACGGTACGTGCGGGGACCGTTCATGACTCTTCCTCCATCAGGGCGTCCGGAAGTGGAACGGCAAACGGATAGCGGCCGGTAAAACAGGAGACGCAGTACCGATGCGGTTCACTGACGCACCGCTTGAGCTGCTCGATCGACAGAAACCGAACCGAGTCGGCGCCGATTGCGCGCGCGATCTCCTCGGGCGTCATGCTGTTTGAGATCAGCTCTTCGCGAGTGGGAATGTCGATGCCAAAGAAACAGGGCCAGCGGATCTCAGGAGCTGAGAGTCGAAGGTGCACCTCGGAGGCTCCCGCCTCCTTCATCAGTGACACCAGTATCTTTGCCGTGGTTCCCCTCACCAGGGAGTCGTCCACCAGAATCACGCGCTTGCCCCGGATGATATCGCGGATTGGATGGAGCTTCATCCGCACTGCCATCTGACGTTCGCCGGTTGTGGGCATGATGAAGGAACGACCCGCATAGTGGTTTCGGGTGAGGCCGAGGTCGAACGGGAGTCCCGACTCCTCCGCGTACCCCAGCGCCGCGCTGTTTCCTGAATCGGGTACGGGAATCACAATGTCACCGATGCGTCCGTCCGCTCGGGCGAGCTCCGCGCCCATGCGTTTCCGGCTGGAGTAGACCGAGGTGCGAAACACGGTAGAGTCGGGCCGAGCAAAATAGATGAGCTCGAAGATGCACTGCCGTGTCGGCAGTTTCCGGGGGAGCATGGTCGACGTGATCCCATCGCGATCGATGCGAATCATCTCGCCGGGTTCGAGTTCTCGATACTCGAACATGTTGAGAATATCGAGGGCGCAGCTTTCCGAGGCCACCACGGTGCGCCCGTTTTCGGTCCCCACGAAGAGGGGGCGAAACCCGGACGGATCACGCACGGCGATGAGACTGTCGTCGTGCATCAGCACCATGCTGAAGGCACCCTCAACGCGGTCAAGGGTTTCCACCAGCGCTTCGGTGAAACTCGAAGCACGCGACCGTGAGATAAGGTGGAGAACAAGCTCGCTGTCGGAAGAGGTCTGAAAGATTGATCCATCGTCGAAGAGCTCAGCCTGGAGCCGGCGGCTGTTGGAGATGTTTCCGTTATGTGCGAGGGCTATTTCTCCCTTGTTGCACCGGACATGGATGGGTTGGGCATTCTCCAGTTTGTTTCCGCCGTGGGTTGAGTAGCGGACATGGCCAATACCCAGGTGAGACGGCCGATCCCGATCAAGGTACCGGCCCAGCACCTGCGCGACCATTCCCAAGTCTTTGTAGACGATGGTTTCCCCATCGCGTCGGTAGGCGATGCCCGCACTTTCCTGCCCACGATGCTGCAGAGAAAAGAGGGGAAAGAAGAGCTGTTCCGGAATGTTGATTGCGTCGCGAGAGAAAATTCCCGCGACGCCGCAAAAATGACCGAGGGTATCGTGCTGCACGTCAACTGTATAGCAACCATAGTGCGGCGCGGTCAAGATGACGTAACTGCCGCGAAGCTTGGTGAAAACGCGGCCGCATGTATCGGAGCCCTCGTATCCAGCCCCAGTCATGCCAGACAGTATGCCTCACGCACTCCTTGAGATCCTTCCTCAGTTGCCGGTCGAAGTAGTTCGCCACGAACTGAGGATTCTCCCTCTGGGCAGTGCTGCAGGTGGCTTCGGACGCGCATTGCACTGTCCACCAGGGTGCGAAGCCCCCCGACCAACGCGTTCGATCCGGTTGGCCACCGTGGAGGTGGTGGACGCTGTCGCACGTGCCATGTCGCGGGTGCAGCCGCGACCACAGTGACGGCAGCGAAACCGCGGCACGAAGGTGTGCGGCGCCTCTGCGACGGAAATTGAGCGGGTAATCGATCTCATACCCTCTACAAATCACCATTGTGGCGCCCTGCTTTCGTCTCGCTGATTTTTCACCAAGCTTCGGGGCAGATTAGTTTGGCTGATCGATGCGTATGCGAGTTCCCGCTCCGGCGCGAAAGAAGTAGTTGGTACCCGATTCATCACCGAGTAACTCGGCTCGTCCAAAGGCGTAGAGGGCGCTTTCGAGGCGCAGAGACAGCTCAACGCGTGGCGAAACCTGGGCGATGACCTCTTTGCCGAGGATGAGGGCTCCAAAGGCTTGCGTCTCGGTGGCAAACGCCTTTTCATAGTCGTGGTAGCCAAAGGACAGGTTGATTCGATAGGGTACGTTCTTTTGAAAGACCCGGGCACGAAGTTCGGTGGCGGTTCTTGTGTCGGTAACCGGACCAATGTCGCGGACTTCGAGAAACTCTCTCTTCCCGTGGAACAGAGAGAGCACGACGTTGGGAACGAAGATACCCGCTTCGTACCAGCGTTCGCTCTGCCGATAGTCACCTTCGTCCGAGGGATCGTCGCCCAACGCGGCGCGTATGGAGGCGGCAGCAAAACCGACGGATCCAAAATTGAAACGGAGTGCGGCAAGAACTCCCGGTTGGAGTAGACCCGGTTTGGCCTCACTGTTGTAGACACCGAGAAATGGACCGACGGAGAGTTCAACGTATTCGGCGCGATGATGGAAGAGCAAGTCAGTGCTGTTTCCGGTGACAGGATCGCGGCGCAGCGCCAGTTCCAGATCGACCGTGTCAAACACCGGATGGACGATTCCGGCGGTGAAACCCCACGGGTACGAGTCTCTGGGGAGCCCGGTATCGCCGGGTGCGCGGTCGCGCGCGAATCCGAGGTTGCCTGCAGAAATGTCCGCAAAGACCTCCGTGGCGGTGACCACAGGTACGGCGGCGAGCAGGAGAGAAAGCGCGCAGAGCGCGCCACGGATGGATCGGGTTCGGTTGTTCATGATCAAAACTCCGTTCGGATTCCGAAGAAGGCCTGGACGGCATCGGTGAGATCAAATGGATAGACCTTCGCACGGAGGGTCATGTCCCACAGCACACCCGATGTTGCAACGCGCAGAAAGGGAGAAACAGACAGCTCCACCTGTTCGTCGCCTTCCGGCATGAACTGAATGGTGTGATCGATACCGCCGTACGGACCACCAGTGAACGGATTACCAAGCAGAAGCTTCATGTTCAGGTCGAGCGAACCCTCTTCCCCGGTGGGGCGTTGTTCGTAGACTGCTGGATGCCAGAACAGAGTCAGAAAGATGCCGAACGACTCGAGCCGGATTCGCGGTTCAATCATGATAAAAAAATCGTCGAGGGAGAGATCATCCTCCGAACCATTTGGCGCCCAGTAGGGCAGACCAACCTGGGCCAGGAACTCGCCGCCGACACCGGAATCAAAGAACAGCAGCATCCCGCCCCGATACACACCGGCGGCTGCCTCGGGGAATGTTGCTCCAACAAAGCCTTCGATCTTTACCTGGGGGTGGTTGAAGAGCACCCGACCGTCGCCGGAGAAGACCCCCGGGCGGATCTGTTCATCCTGATAGAGGTAGAGATCGGCCGACAATCGGTCGGACCCGGTAGGCCCGCGCAGTTGAAGGCCGGTACCGCGCACCGCGTGAATACCGTCGTACTGGACGCCATCGGGAAAGTAGCGAAACCCGGAGTATTCCGAGGCAAAGGGGCGGGTGGCAAAGCGCCGCTCAAACTCATGGCCGGACGCGAAGCGGTCGATGGCACCGGTGAAGTAGATCAGATCCAGCGGAGCGCCGAATATTTCGCGGGTAATGGCTCGAGCGTACTGAAACCGCAGGGTGTTGTTGAACAGAGCGTTGATGCGCTCGGCCTCGTCGCCGTCATATGTGGTGCCGGTCAGTTCGGTAGGCTCTTCAATGCGCTGATTCTGAAACCGAAACCCGACATCAGCGCCAAATTTGTACCCACCCTCGAGTGCCATCTCAAGGTCAACGCGCGTCGTAAGACGAAACAGATCCTCGTCCAGGAATGCGCGACTCATCATCTCGAGCCGTGGAACTCGGATGTCGGCGGAGTAGAGCGGGCCGGCAAGCCACGTCACAACGAACAGTACACAGAGCGCACGGGACAGGGTCCTCACACGGTAACTCCTCGGTTCTATTCTACGCGATACGTACAAAATAATCGAGCCCTGAATCAATCACGGACCTCTAAACCCTCAATAGTATCGAAGGGTTTTCGGCTTGACTTAACGCGGGATATGTATATGATTGGAGAGGCATGAGCGATTACCTCGACCCCAATAATGAGGAGTTGCTGAAAGACTTCTTCGTTGAAGCGGAGCTTCAGGTCGAGGTGCTGGAAAGCAATATCCTGGTGCTCGAAACCAATCCCGACGATGCTGATGCGATCGACGAAATCTTCCGCGCCGCTCATACGCTGAAAGGTGCTTCGGCGACCGTGCAGATGGATGAACTCTCCACCTTCACGCACGTGGTCGAGGACGTTCTTGATGCCATCCGAAGCGACATAGTTGCTGTGACGCCGGATATCGTGGATACGCTGTTGCGGTCCATCGACCTCATCAAAGAGATGCTCACGATTCGTTCTCGCGGTTCGGTCTATCAGGGCGACTCCTCCACGCTGCGCGGAGCACTTTCGGCGATACTCGCGCAGGAGCCGGCGCCCCAACCGGGTGGCACGACGGAGGCCGCCTCCGTCATTTCAACACACAGCACCATGACCGCCAACGAATCGAGCGATGCTTCGGTGGTTGATCCTGCCGATGCTGCTGAGGTCATTGGTGCGCTTGAGTCTGGCGAGCGGGCCGCCCGGGTTGTCGTTACGTTTGACAAGGACAACCCAATGAATACCGTTGGAGGAATCCAGGTGTTCGCGGCGCTGAAGAAGGTGGGCCGGGTGTTGAAGACCGAGCCCGACTTTGAAGCGCTGTACGAGGACAATTTCTTTCCCACGGTAATCTATTACCTTGGTACGCGCGAGCCGTTGGATATTGTAAAGAAGTCCGCATACATATCGGACGTCTCAACCGATGTTTCGGTGACCGAACTCAGCGCCGATCCGGCGGATCCGGTATCAATCAAAGAGACCGCAGCCGCTGAACCGGTGGCAGCGCCTTCAGCCCCGGTCGCGGAGGTGGTACCACCCGCTGACGCAACACCGGCGCCCAACGGGAACGGCGCAAGCCGACCGGCGAACCAGACAGCCACAACGAGCGCGGCCTCAGAGCCCGCGGCACCGGCAAGCGGCGGGGATTCCGCCGCACCGGCGGGAGAATCGGACGATGACGGGGCCGAGCGCAAGAGCGGGGGCTCCATGCTTCGAGTGGAGAGTCGCCGGGTCGACAACCTTCTCAATCTTGTCAGCGAGACCGTCATCAACAAGGCCGGATTTAATCAGCTTGTGGCGGAGTTTGGTGACGCGTTGACCCGGTTTGAATCAACCGACCAGGAGTTCCGTGATCTGCTGAAATCGCTGTTTGATTCCCTTCCAGGATACCTCGAACAGATGCAACGCGGTGCGTCGGCAAAACAGATTCGCAAAGAGATCGTCGGCCGTTTTGGATCGCTCTACACCCTGCACGATGACTTTGAAAGCCGTCTCAAAGCATCGGTCGGAAAGTTCCGTTCGAACGCACAGAATCTGGGGCGCATCGCCGGGGAGCTGCAGGAAGGGGTGATGCGGATTCGCATGGTTCCAATTGCGCAGATCTTTTCGCGTTTTCCCCGACTGGTTCGCGACCTGTCTCGGTCGCTTGAGAAGAAGATCAAACTCGAGATCGAAGGTGAAGACACCGAGCTCGATAAATCCGTCATCGAAGACCTGCTTGATCCATTGATCCACTGCGTTCGAAACTCCATCGACCACGGGATCGAGTCGCCGGCGGATCGGCTTGAGGCGGGTAAGGCCGAGGCCGGAACGGTACTTCTGAAGGCCGGGAATGAAGGCAACATGATCGTCATTGAGATATCCGATGACGGTCGGGGGATCAACGTCGATAAGGTGCGTGCTCGCGCAATAGATCGTGGCGTAATTCACCCAGGAAAAGCTCTCACCGATGTTGAGGCGTTCAACCTGATCTTCGATCCCGGATTTTCTACCGCGGAACGGATTACGAGCGTCTCGGGGCGGGGAGTTGGACTCGATGTCGTAAAGCGCCAGATCGAGAAACTCAACGGTACCGTAACGGTCTGGTCCGAGGCCGGTATGGGAACGCGGTTCACGATCAAAATCCCGCTTACCCTCGCAATCATTCAAGGGCTGCTGGTTCGCGTTGGAAAAGAAAAGTATGCGATTCCAATTACCTCGGTAATCGACAGTCACCGTATACGTCCCTCCGACATCAAGCTGATCGACAACTACGAGGTCTTCAATGTGCGCGACGACGTGGTTTCGTTGATTCGCTTGAACCGTCTGTTTCAGATTTCGACCGAAGAGCAGAAAGAGCACCACTTTGTTGTGATCGTGGGAAGCGGTGACAAGAAGATGGGGCTCGTAGTTGATTCTCTGATTGGGGAAGAAGACGTCGTGATCAAGCCCTTGCGCGATCACTATACCAATGCGCCCGGCATCGCCGGTGCAAACATCACCGGAGACGGTACGGTCTGTCTCATCATCGACGTGAGTCAGCTTCTTGAACTGGGACTGAAACATGAAATGGAACAACGGAAACGACGTGAAACAACAATCCGCTGACGTGGGCGTCTCGGGGTTCCGCAGTTTCGGGTTCGGCCGGGATGCCGCCGCCGACGAAGAGGCCGATCGCATCGATTTCAAGATGGTGACCTTTTCGCTTGCAGGGAAAGATTACGGTATCGACATCATGAAGGTGAAGGAGATCGCAAAGTTTGCGGGCTTCACCTACGTTCCCAACACGCTTCCCTTTGTGGCGGGCGTGTACAATCTGCGTGGAGAGATTATTTCCATCATCGACCTGCGACTGATGTTCAATCAGCCCGCCGAACCCCGCCCCGAAGGCGAGGCGGAAGATGGGCTGATTCTACGGCTCGAGCACAACCTGATCGGCGTGATTGTCGACAGAATCGACCGGGTAGTGGGGATCTCGTCGGAATCAATCCAGCCGCCGCATCCAATTTTTGCCGACATCAATATCAAGTATATCAGTGGCGTGGTCGAGCACGATGACCGGCTCTATATCATTCTGGATGTTGAGCGCATCTTTGCCAAAGAGACCGAGCTGCCGCGTGAGGTGCCCGATTTACCCTCGGCGGCCCGACTGGTCGCGGCCGTTACGGAGCCGGCAGCTCAGGCGGTCACACCCACCGACGCGGATTACCAATTTGTTGTCGATGGGCTGGCGACCTTCAAGGTGCTCTACGCAAGTGACATCAACCGCGGGTGGATTCGCGACCGGTATCAGACCTGGCGTTCCATGCGAAACGATCAGGGCGTCTCCATTCAGTTCTCGGGGGCCGAAGACGCCGTCGATTTCGCGGGTACCTTCAGCTCTGGATGTACTGGGCGTCTGTGGGACAAGCCGTACTGGGATGCCGTTGCCGCGGTGATTCCATCGACGGATTCAGCGGTATTCAATGCGTGGAATCCCGGCTGTGGGAAGGGATTCGAGACGTATTCATTCGCCGCCATTTTGAAAGCGAAAAATCCCCAGAAGCGAATCCGCATCTGGGCCGGTGATAACGACCTTCTCAGCATATCGAACGCCCCGAGTCTGGTCGTGAAGACCGAATCGGTTCCGCCGCATATGGAATCCTACATCACCCAGGGGCCCAGCGGTTCAACTATTTCGAGCGTGCTTCGCGACATGATCATGTTCGAGTACCACGACATTCTCAACCAGAGCAGCGTCCCTGAGTGTCACATGATCCTCTGCCGTGATGTACTTTCGGTGA